>JBHJJI010000075.1:0-14199 GCA_050042805.1 Leptolyngbyaceae cyanobacterium
GTTGATTACGACGGCAGGCAGGCTCGGGTTAGGCTCCGGCGTCGCCTTGGTTTCAAGATACACAACAGTCTCACTCCTGTTACCCGTTTGCCTGATAAACTTAGCCAGAATATTTCTTGCGTCCCAAAAAAATCTCAAGGATTACATACTGTACACCGTTAGTTTATTGCTATTGGCTGGCGTTCTATTTTCAAGCTTTATCACCGGTTACGAGCGGGGCCTAGCTGATGCACGGGCATCTTCCTATGTGCGCTATCGAGCGAAGACCTGTTTGGAGCTCTATGATTATCTAGATCCCCAGCTGGCGAACGAATGTATTGTCAACTTTGTTTACCCAGATCCAGCAGTACCGCTTTCATTTATCAGTCGATTCCGGCAGCATCAGCTGCTAGAAGCAGCCCCCGTTTGGGATGTTGAGGCTCGTCCAGATTTTGACTCGGCACAGGGTCAGATTAGTGATGCTGAAATATTGAATACTCCGAACGGAGACATTCTGAGAATATCGGGTTGGGCATTCTCAAACGGCCATCCGGGTATGGTGCTTTTAGGCAATGAGGCAGCTCCTGATCTCTTTACCCTTACAGAAGTCAGACAGCGGCGGCGGGACATCGCCGAAGAATTTTCGTCTAACCAGTATCTAAATTCTGGTTGGGAAATACAAGTTGCCTCAGATAAACTGCCAGACACAGTCAATTTTTTAACCGTCTATTTCTATGATTTTGAACGGCGAGAGATCTACAAGTTAGGACAGGTTTCTCTTGCTGATCTGAGTGTGAAAGAGGTGTCGTTAAGACGATGAATGTTGAGTGTCGCGATGAATAAAGCGTCTTTCGCTAAAATATCAAAATTTTTAATGGGCGGAGGGTTTGCTGCACTGCTCAACCTCAGCTTGATCTACGGCCTGATTACCCTGTTAGGTTGGGACACTCCCCTGCTGCGCAATCTAGCCAATCTTGTCGCGATCGAGCTTTCGCTGATTGCTAGCTTCTTCATTTACCGAATTTGGGTTTGGCCAGGGGGCAGTTGGCACCTCAAACGGTTACTCCTGGAGCAATTGCCGCTATACCACTTTTCTGCGGGGGCAGCTTTACTTTTAAGAGTCCTGGTGATTTTTCCGGTACTCGATCGCCTGGGGGTCAACTATTTGTTCAACACCCTGATCGGGGTGGCGGTCGGGGCCACTATCAACTATGTGTTGAGCGATCGCCTCGTGTTTAATCGCCCCGCTGCCAACTCGTCTCAATCGTCAGCAGGGCCACGCAATTCGGTCATCTATCGACCCGAGGGCTTAGCGCCAGCATCGGTGAATCTGGCCGGCCCCATTTCAACGTATCCAGCCCCGCTGGGAGAGAACATTCACGACCAGCTCTCGATTGTGATGCCCGCTTATAACGAAGAGGGCAGCATCGTCTCGACCGTTGAGGCCATTGTTGAGGTACTATCCGCCGAGCGTATCGCTTACGAAATCTTGGTCGTGAATGATAACAGCCGCGATCGCACCGAAGCGTTACTTCAGGAGCTCAGCGATCGCTATCAGTCTGTCCGCTATCTCAATAATTACTATCCCAACGGGTTTGGCTTTGCCGTGCGGTGTGGGTTAGAAAATTTTGAGGGCGATGCGGTGGCGATCGTCATGGCCGACTGTTCCGATCGCCCTGAAGACATTGTTCGCTATTTTTACAAACTGCAAGAAGGCTACGACTGTGTCTTTGGTTCACGGTTTATGAAGGGAGGCAAAGTCATTGATTATCCAGCCCATAAGCTCTTTATCAATCGACTGGCAAACCTTTTCATTCAGGTGATTTTTTCCCTCGGTTTCAACGATACGACTAACGCCTTTAAGCTCTATCGACGCGACGTCATTGAAGGTATTTCTCCGCTGATTTCCCATCATTTCAACTTAACGGTGGAAATGCCATTGAAAGCAATTTCTCGCG
This sequence comes from Leptolyngbyaceae cyanobacterium, assembly GCA_050042805.1. Lineage (GTDB taxonomy): Bacteria > Cyanobacteriota > Cyanobacteriia > Phormidesmidales > Phormidesmidaceae > Halomicronema. Next base: position 1,938 of record JBHJJI010000075.1, read on the forward strand.
GCTATTCTTACACCACAATGCCCATTACCTGGCAGAATCGCAAAACCGGAGTCTCCAAACTCAAAATTAAAGAGATGGGTAGTCGCTACCTCTTTGTCGTTCTCTACATTTGGCTCGAACGGCATCTCTCCCGAGGAGATTATCATCGGAGCAATCGCAAAAAGATGGCAAAAATCAATGGTTAGTGCGCATAAAGTTCTGATTTGTGGCGGTTCTGGATTTATCGGCAGTTCCCTTGCCATTGGCCTAAAGCAGCGATTCAAAACCTGGAAAATCCTCTGCTTAGACAATCTCAAACGTCGCGGTTCTGAACTCAATTTGAGCCGTCTTAAGGATGCGGGCGTCCAATTTTTCCATGGTGATATTCGTCTGCCAACCGATCTCTCGCCCGACGTTTTCGACGTTGACACCATCATTGATTGTTCTGCAGAACCCTCTGTTTTAGCGGGCTTTTCATCTCCTGACTATGTGCTGCAAACCAATTTGGTCGGCACCATTAATATTTTGGAGCTAGCCCGTAAGACCCACGCCGATCTGCTCTTTTTATCAACGAGTCGCGTGTATCCGATTGAGCCGCTGAAATCAATTGCTTTAGTAGAAGAAAAAACTCGATTTAGCATCGCTCCCCGACAGACATTAACGGGATTTTCGGAACGGGGGGTCGCTGAAAATTTCTCTCTATCAGGCTATCGCAGTCTCTATGGCACAACCAAATTGGCCTCAGAACTGTTGATTGAGGAATATCGCCATGCCTATGGTTTAAAGGCGGTGATTAATCGCTGTGGGGTCGTGACCGGACCTTGGCAAATGGGCAAAGTGGATCAAGGCGTTTTTGTCTTATGGGTCGCCGCGCACCACTATCAGAAATCGCTCAAATATATCGGCTATGGCGGCGGCGGCAAGCAAGTCCGTGACTTGCTCCATGTGCATGACCTGCTGAACCTGGTGGAATATCAGCTCACTCATTTTGCCGCGCTCGATGGCGCGGTTGCCAACGTGGGGGTGGACTGGAGGGCAGCCTGTCCCTATTGGAAACCACTGCATTGTGTGAAACAATTACTCAGCAATCCATCAATATTCAACCAGTTGCTGAAGAACGGGTTGGCGATGTCCCTTTGTTTGTGATGGACAATACCTTGATTCACAGCCAAACCGGTTGGCAACCAACCTATACGCCCGAAAAGACTTTAGAAGAGATTTATGAATGGCTATTGACCCATGAAATAATGCTGCGTCCCATCCTGGCTTAAACGGTTCTGATAGGCCAGCACTCAGCAGGCCAGCATCTCGTAAACCGCTTGTCTGTCTTGGCCTGATAACTTTACAACGTTCTACAAACAACTCTTGCCTGAGCAGCTTGCAGCCATCTTCTTTGATTTTCTGGAACAAGCTGCGTCCAAGGCTCCGCTCAAAAGACACCTAACTGATGTTCGCATCGCTGGCGCGACCTTTAACCTCTATCAAAACCAAAAGAATGGAAAAAGCCGTCTTTTTGAAACGTTTGTACGAAAATCGGTTTAACAGCAGCGAACAAAAATCAAAGTTGCTTCTGTGGCAGGTGCTCATACAGGATTTCCTACAAAAACATGTGCCTCCGAGAGCTGCCGTTTTAGACATTGCTGGGGGATATTGTGAATTCATCAATCAGGTTACCGCCACGTCAAAGACGTTAATCGATCTGAATCCAGATTCTCGACTATTTGCGGCAGCCAATGTCAATGTGTTGAATATTGATATTCTTGATCATCATCAGCAAACCAAGGTAGAAGATGATTGTTTCGATGTCATATTTGTCTCTAATTTCTTTGAGCATTTAGAGGATCAAGATCAACTGTTCGAAGTGCTGAGCTTCTGTTTTCAGAAGCTGAAGCCAGGTGGAAGACTCTTAGTGATTCAGCCCAATTTCAAATATTCTTATCGGGAATACTTTGATTTTATCGATCATTATTTACCCATCACGCATCAGTCTTTAGTCGAGGTGTTGGAAGCCTTAGATTTCCGCATCGACACCCTAATCCCCCGATTTCTACCTTTTTCTACCAAGGGACGACCGACTAAGGCTTGGATGTTGCGGCTCTATCTAAAGCTGCCCATTGTCTGGCCAATTTTTGGCAGTCAGCTATTTGTCAAAGCCTCTAAACCAGTGCGTTGAGGTCATGTCCAAATTGTTATGTTGTGAACTTCAGGTGTGAGATGAGTACGGTTATTATCACAGGCTCTGCGGGCTTAATTGGCTCGCAGTCAGTGCATTTTTTTGCGGGATTAGGCTTCAATGTCGTCGGTATTGATAACGACATGCGAGCCGTCTTTTTTGGCGAGACGGCCTCAACGGATTGGAATCGGCAGTTACTCATTGATCAGTATGGCGATCGCTATCAACATAAAAGCATCGACATTCGCGATCGCGAGGCGATTGAGACCCTATTCCAAGAATATAGCTCTGACACGGTTTTGATTATTCATACCGCCGCTCAGCCCTCCCATGACTGGGCCGCCAGCGACCCCCACACTGACTTTACGGTTAACGCCAATGGCACGCTGGTGCTGCTGGAGGCCACGCGCCAGTTTTGTCCGCAGGCCGTCTTTATCTTCACCTCTACCAATAAGGTTTACGGCGATACGCCCAATCATTTACCCCTTAAAGAGCTGGAATTACGCTGGGAAATTGATGCCGACCATCCCTTCCATCCCGGCATCGATGAATCGATGAGTATTGACGATTCCAAACATTCCTTGTTTGGCGCTTCCAAGGTCGCAGCTGATATTTTAGTGCAAGAATATGGCCGCTATTTTGAGATGAAAACGGCTAGCTTTCGGGGCGGCTGCTTAACTGGGCCTCTCCATTCTGGAGCAAAACTCCATGGGTTTTTAGCCTATTTGATGAAATGCACCATTGAACAAACGCCCTATACGATCTTTGGCTATAAGGGCAAACAAGTACGAGACAATATTCATAGCTACGACTTAGTCAATGCCTTTTATCATTTCTACCAAAATCCTCGCTGTGGAGAGGTTTATAACATGGGGGGCTCCCGTCACAGCAACTGCTCAATGCTAGAGGCGATCGCCCTCGCAGAAGAAATTACGGGCAACCAGCTGCCCTATCAATATTCTGAAGACAATCGCATTGGCGACCATATTTGGTATATTTCTGACGTTCGTAAGTTTCAAACTCATTATCCTGAATGGCAGTACAAATATGCGCTGAAGGATATCTTTGAAGAAATTTACCAGGCTCAAGCCTCCCGATAATTTGTGAGTTTGACAAACATGAATACCCTGAAAAACGCCGGTCGCCGAGTTTTGATTACCGGGGGCGCGGGGTTTATTGGCTCTAACTTTGCGCGCACTGCCTACGGCGGCACCTCCTCCCTGATCATCCTCGACGCGCTGACCTATGCCGGTAACCGGGCCACATTGAGTGATCTGGAAGGGCAAAACGGCTTTTTGCTGGTAGCAGGGGATATTTGTGACGCGCCCCTGGTGAACCAGCTGCTAAACCAGCATCAAATCGATACGGTCATTCACTTTGCGGCGGAATCCCACGTCGATCGCTCAATTCTCGGCCCTGGGGCGTTTGTGCAAACCAATGTAGTCGGCACGTTTACCCTGCTCGAAGCCTTTCGCCAGCACTGGAACCAGCAACAGCAGCCCGATCACTTTCGCTTTTTGCACGTCTCCACCGATGAGGTGTTTGGCAGCCTAGAAGCTGACGAACCGGCCTTTAGCGAAACCACACCCTATGCACCCAACAGTCCGTACTCTGCTTCTAAAGCCGGGAGCGACCATTTGGTGCGGGCTTATTTTCACACCTACGGACTGCCCACCCTGATTACCAACTGCTCCAACAATTACGGGCCTTACCAGTTTCCTGAGAAGCTGATTCCCCTTATGTGCGTCAACATTCTGTTGGGCAAACCGCTCCCCGTTTATGGCGATGGCCAAAACGTGCGAGATTGGCTGTATGTCGAAGACCACTGCACCGCGATCGCCACCGTTTTGCAGCAGGCGGCCCCCGGCGAAACCTACAACATTGGCGGCAACAATCAGGTCAAAAATATTGACATCGTCAAGCAGCTCTGTGACCTGATGGATCGCTTGGCCAAGGATTTACCCGTGTCATCAGCCCATGATCTGATTACCTTTGTGCGCGATCGCCCTGGCCATGACCGGCGCTACGCGATGGATAGCACCAAGATGCAGCGCGACTTTGGCTGGCAACCGCAGTATGACTTTGCCACCGGCCTCGAACAGACGGTGAAATGGTATCTGGCTAATCCCAACTGGTGGCAACCCCTGCTGGCAAAGCAACAGTCACAGTCTTCGAGTTAGCGCGATCGCAGTCGCCTTCAGGGGGCGTCATCGCATCAGAGCCACAAACCTGCGAAATAGATCGTCAGCATCATGGGGGCCAGGACTAGCTTCTGGGTGATATTGCACAGAGAACAGTGGCAAAGTTTTGTGCTGCAGACCCGCCACCGTGCGATCGTTGAGGTTCAGATGACTGATCTCAACATCCGCACTGGGAATCGTCTCGGCATCGATCGCAAACCCATGGTTTTGACTGGTGATTTCGACTTGTTGACTGAGGCCGCAGGGATGATTCAGTCCTCGATGGCCAAACTTGAGTTTGAAGGTTTCAGCCCCTAATGACAATCCAAGCAGCTGATGCCCCATACAAATACCGAACGTGGGAATTTGCTGCTCTAGCAATTCTCGAATAATTTGCGGGGCCTCAGTTACGGCGGCAGGATCACCCGGCCCATTGGACAGAAAAATGCCGTCGGGTTCGTAGCTCAAAATTTTCTCGGCGGGGGTATCGGCGGGCACGACGATAACCCGGCAGCCATAGCGAGTGAGTCGTCGCAAAATATTGCGCTTGATACCAAAGTCGATCGCGACCACCGTCAAGTCTGGAGCCGCCGCATCACCCAACTCGGGAAAACATTCCCAGACCGCAGCTGTCGGCTCTGACCATTCGTAAGGTTCTGTCGTGGTCACCTCGCTGACCAAATTTAACCCCGTCATCTCCGGCACCGCCTGCAGTTGCCGCAGCAGTTCATCCGGGTCAAGGATTTCAGTGGAAATTGCCCCATTCATCACGCCAGTGCTGCGCAGTTGGCGGGTCAACGCACGGGTATCGATCCCAAAGATGCCAGGAATACCATGATGCTTGAGGTAGTCTGACAGTGACTGAGTCATCCGCCAGCTACTGGGCTGATTGCAAACGTTACGCGCGATCACGCCTCTCACATGGGGCTGATGCGATTCTTCGTCTTCTGGATTGACGCCCGTGTTGCCCAACTCGGGATAAGTAAACGTCACAATTTGGCCTCGGTAGCTGGGGTCCGTCAGAACTTCTTGGTAGCCCGTCATCCCCGTGTTGAAGACCACTTCGCCCATAATGGTGCCGGGGGCTCCGAAGCTCCACCCATAATACGTAGAACCATCCATCAGAACTAACAAGGCTGGCGTGAGGTTGTCGGAGAACATAGGCAGCAGCGGCTAGGATTGGTATGCGTAAGAACCCTTTAGGGCACTCTTAACAATAACGGACACCGTCCTCTCTAGATGAATATTCTGGAGATAAACATTCTGTTTTTTTGGCACTGGGGTAAAAACCGATGACTCGTTCACGACACTGGCAATGGTTGCTTTTAGTAGGGTGTTGCGCGCTATCAAGCTGCTCACTGCTGCCACTCCCCCAGTTTTCGTCAGAACCGTCAGAAGAGTCTACCGCTGCGATCGCCCCAACGGAGGAGTCATCCACACCCGAAACCGCCGCCTCGGGCACGGCAGAGGCGACTCCTGTCGCGGATTCGGCCACGGCTCCAAGCGCCCCCCCAGAAGCGGCCACCGCTCCCCAGACCAACTACTTTAATGAAGGCGTCACTCGCGCCCAAAGCGCCGTGGCGATCGGGCAGTCAGCTCAATCGACCGATGACTGGAATCTAGCCGCCAGTCGATGGCAGCAGGCCGTCACCTACATGCAACAGGTTCCCAATTCTGACCCCAACTACTCAGTCGCCCAACAAACGGTTCAAGAGTACGGCCAAAATCTCGCCTCAGCTCAAAGTCGAGCGGCGGGTGAAGCTGCTGCACCAACGGCCGCCGCCGCAGCCGATACCCCCCCTGGCCTGGTTACCAGCATTCCCATTGTGGGCCAAATGGGGGGAACGCCAGTGGTTCCCGTGACCTTGACTGGCAGCCAAGGCACTCAGCAGTTCGAGATGTTATTTGATACGGGCGCATCAGGGACGTTAATTACCCCCGCGATGGCCCAGGCGGTGGGGGTTGTGGTCACTGGCAGCGCAACCGTCACAGTGGCCGATGGCCGTCGAGTGGAAATTCCGGTCGGCTATGTTGACACGCTCCAGGTGGGCGGGCTGATCATTAGAGACATCTGGGTCGGCATCGGCGGTGACGTCGCCCTGTTAGGGCAAGACGTCTACGGCCCCTATGGCCTGTCAATCGGTAGCAGCAAAATTGACTTGTATGAGTAAGGCAATTTCTAGCTAAAGACAACACCTAGAGGAGTGGGTTTTGTCGATACTCGAATAGTGGTGGACTTAGCGTTTCCGGCTAAACCCGCCCTGACAATACCGGCATAATTCTTTCTCAGAAATCGTCTAAGGCCGCGTTCAGCCATCAGTCGACGAGGTCGATCAGCAACTGTCTATTCGTGAGCGATCGCAAAAACCAGAATCTTAGAGCAGCTCGTTCCTGACCGCCATAGCATCAGTCTTGAAAACCTGAGCCGGTTTAGGGAATCGTTTCTTGCTGCAGCGCATTCAGCAGAATTTTGAGGGCACCATCCTCAGCTTCATTAATATGCTTATCCATCAGGGCAATACCGATGGCCTTAGATAAAGCAAAGGCCGCCACATCCGGCTCTAGATCTTTAATCAAGACTTCCATCGGTGTCGACACTCGAATCGCAGAGCGCAACTCGTTTAATAGAGACTCTTCAAGCCCGAGTTGGACGAGTTCGACACTGATTTGATCCCAATCTTCGACCAGATTGTCATTAGAGGCGTGCAATACACAGGCCAACAAACGGTGCACTCTTCCCCTTTGCGCTAGCGTCATAGTCGCATAGGTGAGGCCAGAGTCTTCAGGGACAGACTTTCCTTTATGAGTTAAGTTGTCTAGAATTTTCTGCCATTCTGCTTCGGTACATTGTTCAGGGCGGCCGACCTTCAAAGAGACTTGAATCAGTTCACCCTCAGTTTCGAGACGCGTCACTTCGGCATAAACGCCCAAATATCCCAGCCACTGAGCCACCATATTGGTCAGCTTTGAATCAGCAGCAGGCGTCCGAGCCAACATTTGAATTTGAGATCGCACTAAAGGGCGCACTAGCTGAACCAACATATCCTTATCCCAACTGTTGCCTGTATGGTACACACAGGGTTCATGATTTAACAGTCCACCAGAACACGGCAACCACAAGCCAGCTTCTGCAAAGGAGTTTTACTGAATCAGCTACAGGGCTCGTTCGCAGACTAATTGACGAGGACACTCGAAACAGAGCCACAGCATTGCCCAAAAAGTCAGCAGCAAGTTCATAGGAAGTTTCAAACCTTCCAACCAATCCTCTGGAACAAGACGACAAATCTGGCCCCTCTCACCCTGGGCTCCCTTGCATTGCCAAGATGGCGTTGGGAGTGCGATCGCAGAGAATTGGCCTAAGACCCCATCGATTTGCCTAAACAGCGCTATCAAATTGGATTCCCTATGCTGCTAGCGTTGCGGCGGCAGTCCTATCGCTAGGTCACAGTTCAGACACCATTAGGCCAACTCACAGCTGTTTAAACTTCAAAAACCTGCCAGCAGCCAAGAACGATTAGGTTCCGTAGACTAACGGCAGGTTGTCATTTGAAGCAGGTCAGTCAACTCAGCTGGACTTGACGATCCCTAATAAACGCTTAGCGATGGCGCTTCTAGCGCATCAGCAAATATAAAGAGCAAGCCGATGCCAACGCCGCCAAACCAAAAACCAGATCACTTCGTTGCTGTGAGAAAAGCTGGCCTTGATGCTGCCTATCAGCAAGCACAGCCACCTTTACTTGAGCGACATTTTCCTGACGGTATCTGGGGGAAGAACCATTCATGTAAAAAAGCCTTGTTAAATTTGTTAATAGTAATGTAACAAATTTGCAATATTTCCGCCAGTCTTCTCAGGATTATCGGTCGAAAGGATGAGGGCGACTTGTCTTACCGGTTCTTTGGGCAAGGTTGACTTTTGCCTAGAATGACCCAAAGAGCAGGTCTCGGAAGTTATATAGCGGCTTGAGCAAATGGTGGACAAACTACCAATGCAAGAAGCGAGTCGCCTTTTAGGACAGTTTTCGCTATCCCAGGATTGGCTGACCGCTGGCTCGGTCAGTGCCGCGTTGCTAACTCAATCGGGCCATGTCTACAGCGGTATTTGTTTAGATATGGCTTGTGGCATCGGGTTTTGTGCCGAACATGCTGCGATCGCTGACATGCTAAAAGCCCGCGAAACGGTAATCGAATCCATTGTGGCGTTAAGAGCAGATGGCATTGTGCCGCCTTGTGGTCGCTGTCGAGAGTTGATGCTGCAGGTTGACCGCGCTAATCGTCACACTCGCGTATGGCTGAGTGAGTCTCAGGCGATCACCCTGGAAGGACTGCTGCCCGAATCCTGGATGGAGTTGTAACGATATCTCCATGCCAAGCTGGGACATTATTTTTCTTTATAGTTCCCATAGAGCCTTTGGCAAGAGGGTTTCAGCGACAATCCTGACCAACAGACGCAATATAACTTTGCAACAATCTAAAAGTTTTGTTAAGTTGCAGCTAGTTCGCACTTAAGCGCCATCGGCGCAGGGATTTTCCCACTATGAAACGTTTTCTTGGTATTTTTCCTAAACCCGCTCCGATGCAGGAGACCGCCCGAGTTTATGACTTAAAAGCCCGGCTAGATTGGGGCGAACCGGCACTGACCATTGTTGACATTCGCGATCGCGACCTGTTTAACGAGAGGCATGTTATGGGTGCTATTTCGCTGCCGATAGATGAGTTGATCGAGCGCATCCAAGCCACCCTTGAATACGATCGTGATCTATATATCTACGCCAGCACTGACGAAGAAGCGACCGCAGCCGCTGACTCATTGCGTTCAGCGGGTTATCAACAGGTTTCTGTCCTCCGGGGTGGCGTCGCGGCCTGGAAGGCAGCAGGCTTTCAAACTGAGACCGGTGCCGTATCCGCCGCTCTATAGGTCAGCGTCGCTGGCTGCCACCGTCCCAGGCACTGAGACGGTGGCAATATTCAGCCATTTGAGCTCAGTGACCATGAGACTCAGTGCTCAAACACGTTGGGATATTGCAGCAGGTCAAGGCTAACCAAGGTTGGCAGACAGATAAAGCATTCCCTGGCCAGTTGCCATCGACCTTCTCGCTTGAGCATCTCGATCAGAGATTGCCGAATTTCGTGCAGGTAACGCACATCGTTGGCAGCATACCGCAACTGCTCCTCTGAGAGGGTCATCGCGTTGCCCCAGTCAGAGCTTTGCTGAGTTTTATCTAGCTCAACGCCTGAAACCTCTCGCACCAGTTCCTTCAATCCATGTCTGGGACTGTAGGTGCGGCTTAATTTGCTGGCAATTTTGGTACAAAACACCGGGGCCACCTGAATACCCAAGTGATGGCGCAGAGTGGCTAAATCAAACCGGGCAAAGTGAAAAATTTTCTCAGCAGACGAGGCTTCCATCAAGATTTTGAGGTTAGGGGCCGAAGTTTGACCCAACTCAATCCTAACCACGGAGACATAACCGGCCTCATCGCAAAGCTGTACTAGACAGAGCCGATCGCGCCAGGGCAGCAACCCCATGGTTTCGGTATCGACGGCGATCGCGCTCGATGCGAGATATCGCTGCAGCAGATCGTCCGACAGGTCGCGATCGCAGACCTCAAATTGTTCCGGCGAGAGCAGTTCACTCACGATAGATTGCCCAATGCTTTGGCCACGGTCTGCACGTCTTTGTCGCCCCGACCCGAGCAGTTAATGACGATGCGATCGCTCGCCGAGAGTTCAGGGCACAGGGTTTCCAAATAAGCGAAGGCGTGCGCTGTTTCCAGTGCCGGAATAATCCCCTCTAGCTGCGACACGAGCTGTAGCGCCGTCAAAGCCTGCTGATCGGTCACGCTGTAATATTCAGCCCGACCAATCTCTTTTAGGTAACTGTGTTCGGGGCCAACACCCGGATAATCCAAACCAGCACTGATGGAATGGGCCTCCTGTACCTGGCCGTTTTCATCCTGCAACAAATAACTCATTGCGCCATGTAGAACGCCGACCCGGCCTTGGGTGAGCGTCGCGGCATGTTTGCCCGAAAGCACCCCTTCACCTTCGGCCTCAACCCCAATCATGCGCACCGAGGTCTCTTCAATAAAGTCGTGAAACAGCCCCATCGCGTTAGACCCGCCGCCCACACAAGCCAGCAGGACATCGGGCAAACCGTTCCACTTTTCCAGACATTGAGCACGGGTTTCTTGACCAATCACCGCATGAAAATCACGCACGACCATGGGGTAGGGATGTGGCCCAGCGACTGACCCCAAAATATAGTGGGTGGTTTCAACATTGGTCACCCAGTCGCGAATGGCTTCCGACGTGGCGTCTTTCAACGTACCTGTCCCTGCCGTCACCGGGCTCACCTCAGCCCCCATCAAGCGCATGCGAAAAACGTTCAACGCCTGCCGCTCCATATCTTGCACGCCCATATAAATGACGCACTTGATGCCAAAGCGAGCACAGACAGTCGCGGTGGCGACGCCATGTTGCCCGGCCCCGGTTTCCGCAATAATGCGAGCCTTGCCCATGCGTTTGGCCAACAGCACCTGACCCAGGGCGTTATTGATTTTGTGGGCTCCCGTGTGGTTCAGGTCTTCCCGTTTTAAATAGATCTGGGGGCCACTGCCGTCAGGTCGAGCATAATGAGCTGTCAAACGCTCGGCGAAATAGAGGGGCGTCGCGCGACCCACATAGTCCTTCAGCAGTCCTGCCAACTCTGCTTTGAAATCAGGATTATCGCGATAACGATAATAGGCGGCTTCAAACTCAGCCAATGCGGGCATCAGCGTTTCGGGAACATACTTGCCCCCAAACTGACCAAAGCGGCCGAGGCGATCGGGGCGAGCCGCGATCGCGAGGGGCTGATCTGCAGAGTTAGGGGTAGAAGCTGAAGGTGAAATAGGCGTCTGAGTCACGGGCGTTCAGCGGTGGTTAACGGCAATCCGCCCTCATTATACGGAACTAAATCAGCCCCTAAGGCCCAATCAAGTTAAGAAAGCCAGAAAGATCACGGCTTCTGACCCCTCATACATGCCGACAGCCGTTCTCGCTGGCCAGGGACGAACAGTGCATCAGCTGATTCCCAACTCACGGGGAGTCAACTGCTGAATAGCGAGCGAGAAATCTAAGATTCGGACAAGACAAAATTCGCGATCGTGATGACATCGCAATTGGTCACCCAGCAAGACAGCTTAAGGCAGCGCTATGAAACTTTTAGTCAGAACGGCTGGGCAACCCAAGCGCCACGCTAACCGGGCTGACTATACTCGATCGCGCAAAAGGTGGCCCCTTGCGGATCTTGAATCAGGGTGAATTGACCAACAGTTTCCACCTGCATGGGCGGAATCAGAACTTTGCCTCCCAAAGCTTCGGCTTGCTCAGCCGTTTTTTTCACATCTTCTACGGTGATGTAGGCTCCCCACATCGCTGGCATGTTGGGTTTGTTGGGTGGTGGGGGAGTCATGCCCCCAATCTCTTTGCCAGCCACCTCGATCACGGTGTAGGGTACACCAGCCACCGGGCCTTCCTTCAAATGCCAGCCCATGAGCTGACCATAAAAATCGCGAGCGGCGGGCACATCTGGGGTAATGAGCTCACACCAGCTAAAAGCGCCATGCTGTTCAAAAGGATTCATCGTTAAATTCCTGTCAGAAATGGGCTCGATATCGAAGCTATGAGGTCAGAATACACGAGGTGGTTCATACGCACTACGCATTCCATTTGCCAACTTCGCGATTGGAAACGATGGGCTCGGCCAGGTTAGAGATAGACGGATTTGATGGAGTGATGGCGAGGAAAGCATTAGACCTTATCGGAAATTGAGCCGATAGAATTAAAACTAGGAGCATCGACCCAGGATATGCCATGAAAGTAACCTACGCCGAGTTGCGGAGCAAACCTCGAACCTTGTGCAGTTTAACTGGGCTGAGGGTGTCAGAGT
>JBHJJI010000076.1:0-18023 GCA_050042805.1 Leptolyngbyaceae cyanobacterium
TCCATTCGCGCTCTACCTCTGTGGGCCTGCAGTGATTGTCCGTCTAAATTTCAAGTACCTGTAACAGCGTAACGCTCTGTCAGGCATCTCCGTAACCCATTAGGCACCTTAACATTTAGTTGCCAAACCTTTTACAACCTGGGGTTACGGATACCTACCCGACCACAGTGAGGTTAACTCCCCAAGGCCCCGCTGACGGCTTTGGCCTTAGAGGAAAGCTTATCGCTGATATAGCTGTAGGTTTCTCGAAAATTAGGCATTGCCCGGAGCTCTAATTTGCTGCCGTCTTTGAGCGTAATAACCATGTCACCCCATAGCCCCAATCCTCGGGGTACTGTGACAATCTTGTTGATTTCGGAATAGATAATATCCGAGCGCGTTTGTCCCCGCCAACCACTTGTGATCGAGACACGGCGGTTGGTAATGCGATAACGCAGCCAAAGCGCCCGAACGATCGCACCGACCGTTAAGGGAATGCAAACTAACGTGAACGCCAGTAAGGCGTTAATAATGAGGTCACCAATATGCGGCCCCCCTTCGTAAAAAACCTCCTCTTTAATGCCCATCGAATACCTCGAGTTCTAAAAACAACTGTTCTAATTCTCGCAGAAATTGCCAATAGTCGCAGTGCACAGCGGGCGACCTGAGAATAATCACGATCCAGAGGTTCGGCCTCAGGCGGGGAATTAACTGCAGCAACCCGCCTCTAATTTGCCGCTTGAGCCGATTTCGGTCAACGGCCCGTTTGCTGACTTTTTGACTGATAGTTATACCAAAACGGGAGCAGCCTGAAGTAGGCTGCTCCGCAATTTCTAAAACTCTGACGGCTAAGTTCTGGGTGGAAGCTGACTTACCGTATCGGTAAACCTTGGAAAATTCCTTTGTCCGAGTTAGCCGATATGGTTTAGGTAATGCCACTAGACTGCATTTATGGGCGGTTTTGCCGACACTGTTAGTGGCCTAGGCGTAGCTTGTGCACTAACAGTGTCGGCGTGACAACGCAGAGTAGGTGACTAGACGGCGAGCTGTGCCCGCCCTTTCCGGCGGCGTGAACGAATCACCCGGCGGCCAGTGGCTGTCCGCATCCGAGCCCGGAAACCCGATGTCCGCTTTTGTTTGCGGTTAGTACCGCCCAACGTTCTTTTTGTCATAGTTAATCTCTTCCCTACCAGCTAAGCAACCAGAGACTAATGCTGCTGGGACTTGCTACCAAATATTCAAGACACAGTCTTAAAGACTAGCACCAAACTCTGAGAGATCACAAGACTATTCAGCGGCTACCTCAAGGGGCCAAACGCCGACAAACTCTCTCAACGGCCCGCCTTGGTAAAGCGCATCTAAGAGGAAAAAGTGGTTGCCATACCGGTTGGGGTTGCGGACGTCATGCAGCACGATGACAAAGCTGCTGTTGGCCGGGATCGGTTCAGTGGGATAAATCTCGAAAATATTGGTTTCTTCGTTAACAATGATTTCGTCCACTGCGATGGCCGCACCACCCCTGCCATCCCCTTCGCGGAGTTCGATGCGGGTCTTATCAAAGTGCCCCCCTTCTTCTTCAAATTCTTCGGGGTAGTTAACCTGGAGCTCTAGCACCTCTTGGGTGACCTTACGGCCTGCAACCCGCAGGTAATAGCGCGCATCTGAACTGCGGCGCTCATTGTTGTCGATGTAGTAGCTCAGGCGAAACTCAGAATCCACACCGCCAAAAATGGTCAAACCGTCGGTCGTTTGAGCGATCGCAGTGGTGGTTGCGAGGGTGAAGCCCGAAACTGCCAATACGCCCAACAAGCTTCGACTTAGCCAACGTTTAAGTGTCATTGATCCTCTCCTAAAAACTGCATGCTTAATTATTGTGTGCCCAATCCCGCTATTTCACCCAGAACGATCAGCCTGTCTGAAAAGTGTCCACTTGAGTGGAACAGGCAAGGACGGGGCGCGCTCTATTCCCTTTCAGAAGGTTAACTCCAGTGTTTAACCACCAGCGATCTAAGCCTATAGCTTGCGATTTTATCACTGATCTTTTGTGACCGTTGGACGTAGCATCCGTTGCCATCACAGCTATTGTTTTCACGGTGGGATGATCAAACCTGCTTTGAGCTGGGTGAGCTACTGGTCGTTAGGGATCAGGCGACCAGCGAGCCAAGAGCTTTGCCTGCGCTCATTGCCATTGTTCCAATGTCTTTGTCGGTCGGGGAAGCGAATTTTATCCAAGCTGACTCGCAATCGGTTGAGTCGTTCATCAGGCTGTTCAATTCGCTAATGAAAGAATAGGTTGGTCAGCTCAAATTTAGTCAGCTGCGAGTAAGACATTCTCGGCATCTTGAAGGTTTCTGACACCCGATACAAGCGAGTGGAAATGGGCTTAAAAAATCTCGCCTCTCTTGATCGGAACCTGAGCTGGTCTCGACTTTCGGATCTTTAGGATTGCCCTGATATTTGTCTGATGTCGGCAATGGCAAACCCGATAAGATTTTCATTGTCTTGCCTGTCACTTGTTCAGCAGGGCCAATAGGCAAAAGTCGCTCCAAGCGACTGTCCGTCTGTTAATTCCATCCATGATTTTCAGCTCTGAAGATGCCTTCAGTGTGTTGGATCGGTTGAGACGTTGAGATGTTCATTGCGAGCGAATGGTCATCTTGCTTGTCTAAGTAATCGAGGTTAAGTTTCGTTTCGACGATATGACAGAGGATGTTGATAAATTTTCCGGGAATGTAAAAAAAGGCTGATCAACACTCTGTTTCTGACGCTATCGCGTTAAAAACAGAGCAATAAAGCAATGACCTGAGTGGCTGTTTGTTTTTAATTGATGAAGTGTTGATGGTGTGCTGTTGTTCACGAGATAACGGGTGTTAGAAACGAAACGGGCTTGACCGCAATATCGGCAAAGTCATAGTGAGTGACTGCTAGTGAATGACTTGAGGGGCGAAGGCCCCTCAAGTGGTGTTTCTGTACCATCGGTTTTTGGCTGAACATTGCTGGTCAGACCTTCGGTTGAGAATTTTGATTTCATCGTTCCAAATTTTGTTTGCAGGTTTGCTGTTGGGGCAAATCTGCTCAGTCTGTATCACCCCAAAATGTCGGTCTGATTAGTGATGACAACTGAATCGCCAATCAAGATCAGGTCAATCGCAACCATTAGGAGAAAATTTTTATGACAGCTGTGATCGCATCCAATCCGACCGCGTCTTCTGATCCCCGTCCGGCAATGCGACTTGGCATTCCCAGGGAAGTGGCTGCAGGCGAGCGAAGAGTCGCAGCGACCCCTGACACCGTGAAGAAGTTGCAAAAGTCAGGATTTGAAGTTTGGGTTGAATCTGGCGCTGGGGTAGCGGCGAGTTTTCCCGACGCAGCCTATGCCGCAGTGGGTTGCCATGTGGTTCAAGATGTGGCGAATCTGTGGGCCGAGTCAGATATCGTGCTCAAGGTGCGCGCGCCTCAGTGGCATCCAGAGCTTGATCAAGATGAGACCGAGCTGTTGCGTTCTGGGGGGAATTTGGTGAGTTTCATTTGGCCCGCGCAAAATCCCGCCCTGCTAGAAAAGCTTGCCGCGAAAGGCGCGACGGTGATGGCGATGGATGCGGAGCCGCGTATCACTCGGGCGCAAAAGCTCGATGCCCTCAGCTCAATGGCTAATCTGGCGGGCTATCGCGCGGTGATTGAAGCGGCTCACCAGTTTGGTCGGGGCTTTACCGGTCAGATTACCGCTGCGGGCAAAATCCCTCCCTGCAAGGTCTTGATTATTGGGGCTGGGGTGGCTGGATTAGCGGCGATCGGGGCGGCTCGGGGGCTGGGTGCCGTGGTGCGCGCGTTTGATACTCGCCCCGTGGTCAAGGAGCAGGTTCAAAGCCTCGGGGCAGAGTTTTTGGAACTGCATTTTGAGGAAGACAGTGAAGGTTCGGGTGGCTACGCCAAAGTTATGAGTCCGGCCTTTATCGCGGCTGAAATGGCTTTATTTGCTCAGCAGGCGGCAGAAGTTGACGTGATCATTACGACGGCGTTGATTCCGGGTAAAGCGGCACCGCGCTTGGTAACCCAGGAAATGGTGGAAGCGATGAAGCCCGGTTCCGTCATTGTGGATATGGCCGCCGAGCAAGGCGGCAACTGTGAGCTGACTCGCCCAAACGAAATTTATGACCATCATGGGGTCAAAATTGTGGGCCTGACGGATCTGGCTAGCCGTATGGCGAATCAGGCCAGCCAGCTGTACGGGACTAACCTCGTCCATTTGCTCAATGAGTTGGGGGGCGCGTCAGACCACACCGTCGATATGACCGATGAGGTGGTGCGTCAGACTACCGTAGTTCTGGCTGGAGAGGTGGTGTGGCCAGCGCCGCCACTGGAGCGTCCGACCCCCCCTCAACCTCCGGCTAAAGCTGTGCCTGAAGCGGTTGAGACGGTGAAAGAGTCCCGGTTCGGCTTCGTGAAACAGCTGCTCTGGCCAGTGCTCATTGGAGCCGCGCTAGTTGGCATTGGAGGCTATGCACCGGAATCCTTTATCTCGCATTTCACCGTCTTTGTGATGGCGATCTTTTTAGGCTGGAAGGTGATTTGGGATGTGACACCGGCTTTGCACACGCCTCTGATGAGCGTCACCAATGCCCTTAGCGGCATCATCATCATTGGCGGCATGCTGCAAGTCTCGGGGCCATTGACCTCAACTGTGACCATTTTGGGGGCGATCGCCATCTTTGTCAGCACCCTCAATATTTCCGGCGGATTTTTTGTCACCCAACGCATGTTGAACATGTTCCGCAAGTAGCCGACGACCTGTACTGCACCGAAACACCGCAATAAGGATTGAACAATGTCTCATAATCTGTTGACGGTTGCGTATATCGCGGCCAGTATTCTGTTTATTCTCAGCTTGGGTGGCCTCTCGAACCCCGAAACAGCCCGCCGCGGCAACCTCTACGGCATTGCCGGCATGGTGGTGGCTTTAGGGGCTACTGCCCTGAGCCGTGAAGTGACTGGCTATGGCGTGTTGCTCGCGTCCACAGTGCCCGCGATTTGGATCGGTGGCCTCATCGCCACCCGAGCGGCGATGACTTCTATGCCTCAGCTGGTGGGATTGTTGAACGGCTTTGGCGGTTTGGCAGCGGTGCTGGTGGGGTATGCCAGCTATCTCAATCCAGACGCCTCTCTGGTCGGCATCGATTTCACGATCCACAAGGTGGAGGCGTTTATCGGGGTCTTTATTGGGGCGGTAACCTTCATCGGCTCTTTGATTGCCTGTGGCAAGCTGCAAGGCTGGGTGTCGAGCAAGGCAGTTTTGTTGCCGGGACGTCATGTGCTAAACCTTGCTTTGCTAGGCGCTGTTGTCGGCTTGGGCTATTACTACATGACGGTAGGCGAAGCGGCCGGGCTGCTGCCGCTGGGCATCATGACGGCGATCGCTGCTATCTTGGGCTCGACGCTAGTGCTCGCCATTGGCGGGGCTGACATGCCCGTGGTGATCTCGATTCTCAACAGCTATTCCGGTTGGGGCGCGGCGGCAGCGGGCTTTATGCTCAATAACGATTTGCTGATCGTGACGGGGGCGCTCGTCGGCAGCAGTGGCCTGATTTTGAGCTACATCATGTGCCAGGCGATGAACCGCTCGTTTGCCAATGTCTTACTCGGTGGTTTTGGCAACACGGCCTATGTCGGTATGGCTGTGGAAGGCGAAGCCACGCCGACCTCAGTGGATGAAACGGTGGAACTGTTAGAGGCCGCTGATAGTGTGGTGATTGTGCCGGGGTATGGCATGGCCGTCGCTCAAGCCCAGCATGCTGTTGCTGATATCACCAAAACCTTGCGCGATCGCGGTGCGCAAGTGCGGTTTGGCATTCACCCGGTGGCTGGCCGTTTGCCGGGTCACATGAATGTGCTGTTGGCCGAAGCCAACGTGCCCTATGACATTGTGTTAGAGATGGACGAAATTAACGACGATCTCTCATCCACGGACGTTGTGCTGGTTATTGGGGCGAATGATACGGTCAACCCCAGCGCTTTGGAAGATCCCAACAGCCCGATGGCCGGTATGCCGGTTTTAGAAGTCTGGCAAGCGCGGCACGTGGTGGTGCTCAAGCGCAGTCTGTCTGCAGGCTATGCGGGGGTCGCGAATCCTCTGTTCTACAAGCCCAACGTGTCGATGTTGTTTGGCGATGCGCGGTCTAATGTGTCGGCAATTCTCAGCCAGCTGACCCAAACGGCTGAGACCAGTTCAACCCAGACGGCAGTGCTCACCGGGGCGAAATAAGTCAAAGGAGCCTTTTGAGGTTCCTGAGTTATCTATCCTCAGTACCGGTTCTGCAAGTGGATTGTCCGCTCGCAGAACCGGTGCTGTTTTAAAGTGAAAAGTTGTGATTTATAGCAGAATTCAGGGTGCGGAGGTCGGAAGTCGGAATTGAAAGGCTTCTCAGCTAGCCATTTCAGCAATCCCTAATGATTTGTTAGAAGTGCAACCGCTGTACATGGAAGAGTGGGGTGAATGAAATTTTGTGCGGGATGTTTGTACTACAGCACAAAGTCATCGCTAAACTGGGATTTCCAGACTGTGACTTAGCCTTGAAAAGCCCTGGTTTTTGGGATGCCGCGCTTTTTTTCGTTCACCCTGGAAGAGTGGACTCTGTTGGATTATTGGCTGTTTCCCGGTACGGTCAAGGGCTGGGTTAAAGGTGAGGTAATCTGAGTGTCCAGCCTGATATGGGCTATCCCCAGGCTTCGCGATTGGACTCCCAAGGCGATCGGGAAAATGCTGGGGAGCCGAGGGGAAGGGGAGCTAGATTTGGTGTCTGGTTTCAGAGAAGTGAGATGACCGGGCGATCGCTCACCCCCCAAACTTGCCCGTTCAAATGCTGACAATGATGGTTTGGGTGTCTTTCTGTATTGGCCTGGAAAGCAATTGCGGCAAGGATTTGACTGATCCCTGCAATGCTTGAGAAAGAATCCGATACACTAATGCTAAAGCGATCATTGTTTTTTATTACGTTCAATAGTGTGACAATGGCAGGCTCTAATTCAGCAGTGTCAATGGCGGCTTCGTCGCCAGCGATAGCGCCCGAGAAGACTCGGCAGACGGTACGAAAGCCCTATCCTAATTACAAGATCTTTGTGCTGAATGATGATTTCAACACGTTTCAGCACGTGGTCGATTGTCTGACCAAATATATTCCCGGCATGAGCGGCGATCAGGCTTGGGATCTGACCCATCAAATTCACAACGATGGCCAGGCGATCGTCTGGGTTGGGCCGCTAGAGCAAGCCGAACTTTATCACAGCCAGCTCAGCCGAGCTGGAGTAACGATGGCTCCCTTAGAGCAGGCATAGCTGCGATCGCCCCCTGCTGCCGCCAATCTGTCAGTAGAGCCCAGGTGCTCCATAACGCATTCAATCAGCAAGGTAGACAGTGGGTAAGCCAACGCCAGGGCGCTTAGTGTGGAATCATTCAACTCACATTCCAGGGCTGATTCCAGTTTTAGAAACGCTGCTGGCGCAGGCGCTACCGGTTCGGACAGTGACGCCGGGGCGATTGTCCACTGTTCGCAGTCATGCCCCGCATCTGCGCTTAAAAGTCTCCGTGCCGATTCGCGGTGGCTTTAAGCTGATCGCCCGTAAAGGCAAATCGGCTCAAGAGGTCTTTGTGCTCACAGAGTTAGCTCAGCCCCAGTTAGAAGCGGTGATCGCTCAGGCGATTGAGACCCGAGGGTGACTGAATCGCAGGCTAACCACTGGCACCGCGAGGGACGAGCTGAATTTGCGATCGGTACCGCGTTTTATCGGGCGCAAAGTCAGATGGGCCGTGATCTGGCCCTGTTAGCCGCAGCCGTCTATCGCCAACAGCGCGGTGAGCTGCGGGTTTTAGATGCCATGACGGGCTGTGGTGTGCGATCGCTGCGCTATGTCTTGGAAGCCGAAGCCGATTGGGTTTGGGCCAACGAGGCAAATCCTGATCTGAAACCGCTCCTCACGCAAAATCTGGCGCGGGGGCTACCGTCTGCCAGCTATCGCATCACCTGCCAAGATGCGAACGAGATCTTCTTTCGCTGTTATCAGCGGCGAGACTTTTATGACTTGGTTGATGTGGATTGCTTTGGCAGTGGTGCTCCTTACCTCTCAACTGCGCTGTGGGCGACTCGCATGGGGGGATTGCTATATCTCACCAGTACCGACACTCGCACCACAGGCGGCCATAATCCCGAACACAGCGTGCAAATGTACGGAGCCTATGCTCGCCCGCACCCAGCAGGGCACGAACAAGGCGTGCGGTTACTCATCGGCAGTATTATGCAGCAGGCGGCTGCGCAGGGCTTAGCCATACAGCCCCTGTTTTCCTTCTACAACGGCCATGTCCATCGGGTGATGGTGCGTCTGGCCAATGCTAAGCCTTGGCGGGGCGAGCAGTACGGATTTTTGGGCTACTGCCACCACTGCGGTCATTATCAAACCCTGTCGTGGCGGCAGTTGGGTCGAGCGATCTGTCCTGAGTCGTTGCCGGACAAATCGATTCCCCTAGTGGTGAACGGGCCTTTGTGGTTAGGGCCACTGCACGATCGCGCCTTTTTGACGGCAATGGCGCACCAAGCCCAGGGGTGGGAGTGGTCGCAGCCGCAGGATTTGCTCACGCTCATGCAGGCCGAGGCTGATTTGCCGCCTTACTATTTCACGCTGCCTGAGGTGGGTCGTCACGGGCAAATGGATATTCCGAAACGTGAGGATCTCATGCGGGTACTCCGCGATCGCGGATTTCTCGTGAGCCGCACCCATTTCGACTCGCAAGCGATCAAAACTGACGCCACGATGGCTGACTGTATTGCGGCGGCTCGCAGCTGCAGTGCTGAGTCGTGAATTGAGGCGGCGATCGCAGAACTTCTTCCAAGCTTTACAAACAGTCTCCGTAAGTTCGCGGAAGGTTTACCCAATGGTCAAAAGGAGGTTTTATGCTGTGGACATATGAGTAACCCCCTATGTTAATCGTCCCTCGGAAGGTACTACGGCGCTTTTCGGGGGATTATTTTTGGGATTTACCAAAAGGGCTAGTCTCACCCTGATTGTCTGAAAAAAGGCTACAAATCTGGCCCTCTTGCTCCCCGGTTCCCAAGATTGCCTTGGGTGTCCGATCCCTGAGAATTGGCATTCATTCGCCCAACTGATAGCGCTGGCCACTTTGCTTAGGACACCTAGGAGCGCTCTGATCCTTAGCGTATCGGCAAAGTTGCTCCGCAGTCTTGTTCTAATCGGACTGATGATCGCTATAGCGTCAGTTTTCCGAGAGCGGGGCAGTTGTAAGATACTGTCTGGATGAAACCGCTCAGACGCTGATAGGGTTGGCGTGAAGTCGATGGACATGGGGAGAAAGACATGGGGCAAAAGATAAGTCGGCTGAAATGGCTGGGGTTAGCGATTGCCCTCTGCACCCTGATCATTGCTTGCCAGCCGGCAACGCCGGTTGCTACCGATGCCGCAGCGCCGGGTAATCCCGAACCTGCCAGCGCTCCCCTCGTGCTCAACGGCACGGGAGCGAGCTTTCCCCTCTTTATCTATGAGCGTATCTTTAGCGAATATCGCCAGCAGGTTGATCCCAACTTTAACGTCAACTATCAGCCCACGGGCAGCGCCGCCGGGATTCAACAGGTGATTTCCAACACGGTGGATTTTGGTGCGAGTGATGTGGCCATGACCGAGGCGGAAATGGCTCAGGTGGAGTCGGGGGTTGTGCTGGTGCCGATGACGGCGGGCTTGGTGGCGATCACCTACAATCTGCCGGGGGAGACGACGGACCTCAACCTCAGTCGGGCGGCACTGGCCGATATCTTTTTGGGCAAAATCACGCGCTGGAACGATCCGTTAATTGTAGCCAGCAATCCGGAGCGAACGCTGCCCGATTTGCCGCTCACGCTGGTGCATCGCTCTGACGGCAGCGGCACGACGGCAGCGGTGACGTCACACCTGGCGGCCATCAGCCCAGAATGGCAGACGGATGTGGGTGCGGGCCTCAGCGTGGCTTGGCCAGCGGGCATTGGCATCAAGGCGAATGCCGGGGTTGCGGCGCAAGTTCAGCAGGCCGAGGGCACCCTTGGCTATTTGGAATATAGCTACGCGCAAAAGTTGGGTTTACCGATTGCGGCAATTGAAAACCAAGCGGGCAATTTTATGGCACCGGGGCCAGCGTCGGGCGCAGCGGCCTTGCTTGAAGCGACAATGCCCGCCGATCTCCGAGTCTTTATCCCTGATCCGGCGGACGAATCGGCCTATCCTATCGTCACCTATAGCTGGATTTTGGCCTACGAACAATACGCCGACGCCACCAAAGGAGACGCTCTGAAGCAAGTATTGAGCTGGGGACTCACTGAGGGACAGCAATATAGCCAAGAATTAGGCTATATTCCCCTGCCTGAGCCAGTTGTTGAGCAGGCGATCGCGGCGGTTGAGCGCATTCAAACCGGGGGCTAACGCCCATTCTCAGTGATCGGACTCCCGCTGTCATCTTGGTAATGTTGGGGAGCCGAGGGGGCGGGGGACGATTGGTTGCCTGGTGTCAGAGAATCGGCATAACGATCTGTGGAACGCTTGGTCAGGGCTAGTTTAGCCACCGAACACAAAAGTGAACTAAGCAAGGGTTGGATCTCTGGGGAAGCTATACCGCGATCGCGGTTGATTCAATCCCGGATGCTGCCAGATCTTCGCCGTACCAAGCTTTGCCATCAAGCGCCATTTGCTCAATCAAGCTCGCTAGACGCAAGGCTTTCAGGGCTTGCTCGCCGCCTACCGAGGGCTTTTCGCCCCCTCGAACGCAGTTCACAAAATGTTCTAGCTCAGCGTGCAACGGCTCAATATTGCTGGTGTAGACCTTTTCAATCAAACCGTCTTGCCGATAGAGCACTTGACCGTAGTTGGTCATGGTGTTCGCGGTTGTTTGACGGTTGATCAAAATTTCATTGTTCAGGAAATCCGCTTCGGTTAAAGAATCACGGCAGTGGGCCGCAATGGTGCGAATTTTGCGGTGAGTGACCTTGCTGGCCGTCAGCGTTGCGACAATCCCATTCGCAAACCCTAAGGTGGCAGTGACGTAGTCTAAATAACCCGAGTTCGCCGATCGACTGCCGCTTGCCGAGAGCTTCACCACGGGGGATCCCGCCAGCTCTAGCAGCAAGTCAATGTCGTGAATCATGAGATCCAGCACGACCGACACATCATTGGCCCGGTCAGAATAGGGGCTCATGCGCCGCGCTTCGAGGGCGAGCACTTCTTCAGTCCGCAAAACGTTGTGCAGTTCCTTAAAGGCTGGGTTGAACCGCTCAATGTGACCCACCTGCAGAATGCAGTTAGACTCTGCTGCCGCATTGACCAGCGACTCCGCCTCTGCGATGTTGGCTGCGATCGGCTTTTCGATCAAGACGTGGATGCCTGCCCGCAGGCAAATCATGCCAACGGTGTGGTGTAAACGCGTCGGGACAGCGACACAAACGGCATCAACATGTTCAATGAGGGTGTGATAATCCTCAAAAAAACGAACCCGATATTTGCTGGCAGTATCAAGTCCGAGTTCGACGTTGACGTCAGAGACCCCCACTAACTCCACATTCTTAAGACGGCTCAAAACGCGTGTGTGGTGTTGCCCCATGTTGCCGACCCCGATAACACCTACGCGGAGAGGCTGTGACGGTGATCGCTGAAGCTGATCATCCGAACCGTTGTTAGATGGATTCATGTGTTGGCCTGCGTCTTCTCATCCCTGAAGTTTTGAATTCTGGCAACTCGTTGCTTGAAAAAGTTACGAAATCAAACAAGATATTACCACACCTTCAATATTGTGTTTTTGGCGTATTGTTTGCAGTCTATGGTGACACAGAAGAAAATGGCCTAATTGTCAAGGCATCTTTGTGTGGAAATGGTAAGCTAGGCATCCGCCGTAAAATGCTGAATCTTGCTATCGCCGCAGAGCTAGCGTCGATCAAATAAGGATATTGTCTGATTGGAGAAAATGATCTCAGCAGCAATGTTTACTTAGTTACTACAATAATTGGCCTTTTCGATTTAAGAGATAATTCTAAAAGACAGCTTCAGAAAGGAATTCCTGCGAGTTTTTTTAATGACTTAGCGTTGCTAACCTTTTGTATGACATCGAGTGTTCGTCAGCAGAAGGCTCTGCTGTTGGCGTAAAAGAAGCAGGCTGAGCATAGCTTTGACTCAATGACGGCCTCTGAACTTTTTTCGAGGTTTAGATCGAGAGTTGTGCAACGTGAATAGACTGGCAGTTCACCGCGATCGCAAATTCTCTGCATCAATATGAAATCTGATTCAAAGGTAGCCTAAATGTTGTCGCTGGTTAGTATTCTCCTTGATTAATTTTGGGAACAGTGCCTCAGGGATTGAAAAAAGACTGGCTTAATCTACGCTCAATATTTTTTCCAATCCACCTGAAACCAAATTCCTGCGCTTCATTAATGAAATTTAAGAATCAAATCTAAATTTTGCTTTATGAAACATTTTTTGATTTAATTTGATTGGTGTTAAAGGCTGAGAAATGTATCAGATGTGATTATGTTTCGTTGAACTGTTTTTATGCGAGTAGGAAGTAAGGATGCTGCCGCCAAGGTGTTGTTTTTATGATGGCGATGGCTGCTGCCGCCATGATGCTGTTGTCGTGATGAAGTATAGGTTTCTACAATTTATGTGAATTCTCTACCTTTTTCTTGAAGGTCGTGTGTAATTTATCCTCCGTGTCATCATGGGAGATCTGGTATCTTAGGATTGATGACTGAGAATTAAAGCACAGTTGTGAAATGGCCTGTCGGTGACAGGCTGAGGCCAGGGAAAAGGTGCCTTCTACTCAAAAAATAGGGTCAAAATTATTAACTAAACGATAGCTCAGCTATCCATAAGTTCTATTTGTTGGGACGGTCACTGATCGGTTTGGGATGGTTGTCTGTGAACGGTTGCCCGATCTGATGGGACTGCAGATAGCGTTTTGCCGTCAATATGCGCCAGTGTGAAGCGTGTGAAATCATGCTGGGAATACTGTGATATGGGCATCGTGGCTTTGGTTAAACCTGTTTTTCTAAAAAATGAATCGAAGATATTTAAAAATCAGGAATAGATTTGATTATGCCAACGACTATTTTTGCTGAAAGTTTTGAAACTGATGGCAACGGCACTCGCTATATCACTTCAATTCCAGAATTCTCAGATGGTGACAGAGACTTCTTTTTTCGCACCGATGGGAGTAACACTGGTGCCTATAACGTTGCTGGGGGCGATGGCAGCTTCTACTTTGCTGCCCAGGATATTAATGGTGAGGGGGCTAGCGCAACTCAGACGTTGTCTTTTACCAGCATTGATATTGCTAACTTCTCAAATTTGAGCTTTCAGGCTTTATTTGCCGAAGATGATGCTGGCAATGGCGATGAAGACTGGGATGCTCCTGATCAGTTTTTTGTGGAATACCAAATTGATGGTGGTGGCTTTCAAAAGATATTGGCGTTTGAAAATACGGGAGCGACGTTCAATACAGTTCCAGCGCAGGATACGAATTTTGATGGCGTTGGGGATGGAACTGTACTGACTGACACATTTGCCAACTTCACAGCCGCGCTCGCCGATGCCGGTGCTAACCTCGACCTGCGGTTGACCTTTATCCTCGATGCCGAAGATGAAGACATCGCGATCGACAATATTCAAATCATGGGGGATGGGTTGGCCAACAGTGCTCCCGTGCTCTCAGGCGATGCCACTTTTACTGGCATTAACAAAAACGTTACCGACGCTGCCAACCTGGGCACGACAGTGGCTGACTTGGTGGCAGGACTGATCACAGATGCTGATTTTGATCCTCAGGGGATTGCGATTACGGCGATCGACAGCACCAACGGCACCTGGCAATATTCCACCGATGGTGGCAGCAACTGGCAGTCACTGAGTGGGGCGATCGCCGACAATAACGCCATCACGTTGGGGGCCACGTCTCTCTACACTCCAGCCTTGGGCACTGCGCCAGATGGGCAAACCTGGCTGTCTTTCACCAATCTCGTCGGGGCTATCCAAACAGTTGATGCGAGTGGTACGACGCTGGATACCACTGCTGATCAAAGTATCTATGCGGGCTACAGCAACTTTGACCTGGGGGGATTGGTAAATCCAAGTTTCCCCACTTTAGACAACACGCTGGGCTACGAGATTGCCTTCGACATGCAGCTGTTGGCGGAGTCTCGCACCAATCAGAGCCGAGCTGGGTTCAGCATTGTGGCTGTCAGCCAAGACACCAGCAAAGCGATTGAAATCGGCTTTCAAAGCACCTCTGCCACGACGGGCAATATCTTTGCTCAAGGCGGGCCGACTTTCGTCGCAGCTGAGAACGTGGCCTTCAACACCAATGAGGCGACGCAATACACGCTCGCGGTGGCTGGTGATAGCTACACCCTGCTAGCGGATGGAGTCCAAATTCTCACGGGGGCACTACGCGACTACACCGCTTTTGTGGGCGCGATCGATCCCTATGAGACGCCTAACTTTGTCTTTTTAGGCGACGATACGACCTCGGCTCAAGGCTCCTTTTTGCTCAGTCAGGTGGCCGTGTCGACAGAGACTCGTGTGCGCTTTGTACCCAACGCTGATTACGTTGGTGATGCCACGGTGCAGTATCGCGCTTGGGATACGACTGACGGCGCGTTTAATGGCAAAACGGGGGTCGATGCCTCGCAAAATGGGGGGCTCAAAGCGTTTAGCAGTGGTTTGAGTACTGGGACGGTGACGGTGACTGATCCGCTGGTCGTGACGCCACCCCAGCCAGGCCCCAGCGGCAGTGCTACGGGCTTGGTGTTTACTTACAAGCAGTTCATCCAGTTTCAAACGCTAACGGGCCAGGCTCCCGCTTTTGATGAGGAACTCTACTTACTCGCCAACCCGGATGTTAAAGCGGCTTTAGATCAGGGTGAAGCTGCAATCTCAAGTGGCGCTGAGCATTATCGTCGCTTTGGCATCAAAGAAGGGCGATCGCTGGTTCCCATTTATTTAGAAGTGGGTCAAATCACGCTGGCCGATTGTTTTGATGAGACTGATTACCTCAGCAACAATAATGACGTCGTTCAGGCGATCTCCCAAGGCGCATTTAGCAGCGGCTTTGAGCATTTCTTGCAGTTTGGTCTCAAAGAGGGGCGCAACCTGAGTCGCTACTACAACGAAACCCTTTACTTAGAAACCTATGCGGATGTCAAAGTCGCCGTTGCCCAAGGGGTGTTTAGCAGTGGCTTAGAACATTACTTGCAGATTGGCCATACTGAAAACCGCGTGGCGAGCAGCCTGTTTAATGCCCAAGACTACCTCGTGAACAATCTTGACGTTAAAGCAGCGGTCGATCGCGGGGAATTTGCCAGTGCCTTTGAACATTTTGTTGAGATTGGCGCCCATGAAGGCAGACTATCGGTGCTGTTGTTTGAGGAAGCGACGTATCGGCAACAAAACCCAGACGTCGCGCAAGTGGTTGGCAGTACCTTTGTCTCGGGCTTTGAGCATTACGTCAGCTTTGGTCAGCATGAACAGCGAGACCCGAGCGCCGCGTTTGATGAAAGCGTCTATCTCAGCCTGCATCTAGATGTGGCGGCGGCGGTGAGCGGCGGCTTTTTCGCGAGCGGCATGGAGCACTATTTCCGCCATGGTCAGGGTGAAAACCGCGCCTTGAGCTAGCAGCGCTAAGGGTAAACCGGTTCAGAGGTCGTCTTGCCATTGAGACCCGAGATGCCGATACTTCTGCACAGCTGGTAGGCCTCGGATTGCCGAGTGGATGATAATTTCGAGGGAGGCCTTCTCTGGTGGGGTTAGAATGGCTGAATGAATTGTTGATCGCGGTTTGTCATGACCTCTGCTGCCCCTACCAAAACCCAGTACGAAGCTGTCATCGGTCTGGAAACCCACTGCCAGCTCAGCACCGAGACCAAGATTTTTTCGCCCAGCTCAACGGCCTTTGGCGCTGACCCCAATACCCACATTGATCCCATCGTGTTGGGCATGCCGGGGGTGTTGCCGGTGCTCAATCAAAAGGTGTTGGAATATGCGGTGAAAGCGGGTTTGGCCCTCAATTGCCAGATTGCCCCTTACAGCAAGTTCGATCGCAAGCAATACTTTTATCCCGACCTGCCCAAAAACTATCAAATCTCGCAGTTTGACCTGCCCATTGCGGAGCACGGCTGGCTAGAGATTGAGCTGGTCGATCGCAAAACCCACGAAGTCAGTCGCAAGCGCATTGGCATCACCCGCCTACATATGGAAGAAGATGCAGGCAAGTTAGTGCATGCGGGCAGCGATCGCCTCTCGGGCTCGGCCTATTCATTGGTGGACTTTAACCGAGCTGGGGTGCCTTTGGTCGAAATCGTATCAGAGCCGGATCTGCGCACTGGGCAAGAGGCCGCCGAATATGCCCAGGAACTGCGGCGGATCATGCGGTATCTGGGCGTCAGTGACGGCAACATGCAGGAAGGTTCGCTGCGCTGCGACGTCAATATTTCGGTGCGGCGGGTGGGGGCCGAGAAGTTTGGCACGAAGGTCGAAATCAAGAATATGAACTCCTTCAGCGCCATTCAAAAAGCGATCGAATATGAAATCGATCGCCAAATTGCGGCGGTCGAAGCCGGTGAACCGATCTATCAAGAGACTCGCCTGTGGGAAGAAGGTAGTCAGTGCACCATCAGCATGCGTCTCAAGGAAGGCTCTAGTGACTATCGGTACTTTCCGGAGCCGGATCTGCCCCCCATCGAAGTCGCTCCCCAGCAGCTCGAAACCTGGCAGCAAGAACTGCCGGAGCTACCGGCCCACAAACGCACCCGTTATGAGGAGTCACTGGGCCTATCACCCTATGACGCTCGCGTCTTGACGGATGAGCGCCAAGTAGCAGAATACTTCGAGACAGCGGTGCAACTCGGGGCCGATCCCAAACTTGCCGCCAACTGGATTACCCAAGATATTGCTGCCTATCTCAATGCCGAAAAGCTCTCAATCACTGAGATTGCGCTCCAGCCAGACATGCTGGCAGAAATGGTGAAGATGATTGCCGACAATACCATCAGCACCAAGATCGCCAAGGATATTTTGCCTGATCTGTTGACTCAGGGGGGCTCACCCCAAGCGATCGTGGAGGAGCGCGGACTTAGCCAAATCTCTGATCCTGAAAAGATCGGAGCCATTATTGATGAGGTGTTGGCCGCGCATCCTGACGAGCTCGAAAAGTATCGCGCTGGCAAGAAAAAGCTTCAGGGCTTTTTTGTCGGTCAGGTGATGAAACGAACCAGTGGACGGGTGGATCCGAAGCTAACCAACCAAATCTTGATGAAGAAGCTGAATTGTTAAGAAATGTAAAGATCGGGGGTGGGGGTTTCACCCCTCATGGATGCTGTGCAATACTATGTTATGTAGATGCACCCTGATGGTAGGGAGAGCTGAATTCAGCTCTCCTTTTTTCCTTTTAAAGGCCTTTGATCCACTACTTTACGCTGGTCAGTCGCTGAGGCGTCCCGTCAGTGGGCCAGTTTCTGAGAGTTTGAGGGGATTGGACAACATCTTTTAACACCCCATAATCAGAGTCACTCGGTAAATTAAGAGAGCCATTTGTGCGATCGCCTGCGATGGACTCTCGGACGCCTCGAATTGCCTTGCTGATTGATGCTGATAATGCGCCTGCTTCCAAGATTGACTTGGTGTTTAGTCGGCTGGGCTTTCTCGGCACGATTCGCGTTCGCCGTGCTTACGGTAATTGGAAAAAAGACCATCTGCAAGGGTGGGCCAAAATTCTGCATAAGCACGCGATCGTGCCGATTCAGCAGTTTGACTATGTGACGGGTAAAAACGCCACCGATATTGCCCTGGCGATCGACGCGATGGATTTGCTGCAAACCATGCGGCCTGAGATTTTTGGCATTGTGGCGGGTGACAGTGACTATACGCCCTTGGTGGTGAGACTGATCGCCTCGGGTGCCCAAGTGTTTGGCTTTGGTCAGGTTAAAACGGCCGCGATCGCCTTTCAAGAGGCTTGCACAGAGTTTGTCTCGCTAGATAGC
>JBHJJI010000077.1:0-7659 GCA_050042805.1 Leptolyngbyaceae cyanobacterium
CATTCCGAGCCAGCGCCATTTCCCTGTGGGCAAAGATAGCGGTTTGACGAGCTACATTGAGCGACTGAACAACACGCTGCGGCAGCGGATTGCTCGATTGGTGAGGAAGACGCTGTCCTTCTCGAAGAATCTAGAGAACCACATTGGGGCGATCTGGATGTTTATTCATGAATACAATCGCCTCGTCCGAAAGAAGCTGCCAGAACGAGATGAGTCTATCTTTTTCTCTGTCCTTTACTAAAATGCACTACCCCCAATTGATATGCCTTGGGACTCACGGCAAACTTGCGGCGAAAAGCAGTGCTAAAGGCTTCTGGGTTGGTATAGCCCACTTTTAACGCGACTTGGGCGACTGTGCGATCAGCATCCCGTAGTAAGAGCTTGGCCTGTTCTAGTCGGTAGCTTTGCAGGTAGCCAAAGACTGTGGTGCCAAACAACTGGCGAAAGCCTTGCTTGAGCTTGCGATCGTTCAATCCGACTTGACGTGCCAACTCGGTCAGTGACGGCGGCTGATCGGCTTGCTGCTGCAGAATGTCTCTCGCCTGATAAAGCTGCTCAATGTCAGGAGATTTGAGGGCGATCGCTGGCTGCTGGGAATGCTGCTCGGCCCAAGTGGCAAACTGGAGGGTCAACAGTTCTAAAGCCTTACCCTCCAAATAGAGCTGCTGCATGATGCCCGTATAGGGACAGTGCGTAATCTGCCGGAGTATCTGTCCAATTTCAGCCGTGATGCGGCCCAGGGGTTGATGAAATCGGTGCGGTGTCTCTGCGTGAAATAGTGCCTGAAGCAATTTTATCGGCGCTGCTTTACCCATCTCAAAGGTCCGAAAGTATTGCGGCTCAACACAAACGTAGACCACATGATGCGATTCATCTGCGGGCCACTCTTCGACCTCCGTCAAATTAGGTAAATGATACAGATAGTGGCAACCCTGGCGCTCTTCATAGGTGCTTTTGATGTTGGCAACGTTGGGCGTCTCTACCCGTGACGAACCGGATAGATAGAACTTAGCCACCAGTGGCGATTTGGCGTCATGTTCGGAAACATAGCGCAGGGGGTGTCTTAGGTGGCCTTGGCGAATAGTGAGCGAAAGGCCGCCCCGCAAGTTAATGAGATGCTCGCCCCCTTTTCCTAAGCGCTGCGGCAAAAAGGTTTGAGTGCCGTCCGTAGTCGTTTGACAGAGTTGCTCCCCGCGTTGCTGAGCCTGCTGGTAGATCGCTTGCCAGTCCGTGGTTGACAAGGTGGGTGGGCGAGCGGATCGGGGAGGGGATGGACAGGAACTCGACTGCATGGGGTAAACCACTGCGCTCAAATGAGATTGATTCCTGTTAAACTACCACACTTTTTTGTGCGGTCTTGTTTAGGGGCGATGGGTTGCGATCGCGTCAGCCCCTAGTGCAAGCACCGTCAAATCGCCGAAAGCACTATCGACATCATTGGCGGTCGGTTGAGAGCCGGTCAACTGGCCAAGAAAAATTGCCGTAGATCGGCCAAAATCAACTCAGTTCCAATGGGGCCATTAAAGAGATTCCATTCATAAAAGGTGGTGAAATAAACCCGATTTTCTTGGCTGGCCGTCAGCGATTGGGCAATCTTATTCCCAGTCCATTCCGCTTCAATGCCAGCAACCTGTTGCTGCATCAGGGTGTTAGGGTCAGTTCCTGCGGTTGCTTCGCCCGGTTGAGCCAGGTCTCGGTTGTAGCCCAACACAAAAACAGAATCCGCTTCGTCTAGATCTGGCAGGATTTCGATCGACAGGGGTGCAGCGTTGGTCGTGCTGTCAGGCGGATAGACCAACTCGAACCCCACTGCTTCTAACAATTCCCCAATGAAGCTGGCCGCTGTGATCGCCTGAAAACTGCCAGTGCTGAGGCTTTCTGCCGTCAGTACTAAAACTTTAGGCTGGGTTGCGAGCACCGAGGCGAGGTCGGCACGGGCCGCGGCCACCTGCTGCTGATAGCTCTCAATGGCCGCTTCTGCCAAGGTTTCATCCCCCAAAGCTTGAGCCAAGGCGCGGATGTTATCTCGCCACTTACCTTTTTGACTGCGGATATCTAGCGGTAGGGTCGGCGCAATTTGGGTCAGCAAATCAGCCGCCTCTTTGATATATCGAGATTCCCCCACAATTAAATCAGGCTGGAGTTGGGTTAACACTTCCAGCGACGGCCCACTACCAATGCCACCAATGTTCACCGGTTGCGTTGTAATGTATTCCCCCAGGTAAGGGATGGCCACGCGGGGCTGTTCAATCACTTCGGACTGGGACGGCAGGATTGTGAGCGTGCCCGCAGGCTGTTGGCCCAGGGAAAGGAGCAAATCCAGGGAATGAGCATCCAGGGCGACAATTTTGTCCGGGCGATCGCAAAACTCAGTACTGCCCAACACATGGGACACCGTGCGGCAGTCAGCAACTCCCGGCGTCTGTTGCGCCTGATGGCCACAGGCGGCGATTAGCAGACAGGTGAGCAGGGCCAGCAAGCAATGACGAAAATGAAGACGACGCATAGTGATTCAGGGATAGTGATATCAGTCAAGAGCTGTCAAACCGTTAAGACGGCCCCCTCGTTTGTCAGTAGGTGCCTTTAGCCAGGCGGGGGCTCCCAGTAGAGCCGTGCACTCGCTCAAAGAGTGCACGGCAGACCATTAGTTTTAGAACTCGATGGAAACTGAGCCCACCACGGTGAACCCTTCTCCCGGATTGATTTCGCCGGTGCGGCTATTCTCGGCACTTTCGATATAGTTCACATCAAATAAGTTGCGGAAGTTAAGGCCCGCCCGCCAGTTATCACGTTGATAGGCGATCACCGCATTCGTCAGGAAGTACTCATCCAACTTGAAGCTATTGGCATTATCGCCAAATCGCTCCCCCACAAAATTCACTCCAATGCCGAAGCCAAGGCCCGCCAAGTCACCCTGCTGAATTTCGTAGTTGGTCCACAAGTTGAAATTATGCTCGGGCACTCCAAACAATTGGTTACCCTCAAGCCCATCGTTGTCTTCCGTGATTTCAGCGTCAGTGTAGGCATAGTTAGCTACGATATTCCATCCCGGCAAAATCTCGCCAATGACATCCAGCTCAATGCCGCGGCTACGCTGTTCGCCAACCGCCACGGAGAACAGCGGATTGTTGGGGTCAGCCGTCGCCACATTTTGCTTGGTGATATTGAATAGGGCCAAACCGGCCACTAGGCGACCGTCTAGCAATGCTGCTCGGGTGCCAATCTCAAATTGTTCTCCTTGCTCTGGTTCCAGGGTGTCACCACTCTCGGTATTGCCAAAATTCGGCGCAAAAGACTGGCTGTAGCTGGTGTAGAGGGAAATTTCTTCAATCGGCTGATACACCAGGCCAACGCGCGGGCTAAAGGCCTCGTCAAAGCGAGTCGATTCAGTGAAGCGGCCAAATTGCACACTGGAGCTTTCCTGATCGACACTGTCATAGCGGAAGCCGATCAGCAATTTCAAATTATCCAGCAGGGAAATTTGATCCTGCACATAAATCCCCAACCCATCAGTGGTGCCTTCGGAACTGAGCAAGACTGGGGCGCTATCAAAGTCTGGCGTGACTAAGCTGTCGTAGTCAGGGTCAAAAATGTTGAGCGCGTTGACGACGGATGTGTCCCCTCGGGCTTCGGTACCGTCGTCTCGGCGGCTATAAAAATCAACCCCGGCTAATAGGGTGTGGTCGATACTTCCCGTCGAAAATTCACCTACGACATTGGTTTGCAACTCCAGGGCGTCTGTAGGCTGGTCGAGTCTTGTCGGAGAACTAAAGATTGTCCCGGTCGCTTCAACAAACCCTGGCCCCAAGCCCACAATGACACTGGTGTCGTATTGGGTGTAGTAAAAAGAATTGCGGAGCTTCCAGGCGTCGCTAAACCGATGCTCGAATTGATAGCCCGTCCGCAAAAACTCAGCCGTGGCGCTGGCATCGCGATCGCCCAGAGCCCGATCAAAAGGGATATCGGCCACTTCATCCCCAACCGCCACTAAACCAAAATCGTTAGGCCGCTCATCGTCCCGGTATTCCAGTTCCACCGTGAGGTCGGTTCGTTCATTAATGGCAAAGCTCACGACGGGGGCAATGAAGAAACGTTCTACCGGCGTCGTAAAATCGCGAAAATAATCTTCGCGGCGATAGAGAGTGTTGAGGCGGTAGAGGATGCGACCATCTGCCGTCAACGGTCCCGATATATCGACACTGGGTTCAATTAAGGTGCGATTGCCCCCTCGGAAACTGAGTTCATAAAACGGCTCACTCAACGGGCGCTCACTCACCAAGTTGATGACGCCCCCTGGTTCTAGGGAACCAAACAGAATGGCCGCTGGCCCCTTGAGGACTTCGAGCTGTTCGATGTTGGCGAGTTCAGGGAAGCCGCTATTGCCGGTGGCACCGTCCGTCAGGCGAAAGCCGTCCCGCAGCACCGAGGTACTATCAAAGCCGCGAATAATAAATCGCTGTCCGCGCGGATCATTAGAGCCCGCGACCACACCACTGGCATTGCGCAGCGCGTCATTCAGGCGGATGACCTGTTGATCTTCGAGTACCGCTTGCGGAATAACCTGAATCGATTGAGGAATGTCTCGCAGGGGCGTATCGGTACGGGTGGCGGTGGTGGCATTGGGGACAACATAGTCGTCTGAGTCAGCACCCACCACACCGATTTGAATTGCGTCTTCAGCCACATCCCTCGCGATCGCGACACCCAGCGTAATGCTCAAGACGAGTTCGGTCGCTGCCGCATCAACTTCAGCGACAGGAGCAGCATCGGTCCCCGTAATCACTAGCCGGACCCGATTCTCCGCTGGAGAGGCTTCGCCAACACCTGACAACTCCGAAGCCTGAATGAGAGCAATGTCCTCAGCGGGTTGAAATTCTTGAAATTCTGCCTGGGCTAGCGTCGCATTGGGTATTTCGAGAATCAGAGCATTGCCCGAGACGGTCGAGGTGTCAGGCGCGGCGAGTTCGCCCTCGGCGGTGGTCAGCACGATTTGTAAACCAGCCTCTGTGACCTCGATTTGAATATCGGTGATTTCGACCGGTGTTGAGTCTGTTTGAGCCAGCCTGTCAGCGTCGTCAGTTGGCGCTAGGAATGATGAGGGAGGGGACGCGATCTCCTCATTCACCAATGAGAACAGCGCCGTTCCCGTCGCCAAGCTATCTGACGACGCCTTTGCTGCTGCCGCTTTCAGAATTTGGGGTGCCCCTGCCTCAGAGGCCGCTTGAGCCCCGGCGGCTTCTGCTATCCCGGTTAGCCCACCCGCAGTTAACAGGATCGATAGTTTCAACCCCAGCCATCCGTTTTCCATCATCTTCCTCACACACCAGTCTCCAAGCCCAGTTGCGCGGGGAGATGAGGCTCCAGCCACCTTCGCCAGCCATCAGCTTGACTTGAAGCGAATCATTCTCAAGTACGGTATCGGAATCGCCTATCGCTGTGTAGAGATTTTGGTGCCCAAACGCATTTTGTTAAAAGCAGTGGCTGACGCCCGTGGGCGATCGCCGCCAAATTCTCAGTTGCACTGAAGACGCGGTATGCAAATCACCGCTCCAGAACAGCCACGCTTGCGGTCAAAATGTAGTCGCTCAGATCCCCGGCAATGAGGACGGTATTTTTGCGGGACTGCCTTAGCTGACTAACCGCCAAGCCTGCATTTGAAAAGCTTTGGGATTGAGACCCATTTGCTGACGAAAGGCGGTGGCAAATTTGCTGCGGCAGGTATAACCCACGGCAGTTGCCACCTGACTAATGGAGAGTTCTGACGTCATCAACAAGCGGCGAGCTTGCCATAGGCGACAGTCTCGCAGATAGCCAAACGGCGTCGTACCATACACCTGATGAAAGCCCTGATTGAGTTTGAAACGATTAGTTCCCACTCGACGGGCCAACCTTTCGACGCTGGGAGGCTGCACAAACTCTCGCCTTAAAATGGCTCCCGCTTGGTAAACGTAATCGTAGTCGGCGGCCAGCTGACGGGAGCCGGTCATCGAGTCGAAGCGCAGGGCAGTGAGCTTGAGAGCTTGACGTTCTAAGTAAGTGCGGCGGGTGCGGCCCTGATACGGACAATTTAAAATCTGCTCAATCACTGCTTTCATGGCTGGCGTAATCGGATGGCGAACAGCATGGTTCAGGGCGATCGCTTCTTGGCAAATCAAATCAGTTGAGCTTTGACTCCAGTTGCAGAGGGCACCATTCGCCACAGCGTGATGTAAAGCGTTTAAGCTTGCCGCCGTATTGGTCTGAGCAACGCGCCTCGAATGGTGAGCAAGCGATTGCACGATGCATTCCACCATGTCGTAGGTTGGCGGGGGCAACTGCTCTAAAAAGGCCTGGTAGTAGGGGGTAAGCGTGGGTCGCTTAAAGAACAACTCAACTTTAAAGAATCGCTGTTGAGCCGGAATCACCACTAAATCTCTCATCCCCAAATCGGGACAGAAAAAACTATATCCGGGTGTCCGGCTGTCCAAATGGAAGGTCAACTCAATGCTCTTACCGTCACCCGCCGAATCAACGACCACATCTTGGTTGAGTGTATAGTCCAAAACCACCAGGGTCAGATCATCGCGCAGGGTAATTTTTTGCAAATAGCCGCGCCCCAACTGCGGCGGACAGACCTGAATATAATCAGAAACATCCGCATGGCATAGCTGGGGATGATCCGCACCACTCGGCAAGAGCCAATCGGTCCAATTTTTTAACTGCAGTCGAGTCGTCATAGAGGCCCGCTCCCTACCCAGCCTGGAGCAATTAACTTGAAAGCAAGCGCGGCTCCTGAACTAAAAGCAAACACAACTAAATCTGCCACCTAATGATATTAATTCTTAATTAGGAACTATATCATGGCGGACTGAGGCGTTTGCCCGACCCCTCTACCGATCAGCAAGTCGATTCAGAGGCCTTTCCCTTGATTGATCGGCTGCCATCGGGCGGCGATCGCGCCTGATCTCAGTTTCCGGGTGTGAGACACGCTTCAATATCGGTCAGAATCTCATTTGCCGCCAGAATGCTACGACCGGCAATCCAAACGGCTCCGTCAACTTCACACACGCGATCTTGCTGCACAGCCTGCAACTGCGACCAAATTGGGTGCGTCACAAACGCTTCTTTTGAGGTTCCCCCCGGTTGATAGGTCGAGTAAATGAGAAAAACATAATCGCCATCGAGTGCCTCTAAAGACTCGGGCGATAATCGGGCGACATACCCGTCGGGATCATCTTGAGCGGGGGGACGAGAGAAACCGATATCTTGCAGCACCGACCCCGCAAAGCTACCCGTTGTGAATGCCCTAACGATATCTTGAGGAACGATCACCACCGAAATCTCCAACGCCTGTGGCTGATCGATGGCGGCTTGCAGTTGCCGCACGCGTTGACGATAATCTGCTAACAATTGCTCTGCTGCTGTCGGTTTGCCCAAGGCCTCGGCATAAAGCTGCAAGTTTTCTGGCCAGTCACCGGTTCGCCCGCTCCCCTCTGTCAGCACAGTTGGAGCAATTTGAGAGAGCTGGGTATAGAGTTCG
Source organism: Leptolyngbyaceae cyanobacterium (assembly GCA_050042805.1). Lineage (GTDB taxonomy): Bacteria > Cyanobacteriota > Cyanobacteriia > Phormidesmidales > Phormidesmidaceae > Halomicronema. Next base: position 7,520 of record JBHJJI010000077.1, read on the forward strand.
CCAGCGCCAATTTTTGACCCGAGAATCAGGTCTGGCTGCAGGTTTAAGACGGCTTCTAGGTTGGGCTTATTGCCATCGCCAATAATTTCGATCCCCTCGGTGCGATCGCCCAAGTAGTCAGGGGACTGGCGATAAACAAT
>JBHJJI010000078.1:0-9517 GCA_050042805.1 Leptolyngbyaceae cyanobacterium
ATAACGTAGCAGAGACGTGAATTATGGAACAGTCTGAACTTAGCCGCGTGGCAATCCTTGGCGAAAGGCTTTGGCCGCTGCTAATGGACTGGGGTTTTGCAGGCAGCGGGTTAGCAGGTCGATGTCTAAATCTGGCAGCAGCTCGCTTCTGTTGATGGGCTCATAGCCAGCCGTGGCAGCAAATTGGGGTGACTCTGGGCGTTGGTGATAAAGAGACAGGCGATCGCGCTGCCAAAACCATACTTCTTGCACCCCCAAGCGGCGATAAAGTTCTAAGCGATTAATGCTGCCGCTGGTGACAATGCCCTCGATCGCCAGATCAGGAAAGTCTTTGTCTGTGCCGCTGCAATAGCTCTCATCGGGTTCGCCGCCAGCGTCTTGCTCAGGGCTTTTTAGCGTGGTGGAGCCCATCGGAAAGTAGTCAGTGTTTGTCTCCAAAAAGTATATGAGCAGCAAATCACCGATCCGCGTTTTGCCACTCTCATGATTACGGCTAGGAGACACGATTTCCAACACTCCAGCTAAAAACTGCACCCGGTAAGGCGACTTGTCTCCCAGGGCAGCGACTAAGGCTTCGTATTCCTCCCAAGCAACTGGGTTAAAGATGCGCCGCTCTTCAGATTCTATAAGGGCTAATCGCTCAGACCAATCGTTCAAGAGAACCATCGCGCTGTGTCCTTCAGCATCTGCTCATTATTTTAGAGTGGGTTGCGGGGAGTAGGAGAGCAAGCGGGGCAGGGGGCAAGGGAGTTAAGAGGGGCGGGGGAGTGGGGGAAAGATTCGGAGTTGTTTGCAGGATTTGACAGGGTCAGGCTGTGGAAGTTTGGGAGTGAGCCTTGATTAGTTGAGCTTTGAGACAGAATCATGAGCAAAGACTGGCATTTCGGCTGCGGTGCCAGTAAACTTAGGCGTCACGGTCGGTGAGGTGAGCGTATCCGTAGAAATATCCCTAGATGTATTGTCCAAAAACTGGATTGTTATTAAATGACACCGGATATAGTGGGTAAGAATTTTCAGATGGATAATGCTTTTTGTCTGATTATTGGCACTCAAACGGAATTGAATGATGAGGTGCGATCGCTTGCCTGCTGCAGCAATTTGGGTTCATTTATTAATACCTTGCCATCCCTTTGTAAATTAAGTACATTTGTTTTAATCGCTCAAGCTCTGGCCAGTGCATATTAAGCGTGTAGAACTTTCTCATTTCAAGTCGTTTGGTGGCACGACTGCCGTACCCCTATTGCCGGGGTTTACGGTGATTTCGGGGCCGAACGGCTCGGGTAAGTCGAATATTTTAGATGCGCTACTGTTTGCGCTGGGCTTAGCCAGTTCGCGCGGTATGCGGGCCGATCGCCTGCCTGATTTGGTGAATCAGACCCACATTGGGCGGCGCAATACAGCTGAAGCTCTGGTGACCGTCACCTTCGACATTAGCGATGTCGCCCCCGAACTGCTGATCGATCGCAGCCAACCCGAGGCAGCGCCCGTTAACACAGTTGATGTCGAGGCGACGGTGGCCGATCAGTCGGAAGCGGCTGAGCCACTCACTGAGACCGCTGACAAGGTCGCCGCTGCGGACAATAAGGTCGTGCCATTGCCGACCCCACCGCGCGAGTGGGTGGTGACGCGACGGCTGCGGGTGACCAATCAGGGCACTTACACGTCTAACTATTACATCAACAGCGAACCCTGCACGCTGACTGAGCTACACGAGCAGCTACAGCGGTTTCACGTCTATCCCGAAGGCTATAACGTCGTGCTGCAGGGCGATGTCACCAGCATCATTTCGATGAATTCCCGTGAACGGCGGGAGATCATTGATGAATTGGCGGGAGTCGCCTCGTTCGATCGCAAAATTAACCAGGCGCTGGAAAAACTGGAAGTTGTGCGGGAGCGTGAAGAGCGGTTTCGCGTGGTGGAACGTGAGCTGATTGGGCAGCGCGATCGCCTGGCGCAAGATCGTCTTAAGGCAGAGAAATATCAGCGTCTCAAGGGCGAGCTGCAGGTTCGCCACGAATGGGCGGCGGTGTTGACCTGGCAACAGCAGCAGCAACGGGTGGCCAAGCTACAGCAACAGATTCAGCAGGATGGCGAGGCGATTCAGCAATACGGCGAGCAGATGCAGCAGCTGGAGGCCACGCTGCAGGCCACGGCTAAAGAACTGGATGCGCTGAACCTACGCGTTAAAGCTCTCGGAGAAGATGAGCACCTAGCGCTGCAGTCGCAACTGGCGACCCAAGAGGCGGAACTACGGCAGCTGCAGCGCCAGCAGCAAAGTTTGGTCAGCACCAGTCAAGCCACGGCAGCGAATTTGCGTCAGGGTCAAATCGATTTGCAGACCCATCAACAAACCCAGGCTCGCGTCGCAGAGGAACTGCAGATTTTGCAGCAAGGCGAGCTGGTCACCCTGACGCAGCGACAAACGGAGGCGCAAGCGGCCCTGGTCGCCAAGCGTGAAGCGACGAGCGCGATCGCCAGTGCCTCGCAAGCCTGGGTGGAAGAGCAGACTCAGCGACGACGGCAGATTGAGGCTTTGCTGCACACGTTAGAACCGCAGCGATCGGAGCAGGTGCGGCTGCAAGAACGCGTCAGTCAGCTCACCCAGCAAATTGCTGAACTCACTGAACAGGGCCGTGAACTGGCGCAGCAGATCGAGGCAGAAGCGCCTGCCACTGCCTCCGATGGCGAGCCGCCCGGTTCCGAGGCGCAGGTGCAGCGACTGGCCCAAGCCCTGGCGAATGCCGAACAAGAGCTGAAGGTGCAGCGCGAAACCCAGCAGCGCCTGCTACAAGAACAGCGCGACAAGCAGCGCCAGCTCGACAAGCTGGAAGCCCAAGCCCAGGCGCTGCAAGAAAGTCAGGGCACTCCCGCTCCGCAAATTCTGATCGCCAGCGGCTTGCCGGGCATCTGTGGTTTAGTGGCACAATTAGGCCGGGTGGATCCACGGTTTCAACTCGCGTTGGAGATTGCGGCGGGAGGACGGCTGGGTTATCTGGTGGTTGAAAATGATCAGGTGGCCTCCCAAGGGATTGCCCTGCTGAAGCAGCGCCGCGCCGGTCGCGCCACGTTTTTACCGTTGAATGCCATTCGGGTACCGAGAATTAACCGCATTCCTGATTGGAAGCGGCCCGATGGCTTGGCCGACTATGCCGTTGACCTGATCGACTGCGACGATCGCTATCGCAAAGTGTTTGAATTTGTGTTCGGCAGCACCGCCGTCTTTGAAACGCTGCAGGCGGCCCGGAGCCATATCGGCCAACAGCGCATGGTGACGCTGGATGGGGAACTGCTGGAAACCAGCGGCGCGATGACTGGGGGGAGCCTCAGTAAACAACGAGGACGGCTGCATTTTGGCACGGTGGAAGCGGGCGAGTCTGAAGAGGCGATCGCCCTGCGGCAGCGCCTGAGCGAAATTGAGCAAATCCTCTCGCGCTGTGAGCAGCTTATCGCCGCCGGTACGGTTGCCGTCAAAGCCGCCTCCGATGCGTTTTTGGAAGCGCGGCAGCAACATCGCGAACAGCAACTCCAGACCGAACAGGTGCAGAAACAACTGCGTCAACTCCAGCAGCAGCGCGCCCAAAACGAAACGCGGCTGGCCCAATATCAGCAAGAACTCACCACCGCCCAAAGCCGCTTAGTCGAACTGGCGGAGCAACTGCCCGCTCAGGAAGCCGACCTGCAGGCTCAGCGAGCCGCGTTAGCGGAGCTAGAGGAGTCGCAAACCCACAGCGAATGGCAGCAGGCCCAGTCAGCGGTGCAGCAGCTAGAGCAGCAACTGAGCGATCGCCAGGCTCTGCTGCAGGCGGCCGAAAAGCGGCTGCGCGATTTTCAATCCCAGCAGGAGCGGGCGCAGATTGCCATTCAGCAGCAGCAGTCGCAACTGGCAGACTATCAGCAGCAGCAAACGCAACAAGAGCAGCAGCGCCAAGGACTGGCAGCGCAACAGGCGGAGCTGACGACGGGCATGCAGCAACTCCGGCAACAGCTGAGTGCACTGGATGCGACGCTAGCATCTGAAAAGGGCAACCGCGATCGCGTCGAGGCGCAGTTTCGCGATCAGCAAACGCAAAAGCAGCAGCTCGACTGGCAGCGAGAAAAACGCGTTGAAACCCGCAAAGAACGGCAGCAGCAGCTCGCCGTCTGTGAGGCCGAACTTGCTACCCAGGCAACCGACTTGCCCGATCCCCTGCCCGAAATTCCGGCAGAGATCGATTTGGAGGCGGTGCAAAAACAAATCCGTTCGCTGCAGCGCCGCTTAGAAGCGCTGGAGCCGGTCAATATGTTGGCCTTAGAGGAATACAACCAGACTCAAGCGCGGTTGGAAGAACTGTCTAACAAACTGACAACGCTGCAGGAAGAACGCACCGAACTGCTACTGCGGATTGAAAACTTCACGACCTTGCGGCAGCGGGCCTTTCAGGAAGCCTTTGAGGCCGTCAATACTAACTTCAGCGACATTTTTGCCCAGCTCTCTGATGGTGATGGCTATCTGCAGCTGGATGATCCTCAAAATCCCTTCAATGGTGGTCTCAATCTGGTGGCCCACCCTAAAGGCAAGCCGGTGCGGCGCTTAGCCTCGATGTCGGGGGGCGAGAAATCGTTGACGGCCCTGAGTTTTATCTTTGCCCTGCAGCGCTATCGTCCGTCCCCGTTTTATGCCTTTGATGAAGTCGATATGTTTTTAGACGGCGCGAATGTTGAGCGACTCTCTAAAATGATTAAGCAGCAGGCTCAGCAAGCCCAGTTTATTGTGGTCAGTTTACGCCGTCCGATGATCGAAGCCGCTCAGCGGACGATTGGGGTGACGCAAGCGCGGGGAGCGTATACTCAGGTGCTCGGCATCAATCTAGAGGCTCAAAGTGCGTCCATGTAGATCTGTTAAGATCAGAGTCCTCCTGTAGAATCATTCTTTAAGCGAACTGCGGTTCACCTGCTGATTTCACTTTCCCACCAGGCTCCGGCTATGACCCCATCCTATGATCAGTTTCGTCAACGCTCTGACTTTTTAGGCACGCAGGTCGTGACCCGTACTACGGGGAAAAGCTTGGGGTTTGTGAGTCAGCTATGGGTCGATGTCGATCGCGGAGAAGTGGTCGCGCTGGGGTTGCGAGAGCAGATTTTGCCCGGCGTGATGTCAGGCACTGAGCACACGATGCAGCTCAGCAGCATTCGTCAGGTCGGCGATGTCATCTTGGTGGACGATGATGACGTCATTGAAGACGACCTCAACCTGACCCCTTACAGCACCATGATTAGCTCTGAGGTGATTACCGAATCAGGCGAAATGCTGGGTCGGCTACGCGATCTTAAATTTGATGTGACGACGGGCAAGTTAGAGTCCATCATCATTGCGTCGTTTGGCTTACCTAAAATTCCCGACCAGGTAATCAGCACCTATGAGCTGCCCGTCGATGAAATTGTCAGCAGTGGCCCCGATCGCTTGATCGTGTTTGAAGGGGCTGAGGAAAAACTTGTCCAGCTCAGCGTCGGTCTGCTGGAACGACTCGGCATTGGCCGCGCCCCGTGGGAACGCGACGACGAAAGCGAATATATTATGCCGGTTTCGACTGCTAATCAGTTACCCTCCGGCCTGCAGCAGCCGGTTGAACCGGTGCGAGAGCGTGCCCCCGTCGTGCAAGAGCGGTTGACTGAAGATGATTGGGGTGAACCCGAGCCGATTTCGGCAGAACCAATGCCTCAGCGCCAAGCCGAGATGGCTTACCGCGAAGCACCGCTAGAAGACGATAACTGGCCGACCCAATCGACGAATCCGGCACCGGTGGATTACGACGCCGACATCAAAGAGGTCACCGAAGACATCTGGACAGATGATGAACCCGAGCCCTACAACGCGCCGCCGGTGAACATTCCTCAGAAAAAGAAAGTAACCGAATACGAAGAAGAGCTGGACTATTAACGATCTCCATTCCCCCTGATTCCTCATTAGAACGCGGTGTTGAACCGACTTCTAATGAGGACAGCAACGGAACGGTAATCGGCTGCCTCTATGGCCTCGACAGTGTTTTCCACAGGGTGTGAGTAACTGGGTTCGTGCTTGTGCTGTACAATGCATTCGCGATGGTTAAAAGTCAGTCGAGATCGTTCTATTGACGTGCTGGCAAGGCTTTGACCAGAGTATAAACCTGTGTTCGAGAACACAACTGCCGTACCAAGCTATGGGTGAGCTGCAAACACTATCGGTCATGGGGCTACCCCTCCATGCGGGTAATCATTACGAAGACTGGCTACTGCTGCGCCACCAGCAAGGGTTAGGCACCCATGTGGTGACCCTCAATGCTGAGATGGCGATGCAAGCCGATCAAAATCCACCCTTGAAAGCCGTTCTCCAGAAAGCCGAACTTGCGATTCCTGATGGCGCGGGGATTGTGCTCTACTTTCGAGTCAAAGGCAAACGGGTGGAGCGTTGTCCGGGGATTGAGTTGGCTGAGGCGCTATTGCACAAACTCCAGCCTGATCAATCGGTGTTCTTTTTGGGCGCAGCCCCAGGGACAGCTGACCAAGCGGCGCAAAACTGGCAAAAGCGAAAACCCGATCTGGCGATCGCCGGTATTCAGAACGGTTACTTTTCCACGCAAGAGCTGCCTGCGCTGGAACATCGTCTGCAGCAGCTACAGCCCGCCGTTATTCTCGTGGCGCTGGGCGTTCCCCGCCAAGAGTTTTGGATTGCCGAGCGGCGATCGCTTTGCCCCAATGCCATCTGGGTTGGGGTCGGCGGCAGCTTTGACATTTGGGCGGGCACCAAAGAGCGTGCCCCCGCCTGGTTTTGTAACAACCATTTGGAATGGCTCTATCGGCTGTATCAAGAACCCTGGCGCTGGCGACGCATGCTTGCCTTACCCCAATTTGCCTTCCGTGCCCTGACATATCCAGGCTGAATCTAGCATCGCGAAGTGGTGGAGTTAGTTGCTCATCAGTGTGAGTTCGGCCAGTTAGTTGTGTCCTCGTTTCCGAGGAAATGATTCCTGCTCAAATTACGCTCAGCATGACTCTTCCGCTGGAGGAAAAAAGCGTCCCTCGACCACTCAGGCTGACGTCAAAAAAGCGAGGGAGTCGCTCAATGACTTCCTCGCTTTCTGGGTTAAGGCGATTTCTGAGAAATAATCGATCGGTACTGTAAGGGCGGGTTTAGCTAGAAACCTTGATTTCATCGCTATAAGCCTTCACAAAACCCGCCCCTACGGAGATCATTTTTGCTTGAAATCTCCTCAAGGCATAGCAGGCTAAACCCACCTAGCTAGCAGGCTCTTCACTCGCAGGGGCTTCGCCACGAGCGGCCGCCGCCTCATCGGGATGAATGTTGAGCCGAGTCAAGTTGACCCGACCGCGATTATCCACTTCGCGAATTTTGACCACGACCTCATCGCCGACGGAAACTTCATCTTCAACTTTGTTGACGCGATAGTCAGCCAGCTGTGAGATGTGAATCATGCCATCTTGGCCCGGTAGAAATTCGACAAAAGCGCCGATGGGAATAATCCGCACCACTTTGCCCAAGAAGACATCGCCAGCAGAAGGCTTAAAGACGATCGCTTCAATCATGGACTTGGCCGCTTCACCCTTCTTACCATCCAAAGAAGACACAGTAATTGTGCCGTCGTCAGAGATATCGACCTTGGCACCCGTTTGCTCGGTAATCGATTTAATCTTCTTACCACCCGGGCCAATCACCATCCCAATCATGTCGGGATCAATCTTAAAGGTGAGCAGGCGCGGGGCAAAGGGCGACAAGACTTCGCGGGGTTTCGCGATCGCCTCTAGCATTGATTTGAGGATGTGTAGGCGAGCGGGCTTCGCCTGATGGATGGCCTTGGCAATCACTTCAACCGGTAGGCCCGTGATTTTCATGTCCATTTGTAGGGCCGTGATCCCGGATTCGGTACCGGCCACCTTGAAGTCCATGTCGCCTAAAAAGTCTTCAATGCCCTGAATGTCGGTGAGAATGCGCACTTCGTCGCCTTCTTTGATCAGGCCCATCGCCGCGCCGCTGACCGGCTTGGTAATCGGGACACCGGCATCCATCAGGCCCAGCGTCGAGCCACAGACTGAGCCCATAGAGGTCGAACCATCAGAGGACAGCACCTCTGAAACGACCCGAATCACATAGGGAAACTCTTCTTTCGGCGGCAGCACTGGCACCAAGGCCCGTTCAGCTAGCGCCCCGTGGCCCACTTCGCGACGACCGGGCGATCGCATGGGCCGTGTTTCACCCACTGAATAAGGCGGGAAGTTGTAGTGATGGAGGTACCGCTTCTCATCATCAGGATGCAAATCATCCGTCTTTTGCGCATCGCCAGAGGTGCCCAGCGTCACCACCGACAGCACCTGCGTCAGCCCGCGCTGAAACAGACCCGTACCATGCACCCGCGACGGCAACAAATTGACCCGTGAGTTGAGCTGACGCACTTCGTCTAGCTTGCGGCCATCGATACGTACCCCTTCTTCGACAATCTGCTTGCGCATCAGCTTCTTGGTGATGCCCTTGTAGGTATTGCCCAACGCCTTGGGATTTTGCTCCACAGCTTGACGCACCGGATCATCCTCAGGCTTCGCAGCGATTTCTGCCGAAATTTCTGCTTTGACCGCGTCGAGCTTGTCGTCGCGCTCCGGCTTCGGGGCAAATTCGGTCAAGATGGCTTTGACCGGTGCGGTGGCCCGCTCTGCTAAAAACTGTTCTAGCGTTGGGTCATCTTCAGGCTTAATCGCAATGACGCGCTCAATGCCCAGCTCAGCAATCAGTTCATTCTGCGCTTTGATTAGGTCTTGCACGACTTCATAGCCAAAGTCGATCGCCTCCACGACATCCTGTTCGGGAAGTTGATTGGCACCTGCCTCTACCATGATGACGCCGTCTGGCGAACCAGCCACGATCAAATCTAGGTCGCCCTTTTCGATTTCGTCATAGGTGGGGTTGATGACAAAATCATCGCCCAGCAAGCCTACGCGCACCGTTGCCATGGGGCCGTTGAAGGGAATTTTTGCCAGCAGGGTCGCGACGGAAGCGCCAGTCGCCGCGAGCACGTCGGGCGGCACTTGCTCATCCATCGACATCGTGCTGGCAACAATTTGAATATCGTCTCGTAACCACCCCGGAAAGAGGGGACGCATGGGGCGATCGATCAATCGACTGGTCAGCGTTGCCCGCTCAGGGGGGCGACCCTCACGACGCAAAAAACCGCCTGGAATGCGCCCGGCAGCGTAAAGTCGCTCTTCATAGTCGACCAGCAATGGTAGAAAATCAATACCTTCTCTGCCAGTGGAGCGAGTCGCGGTCACGAGGACTGAAGTTTCGCCGGACTCAATTAACACCGACCCGCCCGCTTGGGGGGCCAATAATCCCACTTTAAGTCGAATATCCCGTCCATCAAAGGATATCGACTTGTCAATTTCTTGCATGGACTACTTTATCCTTGTTTTTTCTCTCTTTTGTGTCGCACTTATCGTAGCACTGTTGCCGACAGGCAAATTCTCTCTTCTAAGACTGTTACAGCACAACTTT
>JBHJJI010000079.1:0-11183 GCA_050042805.1 Leptolyngbyaceae cyanobacterium
CCTGATCAAGGAGCATCTGCCGGGCTGCCACATCATGCTGGGCGTCTCGAATGTCTCCTTTGGTTTGAACCCGGCAGCGCGGGTGACGCTGAACTCGATCTTTCTCCACGAAGCGATGCAGGTGGGATTGGATGGCGCGATCGTCAGCGCCGCCAAGATTTTGCCCCTGGCGAAGATCGACCCGGATCATCAAAAGATTTGCCGCGACTTGATTTACGATCGCCGCGATTATGACGGCGATATTGTCACCTATGACCCCCTCACCAAACTCACCACCTTGTTTGAAGGCAAGAGTTTGAAAAAGAAAGAGGCGATCGCCAAAGATCTGCCCATTGAAGAACAGCTCAAACAGCACATCATCGACGGTGAGCGCATTGGGTTAGAAGATGCCCTGGCCAAAGCGTTACAGCAGTATGAGCCGCTGACCATCATCAACACCTTTTTACTCGACGGCATGAAGGTCGTGGGTGAACTGTTTGGCTCTGGTCAAATGCAGTTGCCCTTTGTGCTGCAGTCGGCCCAAACGATGAAGGCGGCAGTCGCCTACCTGGAACCGATGATGGAAAAGTCCGACAGCGACGGCTCGGGCAAGGGCACGTTTATCATTGCCACGGTCAAAGGCGACGTGCATGACATCGGCAAAAACCTGGTGGATATCATCCTCTCGAACAACGGCTACAAGGTGGTGAACCTGGGGATCAAACAGCCGGTGGAGAATATCATTCAGGCCTATCGCGAGCACGATGCCGACTGTATTGCCATGAGCGGCCTGCTGGTGAAATCGACCGCCTTTATGAAAGACAACCTGGCCACCTTTAACCAGGAAGGCATTCGCGTGCCAGTGATTTTGGGCGGTGCGGCACTGACGCCGAAGTTTGTGCATGAAGATTGCCAAAACACCTACCAGGGTAGGGTGGTCTACGGCAAAGATGCGTTTGCCGACCTGCATTTTATGGACAAGCTGATGCCCGCGAAAGCGGCCAGCAATTGGGATGATCTGCAAGGGTTTTTGGATGAAGTTGATCAGGCAGAATCGGGCGATCGCTCGACCAATGGTGCCGCCTCAACAGCCGATGCGTCTAGCACCGCGTCCGAGCCAGCGGCGGCTGAACCCGTCGTTGTCGACACCCGTCGGTCTGAAGCCGTGGTGATCGACATCCCACGCCCAGTGCCGCCGTTTTGGGGCACGCAGATTCTCAACCCGGCAGACATTCCCCTCACGGAAGTGCTCACCTACTTAGATCTGCAGGCTCTGTTTGTCGGGCAATGGCAGTTCCGCAAGGCCAAAGAGCAGTCGCGGGAGGAATACGACGCCTTTTTGCAAGAAACGGTGCATCCGATTCTCGACACCTGGAAAGCTCGAATTTTGTCCGAGCACCTGCTCAAGCCGCAAATCGTGTATGGCTATTTCCCCTGTTTGGCAGAGGGGAATTCGCTGCATATCTATGATCCGGCGGTCATCACCACAGGGGCAAAAGATCCTAAGGCGATCGCGACTTTTACCTTCCCCCGGCAAAAGTCGCTGCGCCGACTCTGCATCGCCGATTTCTTTTTGCCTCAAGATCAGGCCCAGCCTGACCAATTCGATGTGTTTCCCATGCAGGCGGTGACCGTGGGCGAAGTGGCGACAGAATTTGCCCAAAAGCTGTTTCAGGCCGACCAATACACCGACTACCTCTACTATTACGGGCTGTCGGTGCAAACGGCGGAGGCCATGGCCGAGTGGTGCCATGCCCGCATTCGGCGCGAGTTGGGCTACGGCGACTTAGAACCCGGTACCCTGCGGGAGATTCTCCAGCAGCGCTATCAAGGCTCACGCTATAGCTTTGGCTACCCAGCCTGTCCGCACATCCCCGACCAGGCAGTGCAGCTGGACTTGCTGCAGGTCGATCGCATCGGCATGTTTATGGATGAAAGCGAACAGCTGTATCCAGAACAATCCACCACCGCGATCGTCACCTATCACCCGGTAGCGAAATACTTCAGCGCTTAGCCACCGGCTGAAATTCCACAATCCTCTCTTGTTCCCGCTTTGCTGTGGATACTTTTAGACTGTCGTTCTGATACATTTCGCGACACAATCTGGGCACGCACTCTAAGATTCTGGATATGGCAGCGCTCCGTGCGGCAGAGAGGGAAGGTGAAACTTTCAGATTGGATCAGCCTCGTTTGTTTTTTGATTGCTTTGGTAATCATCTGGCAATTTCGTCAGGTTTTACTGCTAGTGTTTGCGGCGGTGGTGTTGGCGATCGCCCTCAATAGCTTTGCCCGGCGCTTAGTGAAACGGCTGCATCTGGTGCGATCGCGAGCCGTGCTGCTCACGATGGGGGCGGTGATTGTGGTGCTGGGGCTGTTCACCGTGCTCGTGCTGCCGCTGTTTGTCGGGCAATTTGAACAGCTTCTAGCGCTGATCCCCGATGGGTTTAACCGGCTTGATGTGTGGGCTGATGACATGCTTACGAATCCGCCGAGCTGGCTACCAGAGGGCATCACGGAATGGGAAATTCCGGGATTATCGAACCTGGTCGAGCAGTTTGCCACCTTCGGCAGTCAGTTTTTCGGCAACTTTGTCAGTTTCTTTTCCGGGTCAGTCATTACGCTGCTGCAGCTACTCTTGCTGATTGTCCTGACAATAATGTTTTTGAGCGACCCGCAGGCTTATCGCAACTTGCTGGTGCGCTTGTTTCCGTCTGGATATCGCCGCCGGGCCGATGCGATTTTGAGCAAATGCGAATGGTCGCTGTTGTGCTGGTTAGGGGGTGTGTCGATTAACTCCCTCTTCGTCGCGACGCTGAGCTTCATCGGGCTGGTGCTATTGCAGGTTCCCTATCCCTTTGCCAATGCGATGCTGGCCGGTTTATTTAACTTTATTCCCAACATTGGCCCGGTGTTGAGCGCGATTTTTCCCATCATTGTGGCGTTATCCCAATCGTTTGGCAGTGCGATCGCGGTGCTGGTGCTCTATGTGGTGATCCAGAATTTAGAGAGCTACTGGTTTAGTCCCATGATGATGCAGCGCCGGGTGGCGCTCTTACCGGCTGCTACCTTGATCGTGCAGCTCTTTTTCGCCAATTTTTTGGGGCCTGTGGGGCTGATTTTAGCCCTGCCGCTGGCCGTCGTTTGCAAAACGTGGATTGAGGAAGCCTGGATTGTGGATGTGTTGGAAAGGCCGCGAGCCACCTCCCCAATCGCTGCTGTGGACGCTCCAGCCCTGTTAAAGGTCAATCATAGCCATGACTCAGAACGCATGAATGACGTTGATCAGGGTGAAGAGGGGAAGGCGTTTCCCGATGCCTGACGGCTGGCAGCGTTGGTAATGGGCAGCCGGTCATCGTTAGGCGCGGTGCTCGTTGGCTGCCTATCCCCCCTCTACTGGCCCCCCTCATACTGGCCCCATTGGTTACGATTAACCCCATCAATCGAGATGAGTCTTACTGAGGCAGGGCAGCTTCGCAGTAGCGCGACGTCAGCGCATGAGGCGGCACCTCGGGGCACAGCACTCGCCATTTGTACTGAACATCGCGTCCGCTCGTGGCGATCGCGGCGCGTTTTACCGCATCGGCCCAGCCCGGTTGCAGGCGATGCAGGCAAAGGGGCTGGAGCCGCTGCGATGCGCGTTTTTGAGCGTATTCATTATTGAGCTGTTGCAACGCTTGATCCAGCGCGGGCAATAGGGTGTGCTGAATCCAGCGATCGCCCCGCGAGTCGGCCCATTCCACATAAATGTGATAGTTCATCTCAGCCAGGTTCGGCACCCACTGATACTGGCCGATGGTGAGGTCAAACTGACGCTGCACCTGCGCCATTGCTTGCAAAATCTGGTTGACGTGCAGCTTTTCCCCAGTCAGGTTACTCATATCTTTGCCCTTGCGCACAAAAGCCAGCAGGGGGGCGCGGTGATAGCACCCCGTGACTTCGACAATGTCGTTGATGGGGTAGCGATACAGGCCGCCGGGCGTGGTGAGGAGAATGTAATAACGCTGACCGACCTCCAGTTCATGACTCAGATAAACAGGCGGATTGTCCTGTTCCATGGCGTCTTCGGGGATGAATTCGCAAAAGTTCAGCGTCTGGTCGAGCACACCGCTCGGCGTCTGGTCGGCGATCGGCAGGGTGACCCGCGCCTCACTGGCCAGATAGCCTAAATCTCGGAGCGGCACGGGGCCGTAGACTGACGCCAATCGCTGCGCTTGCATACCCACACTACCGCCAGTCCAGCAGCCTACCAGTTGCAACTGAGGCCAGCAGTCTTTGGGGTGCAGATGGCCAGTGGTTTCCACAATGTGCTCTAGCGCTTTAGCGCGTTGGGGCTGAGGGCGTAGATGAGATTGAAGCGATCGCCGCGTCGCTGCCGGCAAATCAGTCGCCGCCAAGCCCAAAGTGCCGTTGTAAATCGCGCGAATTAGGTTCTCATGATGCTCATCCATCACGGTGGCGAGTCGCAGCAGCGTGCTGGGATTGGGGGTGCCCAAAAAGGAAACATCGCGCGCTAGGGCAAAGCGGGCGATCGCCCAGTAGCGGTGGTCGTAGTCCTTAATCTCAAATACCGGATAGGGCACCGCGTAGGCCCGGCGTACCAGACCGGGAATCTGCTGATAAATGCGCCCCGACAAACTACCGTAGGGAGTGCCGCTGGGCGTGTAGCCCTCCACTGCTGCACTCACAATGCCGACCAGGGCGTGGCTGAGGCAGCGCGGATGTTGCGGCAGCAACCGGTAAAGCCATTGGCGCATCAGGGCGGAATTTCGCGCTTCGGAGACGGCGGTGACCGGAATGTATTTGGGCTGCCCCGTGGTGCCGCTGGTCAGCGTAAACATCGTCACCGGATCGCTCACCAGCACGTTGGTTTCACCTTGCATCATGCGCTGCACATAGGGCCGCAGCGCTTCATAATCGCGAATCGGCACTGCCCGTTGATAGTCGGCAGGGGTGTGAATCTGGGTGAAACCGTGTTCTCGGCCAAAGGCGGTGCCCTGATGGCGGATCAGCAGTTCCTGCAAGCAGGCCTGTTGTGCCCGTTCTGGGTTGAGGGCCGCTGCGTCGAGGCGCTGCGCCAGGGCGCGACCACGCCAGCGAATGGTCAGGGGAATCAGGGATGACATGAGTAAGACCGGCTAAAAAGCCGGGAGGTAAGGACTATCGCGGGATGCACTGGAGTGCCGTCAATCTGGCAATCGCAGGGTGACAGGTCGCAGAGATATCGCAGCATCCTCTTGGGGCAGGGCAAGGCTCTACGGAATGAAGAAGTCGGAAGTCAGAATTAAAAAGCTGATCTGATGATGATTTCAGACATTGGGAATGGCCTGATCAACCTGTAGCTGGCGATATCTGAGGGGAGATTACGCCTGGGGAAGCTGAGAGGAAAAATGACACCGATTCTCTGAGACAAGGCGACAGAGCTGCTCCCCTGCTCTTCAGCTCCTCGGCGTTGCCAAGATGGCATCGGCAGTCCGATCACTGAGAACGGGTATTACGAGGGAGCCATGGAGGCCGTTTCTAACCGCAGCGTCTGGTGAGCCTGAGCCGCTAGCACCTCATCCTGCACATCAACGCCTAACCCCGGTTTAGTCAATGCGGGTGCCTGCCCGCGATGCCCAAACTGGATGGGTGTCCGGCTGACATCTTGAGTTAGCAGCAGTTTGCCGTAGGAACCCTCGACAAATCTCACCTCGGGTAACCAAGCGGCAAGATGTCGCCCAGCGGCGGACAAAATGGCCGTTTCTCCCACCTGACAGCCGACCTGGACAAACACGTTGGCAGCGGCGGCGAGTTGGGCGATCGAGATCGTTGAGGCGAGTCCTCCACATTTCGAGAGTCGTAGGTTGAACCCTTGGCAGGCCTGAGCGGCGATGAGCGCCTCGGCATCAGCGAGCGTAATCAGCGACTCATCAGCCATTTGAGGAATCGCGGTGGCGGCCTGTAGGCGGGCGTAATCGGTGGGCAGACCGCGAGGAATGAGCTGTTCTGCACTGGCGATGGCGAATTCAGTCAGGTCTTGGCAGGTGGCGATCGCCGACTCGACGGTGTAGGCTCCATTGCCATCCAAACGAATCAATGGCTCAGGGCCAACCGCTGCGCGAATGGCGGCGATGCGATCGCGATCATCTGTCCCGGTCACCTTCACCTTGAGATGTGATAGGCCAAACTGCTTAAATCGTTTGGCCACTTTTACTGCTTGCTCGACGTTGCTAGCCGTAATCACGCCGCTGTAGGTCACCGTCGAGCGCTTCGGCGGCAAGAGATGGCCAAGAGAGTGACCTTCAGCCTTGAGCAAGCAGTCAATGAGGGCCAGTTCCCATCCGGTTCGGGCGGCATGCCAGGCGATTGGGATTGCCATTCTCTCGCTGCCAGTCGCCACAGGCGTTTTGGGTAACGTCATCGCGACCTGATGGAGCCAGGAGATCGCCGCTTCTGCATCCGCAGGCGGGGTCGGATAATCTTGCTGCTGCACAGCTGGCCACAGTGTGTTGACCATAAACTCAACACACGACTCTACGGTTTCGCCAGTCACATAGGGACGAGCGACGGCTTCGCCGTAGCCGATGGTGCCATCGGCGGCCTCAACCCGCACCACGATCGAGTCGGAATAGGCCCGGTTGCGAACGCTGTGGGCAAACGCTTCAACAAATGGAATTTGAAGTGCAAACACGGTGGCGGCAACAATTTTCATTGTGCGGCCTCCAAGGTTGGCAGAGCGCTCGTCAGCACGTTGGTGTCAAAGTAGCGGCGGACAAAGACGTTTTCACGAAACGTGATGTCGAGAATCGTCTCTAGCTCATCGGCGTCGATGTCGTAATAGCTAACGTAGTTCACAACCGCATCAACGCCCTCTTCAGCGTGGCGAATATCCACTTCTGAATGGTGATAAAACCACGTCAAAGCCGCTTCGGACAGGCCTCGATGGACTTGCAACGCCTGACCCAGACGGCTAGATAGACGCGCCAGCATCCACTCAAAACAGGTGACTTCCAGCAGCACAGAGAGTCCCAATTCCTTGATCGTGCCAAACATCAGCGGGTCGGTGCAGAGCGATCGCAATTGGTCTTGCGCGGCAGCGGCCACTGTGGCCTGCTGCTGGGCACTCAATCCGGCGGCGGCCATTAACTGATACAGCAAATCCGGGTGACGAATGCCGGCCTCATCCAGCCCCATTTCTTCCAGCAGGTTATGTTGCAGGGTATCTGCTGCTGTGGGCGGGGCAATGGCGTATAAAAAGGCCAAAATCTGCGGACTTTTGAGGTGCGATCGGCAAAGATTACGAATGAATTGGTCGATTTCGGTAACCGACAATTGCCCTGATTCGAGCTGTTGAGTTTTGGAGAACTCAGAAAATTCCTGCGTCTGAGCGTTGTAATAGGTCTCAATGAGAGAACGAACAGTCATATCAAGAAGCCAAACCTGTTTGCTTAACTTGATCCTATGGTTCCCAAAATAAAAAGGCAGCCCATTTTTTTTGATTTAAGTCAATTGAGTATCCAGTTTTGATTTAAATCAAACACATCCCGCCAAGTAGGTGAACATCAATAAACAATGCTTTAAAGTTCTGCCATATAGAGCTGTAATGCTTACCTTGCAAAACTTTGATGTGTTAGCGGCAGTTAACACATCCTATAAATCATTAAGGCTGCTGACATTATTTTCGTTTCTTTTTGCGTCGAATACGGCTCAAGGTTTCTTGAGTCATGCCGAGATAAGAGGCAATATACCCCAGTGGAATATCATCCTCAATGGTTGGATACGCCTGCAAGAGATGGTCGTATCGCTCCACAGTTGATTGAGTTTGAAAAGAGGCAATCCGCTCTAATGAGTTGGTGTAATAATATTCAAGTAAATGCCGATTGAGATCAACCCAAACCGTATCTTGCCGACTTAGATATTGCAGATTTTCATAGCTAATGGCTAATAGCTTAGCGTCTGTGAGGAGCATGATCGTGTCTTCGCTGGGCCGTCGATAAACGAAGCTAAAATATGATGTGGCAAAATGTTCGGCAAAACAAAACCACCGAGTCACTTCTTTGTTTTCGGCATAATAAAAGGAGCGCAGAATGCCCTCCACCACAAAATAAAGGTGGCTCGATATTTGACCCGTTTCCAATAAAAGGGAGTCCTTTGGGATCTCAACGGTTTCTATGATATTGCTCAGTGCCCGCTGTTGGCTCGTATTCAGCAATACCAGCTGGTTGAGTCTTTGGAATAAAGAGGCATGCATGAGCCGACTAGTTCCGTGAGAAAATGCCTGAGTCCCTGCGATCGCGGGTTAAGTGCTCAGTTTTGAGACCAAGATTTAGAGACAGCAAACCCCAGTTGGGGCAAGACACTCCGGATCGCTGCAGCCGTGATTTGACCAGCCGCTCAATTCCGCATTCCAACCGCCGCGTTCCGAAGGGTATTCTGTCATAGCATTCGAGCTAACGAACAGGCTAGTAGAGGTTATTTAACGTCAGTTCGGGTTAAGCAAAAACCCGTTACTTTCCCCTCCACTGGAGGGGTTAATGGGGTGGGTAAGCCGCCGTCAGGCCCACCCCGTCCTACGGCCACCCCTCCGCTGGAGGGGATTTGGCGCTCTGGCTATTCTGATAATCCTTATCCCGAACTCAGGTTTATTAGATTCAGATCGATCATCAGATCTGACCGGCGAACAGGGGCCGCGATCGCAGTGCCTGTGACGAGACACCACAACGGCGATCGACTCAAATGCCAGAGAGGACTGTCCTTTATAACGCCTTTTGTAAACAGTTCGTTTTGAGTTGATTTTGAAGCGAACCTTGGACAGTAAACTGAAAAGTGGTGTCCTGTGAGAATAGTGATAGATGGCTTGGGCAGTCGGAGTTTTAACAGTTTTTGCAGCCTATTTATTGGGAGCGCTTCCCACGGGGTACCTCGTGACGAAAGCGGTCAAAGGCATCGACATTCGACAACATGGATCTGGCAATACGGGCGCGACCAACGTGTTTCGGGTGGTGGGTAAAGGAGCCGGGATCACAGTCCTGATGATCGATCTGCTGAAAGGCTTGATCGCCGTCGCTGCGACCCAAGTTCTGCTGACAGCGGTCTACGCGGACATGCCTGAGTTGCTGCCTACGGTGCCCTGGTGGATGACCGGTGCGGGGCTGCTGGCGATCGTCGGCCACAGCCGCTCAGTCTGGCTCAACTGGACTGGCGGTAAATCAGCGGCCACCGGGTTAGGTGTGTTGCTGGCGCTCTATTGGCCTGCTGGTGTGGGCGCGGCGGCGATTTTTGGGTTGATGCTCGCCCTTTTCCGAATTGTGTCCCTGGGCTCAATCACCACGGCATTAGCAGCGGCGGCCTTGATGGTCACGCTGCAGCAACCACTGCCCTATATCCTGCTGGCGATCGCGGGAAGCCTATACGTTGTTCTTCGGCATCGGGCTAACATCCGCCGACTGATCGCGGGCACCGAGCCGCGTTTAGGCAGTCAAACCGGCAGTTGAGCATCCTCCGGTTAAGAGCATCTGCCAAGAATCAGCTCTAACGCCGGTAACGACCCCAAGATAAAAAGGTCGTCACCAGGTAAAGCACAATGGCGGAGCCCAGCACTGCCGGTAAGATCAAGACCCCTTGAAAATCCCAGAGGACAAATTCTGGGATGGGTAGATTGTAGGTGGTGGTGAGAAAGCTGATAATCCAGTCGCCTAACCAGACTCCGGCGAAGCCAATCACCGCTAGTCCAATCAGCTTGCCGGGAATTTTGCGCGGCAGCAGTAGCGTCGCCAGCCCCCCACAAGCAATGGCAATCGCGAGTTGTACCAATAAGCGAGTCAGATCCATCACCGAACGCCTCGATAGACTACGAGCCCAACGCCTTGGCGCGATCGCTCGCCGCTTGCACGGCGGCGATTAATGCCGATCTTATCCCAGCCGATTCGAGTTGTGTGATCCCGGCAATGGTTGTGCCGCCTGGACTGGTGACCCGATCTTTCAGCACAGCGGGATGCATTTCGGTCGTCTGCAACAGCTCGGCAGTGCCTTTGACGGTTTGTAGAGCCAGGGCTAAGGCCGTGGCGCGGGGCAGACCCGCCGCCACACCGCCATCGGCGAGGGCTTCTATCACAATTGCCACATAGCCGGGGCCTGATCCGGATAATCCGGTGACCGCATCGATCAAATTTTCGGGCACTTCGACCACCTGACCAACCGCGGCAAAGAGGGTCTGAGCCTGCTGCAAATGCTCGGCATTCGCCAGCTTTCCTGGGGCGATCGCCGTCATCCCCGCGCCAATCGTGGCGGGCGTATTCGGCATAGCGCGAATCACTGGCCAGTGGGGCACCACGGCCTCTAGCGTCGCCAGCGGGGTGCCCGCCATGATCGAGAGCAGCAGCGATTGCTGCTGGTCAGCAACCGCCTGCAGATTTGGCACAATGTAGCGAAAAGCTTGCGGTTTAACCGCCACCAAAATGATATCGGCATCGGCCAGAACGGCAGTGTTGTCGTCCTGCGCTTGGATGCCGTAGGTCTCCCTCAGAAACTGTCGACGCGCGGCCGACGGGTCACCGACGGAGATCGCATCGGCGGCAAAAATTTCCAGCGAAATAAGGCGAGAGATGAGCGCTTCGCCCATCACCCCGCCTCCTAAAACGCTTAGCTTCGTTGGCAACTAGCTAACGTCCTTTTCAACGAACAGCAATTCAAGCAGCGTGAGGCTGCCTAGGGTCAATTCCTGGAGCTTCGACTGTCGGAGTGCGGAGCCTTAGCCTAAACCCACAACGCGATCGCCGGTCCAAGCGGGGGCGGGGGGCACGCTGCGCGGATCCATCATGGGTGCTTGCGGTGCCATCGGCATGTCGTCTTCGACATCGGTCGGCGTGCTCACATGGACGCAGTTGGGCGTAAAGAGGAAGATGCTTTCGCCAATCCGCTCTTGATGACCATCGATGGCATAGGTGCCACCGGCAACAAAGTCAACGGCCCGCTGAGCCTGATCAGGATCCATCGTGGTCAGGTTCAGGACAACCGACTTCCGCTCGCGCAGCGCCTGAATGGCCTGTGGCATTTCTTCGAAGGAGCGAGGCTCCATCACCACCACTTCCGAGGCTCCGTTAATCGCTCCAGGCATACCAATCACATTACTTCCCATGGTGTTCATTCCAGTTTCGTTAGACAGCATCCGTTCGCGGACACGGCGACGCGCCCGAGGTTCTTCCTGAGCGGCTTGCTGCTGAGGG
>JBHJJI010000080.1:0-9088 GCA_050042805.1 Leptolyngbyaceae cyanobacterium
GGGTTTAGTAGCGTTCGCCAGCCGGTAAGAGGCAGGTGCTGGCCTGATAACCCGCTGTCTCTAAGGACTGGACGAGGCGCTCGCCATAGTGCCGAAAAATGCCTGGGATAGAGACAACCAGAAGCTATTGGCCAGTCGGACCCAACGGTATTTGGTGCTCGGCCACCCAGCCGCCCACATGATCTAGCGCATCGGGCGCGATCACAACTTCGTAGGCATTTTGAGGCAGGTCAACGGCAATAACAGACTTCATCGCAGATTTGGCAGGGTAATAGAGTGGAGCTTCTCTCATCCTACTGGCTGGGGTGATGGCCAGAGCCAATACCCCTGATCCTGCAGCGATCGCCTCACTGTTCACTTCCCCCATATTTCGAATTCCGCACTCGCCACACCTTCTGGTTGGAGCCGTCATCCTGAAATTCATCTGCTACATCGGCTGGCGATGAATCGGCAACGATAAAAGGGACGAGCGATTGCTCAGAGATGGCAATTGAGCGGCGCGAGTTGCCTTTTCGCACATGACGAGTACACTTAGGAGTGCATTCGTACTCCTGAGGGCGGCGCGATGATCTCAGTACTGCATTTGTCCGATATTCACATGGGCAGTGGCTTTGCCCACGGCTGCCTCAACCCCGAGACGGGAATGAACACCCGACTTGAGGACTTTGTCGCCACGCTAGGCCGGTGTGTTGATCGGGCGAGCGCTACCCCCGCTGACTTAGTGCTCTTTGGTGGCGATGCGTTTCCCGATGCGACGCCGCCGCCGCTAGTGCAGCAGGCCTTTGCCAGCCAATTTCGTCGCTTGGCTGATGCCAACATCCCCACGGTGCTGCTGGTGGGCAACCACGATCAGTACGCTCAGGGGCAGGGCGGGGCTAGCCTCTGTATCTATCGCACCTTGGGCGTACCCGGAATTATTGTGGGCGATCGCCTCGATACCCATCACATTCAAACCGCCAACGGGCCGGTGCAGGTAATTACGCTGCCCTGGTTGACCCCGTCTACCCTATTAACCCGTCCCGAAATGGAGGGGCTGTCGATGGCGGAAGTCAGCCACCAGCTCTTAGATCGTCTGCGCATTGCCCTAGAAGGCGAAATTCGCCGCCTTGATCCGACGGTGCCGACCATTTTGCTGGCGCATCTGATGACCGATACGGCCACCTTTGGGGCGGAGCGATTTTTGGCCGTGGGGCGCGGTTTTAACGTGCCGATGGCGCTGCTGGCGCGGCCCTGCTTTGACTATGTGGCTTTAGGGCATGTTCACCGGCACCAAATTCTCTGTGAGTCGCCACCGGTGGTGTATCCCGGCAGTATTGAACGCGTCGATTTTAGCGAAGCCGATGAAGCCAAAGGCTATGTGTGGGCGACGGTCAAAAAACAGGACACCCAAGTCGAGTTCTGTCCGCTGCCGGTGCGGCCCTTTGTTACTGTTACGGTTGATCTGACAGCGGCGGACGACCCGCAGGCGAAACTGCTGGGGGCGATCGCTAAACATGATTTGTCAGAGGCGGTGGCGCGTCTGATGTATAGCCTGCGTCCCGATCAGGTGGATGCGGTGGACAACGCGTCGATTTTTGCGGCCCTGGCACCCGCCCACACGTATACGATTCACCCACAAATCGTCACCCACAAATCGCGATCGCGCCTGCCTGAACTCACTCCCACCAGCAGCCTCGACCCGCTAGCAGCCCTACAGACCTATCTCAACAACCGCGAAGACCTGGCTGACCTCGCGACCGAAATGGTTGCCGCCGCCCAAGCGCTGATTGCTGATGCCCCCTGTGAGCCCGGTGCAGTCTCTGACGCGCCGACCGAGGAGGGTGACACGGTTGAAGATGAAGCGCTCAGACAGCTGCGGCTGCTGTAAACATCTAGCTTGGAACAACGGCATCGCCGGTAACGGTTCCGGTCTCGATGCTTTGCTTTGTCAGCATCATAGCTGATTGGCTGAGTGTTTCTGGCGTCTCAACGCGCTGGCGGGCAGGAGGAAATGCGTGCTGGCGGCAAAGTTGTGGATAACACCGCTTAGAATAAGACCAATTCTCACGGCTCGGATTTCTCCATATCATCTTGAAAACGCCGGGGGGCCAAGGGGCAGGGGGGCTAGATTTATGGTCTCGTTTCAGAGAATTGGGTATTAAGACCAGCCAAAAGCGGGAGAGAAAGCTCATATGCAAGATGCGATCGCTGCGGCCTTGGAGAAAAAAGACTTTCGCACCGCCGCCACGCTATTGCAGCAGTGGCAGCAGAAAGACGCTAAAGATCCCAAATTTTTGCTGGCGGCTGGCCAATACCAGGAGGCCACCGAACGCTGGGATCAGGCGGAAAAAACCTACCTCAAACTGCTGCGGCAAACCACTAACTCAAAGGTGATGGTGCAGGCTCGTCAGGGCATTCAGCGAGTGCAGACGCAGCGCGATGCCGCGCAGGCCAACGCTCTTGAAGCCGCCCGTGCGCAACCCGATGGCCAAGCTCCTGGCCTCTTGTGTCTCGAACCCGTTACCGGCGAACAGCGGCAGGCGGCGGCTCAGGGATTGGCTCAGGTGACGGGCATTGATGCTTACACCGCGCGGTGGCAGATTCCGAGTCGAGAGTGGCGACTGTATCGGGTGGGGCCAATTGGCGATTTGCAATATTACACCCAGGCCTTGACGGCAGCTCAGACTCCAGCCTTTTGGGCCAAACATGCCGAAATTCAAGCGATTCAGGTGTTTCGGGTGCAAAACTTTCGGCGGGTGCAGTCTGCCGCCGAAGTCATCTGCAAAAATGCGGCAGGGCAACTGGGAGCGATCGCCTTTGACTGGTCAGAAATCTCGCAGATTGTATTAGGCCAGCTGCCCATGTTTGAATCCGTGGTGGATACTAACGCCCGCCGCCAGCTGACCCGCAAAGAGCAAACGCAAGACTATGCCGAGATCGTCGATCTGCACTGTCACCAGCGGCGCTGCGTGCTGCGGCTCTGCGATCGCACCTACGACTTTCGCAAGGGGAATCCGCTCCCCAATGCCGAGGCCATTCCTGATAAGGCCTTTTCGACCCGACCGCAGTGGCAGGCGCTGATTCAATACCTGCAACAGCAGGTCGATGCGCCGATTCACAAAGGGTTTACCAAGTTTGGTGAAAGTGCGGTGGAGTTTCTGGATCTGCTGCCCCCTCTCAAGCCCCATATCGAACTCGCCCGATTTAAAGAGAGCAACTGGGATCCGGCCTTTCATCTCTACAGCGGTTTGCACTTCATTCGCTATGCGGCGGCGGCGGCGACATAACTGTGTTGTTCGCGGGCGGCTATCAATCTGATGAGCGATCGCGACCAACCGTTCTCCCAATTCTCTGAAACAAAACGACAAATCCTGCTCTCCTGCTCCCCGGCATGGTCAAAATTGCCTTGACAGTCCAACCACTTGAAACTGGCATCAGATTTCCTGCAGACGCTTTTGTCTTTCCTGCTCCATCTCTGCTTCCATCTCTTTGTTGAGAAAGTAATTCAGAAAAGTGCGGACAATCGCGACGATGACGAGCTTGCCCAAGTCTTCGAGCGTGGGGGCTACCGTGGTCGCTAAGATGTCAGCAGCCAGCTGAAATTCCAAGGCCAGCGCCAGCCAAGTCCCAAATTTGAGCCGCAGTTGATTGAAGGGGAAATCTTCGCCCCGCTGCCGCCGATGGCGCAATCTGAACGTCAGCTGAATCGTTTTTAGCAGGCCGAGCACCACGCAAAAAACTGATATGGTTTCCAAAACCAGTTTGGCCACCATGACAAAACTATTGAGGCTATGCTCCCAAATCTCTAATAATTCCATCTGATTTTTACCTAGCTGGTTAATTTGACAGCTTAAGGCGAATTGATGATTCCACAGTGAGGTTAAGAGCGCTGGGTAGACGGCTCGAAGTTTTGGGGTTGAGAACTTTGTCGATGATTCAATTTGTCCGCGATCGCATTCTGCCTAGCCGACTCGCTCAACTATTTATTCAAACTGGGTTGAAATGGCAACAAGATCAGTGTCCCGCCTGGGGAGCGGCCTTATCTTACTACGCGCTGTTTTCGCTCTTTCCCATTTTGCTGGTCGCCCTCAGCGTGTTGGGCCAAATTCTCGGCCCTGACACCGAAGCGTTTCAACAGCTGCAGGCGGCTGGGCCTCAGGTTTTACCCCCCGAAGCTCGTGACCTGGTAGAAGGCACTCTGGTATCGCTCAATCGCACGAGCACCGGTGCTGGGCTGATCGGCTTTGGGTTGCTCCTGTATGCGGCTAGCACCGTGTTTGGCGTTTTGAGCCAGGCTGTCAATGCGATCTGGAAAGTCCGCGCGGCTCCCGCTAAGGCGAGGCCGCTGCGGCAAACGGTCATGACTTATGTGATCAATAAGGCGATCGCCTTTGTGCTGGTGTTAGGCACGGCCTTATTGCTGCTGTTTTCTCTGTTGGGTCATATCTGGGTGGCCGCCGTCATTCGCCTGGTTGATCGCTTTGACAATCAGATCACTTGGCTACAAATCGATGACGGTCAGCTCGCGACCGGTTTGCAGGAGGGAGTGGCCATCATCGCGTTGGCGATCGTCACCCTGATCTTGCTCAAAATCTTGCCTGCGACTCGCGTTGCTTGGCGCGATATTTGGCCGGGAGCCCTGCTCACCTCAGCCTCTCTAGTGCTGTTGCAGCGACTGGTGAGCAGCAGCGTCATTAGCATTGGCAGCCGCTATGCTTCCTATGGCGTGGTGGGCAGCGTCATGATTTTGCTGCTGTGGATTTATTTTGCCTGTCAGCTCTTCTTTGTGGGCTGCGAGCTTTCCTACGTTTATGCTCACCTGTTTGGGAGTCGGCGCGAGTCACGTGGTCGAAAATCGTAATCCTGCTTTTCGGTTTCAGCACGACCGATGTGGTCTGGAAACACCGATCAGGTTAGCAGACAGACGAGTAATCCCCGTTCTCAGTGATCGAACTCCCGATGCCATCTTGGCAACGCCGGGGAGCTGAGGGGCCGGAGAGCCAGATCTGTAGCCTTTTTGCAGAGCATCGGTACGAGATGTGTACCCTTGGTTTCTGAACGCAAGCCGCAGTTTAATCAGGTCACCCCAAATAGCTGAAACCACTATCCAGACAGGGGGTTCAATTCCGCATTCCGATTTCTGCATTCCGACTTCTGCAACGAGATGCCTCTGAATTGGATCAGCTATTCATTCTCCAGGTTCTGGGCACTGCGGTGTAGCTAAACGTAACGGGTCAAGCTCACCCGGTAGCGCTCCTTTTTAGTGACCATGATGTCGCCAATTTCTAACCGTCCCTTCCCACGAATCGCCACCAAATCCCCCGCCTTCAAGGGGTGACTTGCTTGCTTCATGGGCTTCCAGTTCACTCGCACATCGCCCGTGTTGATCAGATCCACCATCTTGCTGCGCGACATGCCAAAGCCCGCCGAGGCGACCGCATCGAGTCGGAGAGAAGCTTCTACCGTGGTCATTTCTTTTTTCTTCGGGGCGCGGATGCGTAGCTCGTTCCACTCGATTTGCCGAGTTTGCACGGGTACCGATCGCACCTGGTTCAGGCTCGTTTCTAAAAACTCCACCAGCTCTGGCACGACGATCGCCTGGGCCCCGCGCTCACCCAAAACGATGATGTCACCGACCTTGTCGCGTACGATACCAGTTCCCAACAGCGCTCCCAAAAAGTCTCGATGGGTGGCCGTATCGAACAAAAAATTGCCGGCAATCGAGAGCAACTTCAGGGGGATTTCTGTAGGCTCCAGGGGAATTTCGGTGCGGGCGATCGCGGCGCGCTGTCGCTCGGCTTGGGGATAGCCGCCCCAGACGGTGATATGTACCTCGGTCAACCGCTGAAAGATGTCCTGCGCCTCGGCTAGCTCGGGTGGTGATAAGAAATCAGTCGTGACGACTTCCCAAGTGCGAATCGCTTGCTCAGCCTGATCTAACACTCGCGTCAGCGCAGCGATATTATCAACGGACTTTAACAGGGCTTCCTTCGGCAACATCAGGGCGAACAACCAACTTGCAACGGGTCTCTCTATTCCACATTGTGTCGCTAATTGCTCAGATGCGACATCCTAATTGCGATGATTGGTCGTTTGGGCAACCGAGGAGAGCGGTAATATGAAAGCGGAGCACACCAAGCTCTACCCCGGTTTACGCAAGTTGCAGCAAGAGGATGAGCCCTATGAAACGTTTTCGATTTCGATCACTTTTAGGATTGCTGTTCGCAGTCGTTTTAGTGGGCCTGATGGGATGCGGCGGCTCCAAGGTTGCTGCCCCGACCACTTACTCCAGCGAACAAATCGCTCAACTCGATATCTACACGCCGCGAGTGACTGAATTGCGCGATCGCTTTCCTGAACTAGAGGACTATCTGCAAAATAAAGACTGGGTCAACATCAGTGCTTTTATCCACGGGCCGATGGGAGAGCTGCGAGCTAACTTGGGTCGCGTGACGGCGCGGTTGCTGCCCGCCGATGCTGAGCAGGCCCAGTTTTATGCCGCCGAGATCGGTACCCACCTCGAAAAGTTAGACGCCGCCGCTGCCGAATACAACCAAATTGCAGCGGCTAAGCAATATCGCGAGGCCTTGGACGACTTTGATGCCTTCTTGGCTCTTGTGCCTGAGCCATCGGCATAGGTGCCAGCGTGCGGGTCGTGATTATTGGCTGTGGGGTCGTGGGGGCCGCGATCGCCTACGAACTCAGCCAAACCCCTCAATACTCGATCACCGTCTTGGAAAAAAACATCCCGGCTCAGGGCGCTACCGGCGCGGCTCTGGGCATTGCGATGGGGGTGATTAGCCACAAGGTCAAAGGTCGCAATTGGCGACTGCGAGCAGCCAGCCTTAAACGGTATGCGACCCTCTTGCCAGAACTCGCTGCGGTCACTGGTCAGCCCGTGCCTCACAACGCCCAGGGAATTTTGAGCCTGTGTTTTGAGGCGGCTGATTTGCCCCGATGGCAGTCGCTGCAGGCGATTCGTCAGCGTCAGGGCTGGCCCTTAGAAATTTGGCCCCCGACTCAGGTGGCCACGGCCTGTCCCCATCTCAAGCTAGATAACGTGGTCGCGGGCATCTACTCGCCCCAAGATCTGCAGATCGCCCCCAAGGCCTTAACCCAGGCGCTGATGGCTGGGGCGCAGCAGCGAGGCGTGGCCCTGCAGGTGACGTCGCCGGTCGTCGGGTTTGAGCGGCAGGGCGATCGCGTCGGGGCCGTACTCACTGAAGCGGCTCGCTATGAGGCTGATTGGGTGATCGTGACGGCAGGTTTGGGCAGCGCCGACCTGACGCAGCAGTTGAGAGCACTGGGGGAACCGCTGCCGCTGGTGCCCGTTTTGGGACAGGGCATTCGCGTGCGATCGCCCCAGCCCTTAGGACTGACGACCTTTCAGCCCGTGATCAACGGCGATGACGTGCATCTGGTGCCGTTGGGTGATCGTGACTACGGCGTTGCCGCCACAGTCGAGTTTCCCGAGGATGGCAGCGTGACGCCACTGCCCCAGGAGGCGGCCTTGGCGACCTTGTGGCAGCAGGCGATCGCCTATTGTCCACCTCTGCAAAGGTGTGAAATTGTGGAGACCTGGTATGGCCTGAGGCCGCGACCGCAAGGACAAGCCGCTCCGGTGATCAAACCCTTAGCAGCCAGCTCAAATGTGATTTTAGCGACCGGTCACTATCGCAATGGCGTGCTGTTGGCACCCGCAACGGCCCAGGCCGTCGTCAACTTACTCGCCGCCGCCGTTTAACAGAGGTTTCAACAGCCTGGGAGCTACGCTTGATGGCGGCGTAGCAGGGCGATCACGGTCTGATCCTCAACCGCTTCAAAGTTGACGTACCACTGACTGATGGAGCCTAAATTGGGCGGTGTTGTCAGGCAAACGGTGTGCTCAACCAAGGCTTTTAGGGTGGTCAAACTCTCCGCTGCGGCCACGGGCACTGCCACAGTGATTTGAGCGGGATGGTAGGGCCGCAGCGCGACAATTACGGCCTGCAGCGTCGCCCCGGTGGCCAACCCATCATCGACTAAAATGACGGGCTGATCCTTCAGGTGGGGTGGGGGGCGGCCTGCTCGATATAGCCGATCTCGGCGATGTAGTTCTTGCGTTTCCGTCTGAATGATGGCGGCCACTTGATCCGGTGTGATCTCAAGGCGGCGAATTAGCGCTGTGTTGAGAATTTGCGTATCGGGCAGGGCGATCGCCCCCATCGCCAGCTCTGGCTGGGTCGGCACGCCCAGCTTGCGCACTGGCCAGACGTCTAAGGGCCAGCCTAACGCCTGAGCAATCATCGCGCCGACTGGCACGCCCCCGCGCGGCAGCGCAATCACCCAGCCAGGGCGCTTCCCCGCTAGGGCAGTGAGCCGGTGAGCCAGCAACTCTCCGGCTTGGCGGCGATCGTAAAACGTTGAAATCATGCACCGCACGGCTTTAATCGCCGTCAGCCGATCCTAATTAAGGTCGCCTAGTGACACCGATCTAGAACGCCGCGATCGGGCCAAAAGCCGCTGACGACTGGAAGGCACACAGTCTAACACTGCCGCTCAATTGCCCTAGTCAAAGAAAACTTAAAGCTAGCCACAACTCTTGCTCTGACGGCCGAGTGGACTCAGATATGAACTTTTTTGAATCCTCGCACTTGTGCTTGCGGTGTAGCAAGATGCGATGGTCGGCTTTGTCGTCAGACTGCAGAGCAGGGGAATGGACCTGTTGCAGGATGAATCGACTGCCACAAGCTTAGCCTGAACAGCAACTGACGCATCCATCAAGCCGTATGAGAGCCATTCGTGAAAGGTTAAGAATAAGCAGCCATCGTCAATGAGTAAAAGTGCTCATTTTATGAGCTGCGTGAGTCGGGGAAATTAAAGGAGTTCTTGTTTTCTTGGTGGTCTGATGGCTACTCGTAAACGCCGCTCCAATCGCGACCATGCCCGCAAGCTGCAGCGTCCCGGCGTCAGTGATGAAGTGATTGACGCCGACTTGATGGCGTTACTGACGCCCGCGCTCGATGCTCAGCAAAGCTACTATCGTCAATTGGGATTGCGGAATCGCCTCCTGACCTTGCCCTTAATGATGGCTGCCGTCTTGACTCTACTGTGGCGTCAAGTGCCCAGT
>JBHJJI010000081.1:0-17112 GCA_050042805.1 Leptolyngbyaceae cyanobacterium
TTCCCCTCTACCGCCTCTCCCCCCCTCCTCTTGGCGCTGGGCGCCTGCCGCATGTCCACGGCAAACGTGTTATTCGCGATCGCGAAATGGCTGACATCGTTGATGGTGAGTCGCGACAAGATGTTTGGACGGCTGCCGATACCCCTGCTGACCGGAGGGCACCCTCGTGGCTACAATGGCCGCGATCGACTGGAAGCCATTGCAGAGAACCCATACAGACTCATTTATTGACCTCGCTGGGGGCCAAATAGGGCTGTCGGCGGCAGAGTTCCCCTCAACGGGTTCGATAGAGTTTGGGGGGGCATGTCTGTGAGCTGTCGAAACTTACGATCAAACTGACTGTGACGATTAAAGCCGCTTCGGTTTGCCAATGCAGATGACGGCCAATTCGACTACCAAGGTCTGCTCAATAGCCGCCCAGTGAACCGCGTTTTTTCGCCATTTTTTCAGCCCAGCTAAATACCAAAAGTCCGATCGCGAGGTAGGCAATGCCGTTCAACAGCGCCAAGCTGTAGGTTGCCCAGTCGAGACCGAGGTCGCGGGCCATAAGGTCACGTAGCAGCCCCGTGCTCGGAATCATCGGCAGTACAAAGCGGAAGGACTGCATGATGCCAGTGGATTCTTCGAAGGGGGCCGCAAGCAAAAACAGCAGCAAGAACTGGAAGATGCCCAAGATTTGCTGCACCCGCTTAAACACCAACGCACAAGCGCCCATCATGAAGGCGAACCCGTAGCCCGCCATCACCAGGGAGAGAAAGGGGAAAATCAGCGTAATCGGGAAGGAGAGGCGGCTGCCGGAGAGGCCCATCAACAGCACAATGATGCCCACGAGCAGCGTAAACCGTAGCGCCAGACTGGCCACCGCTCGGGCTAAAAACACGCGGGGTGCCCCAAACGGCGAAAGAAAGACTTGCTCTAGCGTGCCGGTTTGCGCTTCGGACTGCAGGCCGATCGCGATGTCGTTGATGATGTACAGATTAAGCGTCCATAGCACATAGCCAACGACGACGGCATCGAGGCGATCGCCAAAGGCAAAGCTTGGCCCGGCCATATATCGCGCACTGAGAAACAGGCCGTAAAAGACGGAGGTGGTGATGATTAATCCGGCAATCACTTCGGCGGGGTAGCGGATGAACTGAATCCAGGTGCGTTTCAGTTCGACGTAGAGCAAATCCATCATGATGCGGAGTCCTGGGTATCTTTGACCAGCTTGAGAAAGACTTGGGTCAGGTCGGCGCGATCGCGCTGCACCGAGACCAGCGGCAAGGGATGCAATGCTCCCAGCAGGGCGTATAAATCTTGGGGGCTCCCGGCATAGGTGATGCGTGAACCGTCCACCCGTCCGCCTAGCTGCATGACTCTCTGGTATTGCTGATCCGTCAGCGGGCCTTCGATTTCGAGCTGATAGGCGGAATCCGAAAATTCTTTGAGCAAAGACTCGGTCGATTGCTCAGCAATGATGCGGCCCTGGCGAATGATGGCAACGCGATCGGAGAGTTCTTCCGCGACGTCGAGCTGGTGGGTGGTGAGCAAAATAGCGCGGCCTTCTTGGGCGATTTGCCGCACTAGCGCTTTGACGGTTTCCCCCGCTTCCACATCGAGGCCTAGGGTGGGTTCATCAAGCAGCAGCAGTTGCGGATTGTGGATCAGGGCAACCGCGATCGCCAGCTTTTGCTGCATGCCCCGCGAGAGTTTCTGCACCGGCGTCTGACGCTTGTCCAATAACTCAAAGCGGTCCAACAGCTCTAGTCCGCGCCGATGAGCGATCTTGCGCGGCACCTGACGCAGCACACCAAAGTATTCCAGATTCTCCTCAGGGGTGAGTCGCCAAAAAAGATAGCGGAAGCCATCGAGCACGGCCCCGATATGGCGTAGGGCGCAGGGACGGCGGTGAGGATCTGCGCCCGCAACGGTGACTTGACCGCGATCGGGGCGAACGAGTCCGGCAATCATTTTGATCGTGGTGGTTTTGCCCGCTCCGTTTGGCCCCAGGAACGCCAGCACCTCGCCACGATGGAGGGTAAGTGAAACCTGTTTGACGGCTTCAAACCGTTGCTTGCCCCGCCCATAGGTTTTGGTGAGGTCACGGGTGGCAAGCACAATAGACTCTGGAGAGGGTTCTACAGGGCGCTCTGAGTCAAGACGATGGGCAAGTTGCACGATGGAAATCAGCTCTCAGCGATCGTTGGCGTCTTTACTTATCTTAATGTTTTGTGGGAGATGCGGTGAAAGGGCGATCGCACACAGGCTGAAGTAAAACGCTTGAACTAGAATTGTCATGCTGAATGCAGCCTGCTGTCCCTCAATTTTTGCCATTTTGTGGGTGGTTTTGAATTCAGAGTCTGAGCCTGTTGTCCCCAGGAAAACATGGCATGCAAACTGGGTTTGAGCGCTTGCCCCAAGGCGGTTAGCTGCCAGTTTCTCTGCTCCGATCGCTCCACGATTCCGTCATGCTCTAACTCTTTGAGCACCTGAGATAGCACTCGCTCGGTAATCTCTGGCAACCGCTGGGCCATCTCTGAGTACCGCAAGGGGTTATCTAACAAACGCCAAATCACCATTGCCTTCCATCTGCCTGAAATTGCCGCAATACAACATTCGATAGGACATTCTGGCAGGGTTTTACGAGGGACGGTCACGGTGTTTTTTCTCCGTAGATTCTTGCTACACAGCTTATTACGCTGACTGTGCAGTGAAATTTACATAAGCATCATGACAAATCGAACAATTTTCGTGACTGGTGCAGGCCGAGATATCGGACGAAGCATTACCGAACGCTTAGGGAAGAGCCAAAACTTTGTGATTTTTCACTATGCTTCAAGCCGGACTGGTGCTGAACAAGCCTTGGCACAGGTGATGCAAGCGGGCGGTGATGGCACGATCATTCAAGCCGATTTCAGTGACGCTCAAGGAGCTGAAATACTTGCCAGTCAAGTCATTGAAGTTTTGGCCGGTCGTTCGCTTGATATTTTTGTGAGCAATGCTGCCGTTGCCGCTGCCAGTCCTTTGAGCCAGACAGACTTGACCAGCATTCAGGCCATGACGAGGGTCAACCTGCTGGCTCCATTTGAACTGATGAATCAGCTTGCCCCCCATATGAGCGACGGCGGAGTGATCATCGCGCTGTCGGTCGCAGCAACTCAACGAATTTTCAGCCCAGATTTTGCCTATTTTTCCGCAACCAAGGCAGCTGTCGATTGCCTCGTGCGACATTGGGCAATCGCCTTGGGCGATCGCGGAATTCGAGTGAACGCGATCGCGCCTGGTGTCATCGAAGCCAATTTTCGGGCGCAACTCTTACAGGATGAGGTATTCCGCAGCGAGTTAGAGTCAGCAACTGCTTTGAAACGGATTGGCCAGATTGACGATGTGGTTGATGTGGTTGAGTTTCTGACTTGTCCTGCCTCTCGTTGGATTACGGGTCAAGTCATTGAAATTTCGGGTGGCTGGAAAATCTAGTCAGTCTACGGGAGTTCTAAAAAATCTCAGGGCTAACGCAGCTGTATCCGGTTTTGACCCCCTAGCCCCCAATTCTGAGGAAACCGGATGCAACTTCCCCCAGCATTGGGGGATGCAAGGGGGCCATGCATAAGTCCTAAATCTGTCAGGCTGAGTGCAAGCAACATCAGACAGGTGTGGCGATCGCCATAACGCTCATACCCTACGCAATGGCTGCAATGAGCATGGCCAGGGAGCATCCGTGAACGTAGAGTGCAGGCAAATGTTGCCGCACTAAGACGGCAAGACGTTCAGCATCGGCTGGCTCAAAGGTCGCCAAGAAAAAGTCGTCTGTCCCTTGCCCCATCTCCTCAATTTGCCAGAACCCACTACGCTACTTGCTCATTCCCTGGCCAACCAGCGCTGAGTCAGAGCAAATAAATAGTGGCGGTTTTGTCGAATGGCGATATACAAATAGACGCTCACCAGCGCCAGCAGGCAGACATTACTCATGGTGGTGTAGGTGGCAATAATTTGCCGATCGCTCCAGCCCGCGTAACTAAGCGCATTCATATCACCATTGGCTTCGCCACCCCACAAAGATCCCCAAGGGATTGATTCGACCCCTCGGTTGATCTGCCGCCATAGCCAAATCTGCCCCCAAAAGGTAAAGGCAGCGCCGATCACCACTGGATAGCGGTAAAAATCCCAGCGCCAGTAGGCCGGTAGAGGAAAGAAAAAGCTCACCATCAGCAGGGTACAAAGGTACAGCTCACCGCCAATGCCGCCAAAAGCTAGCCAGGTCTGGAAGCGGGGCTCAGGCAACAGCCAGGTGCAGCAGAACTGCAACACCACCAGCACCCCCGCCAGTATCTGAGACCACCGCTGGCCTTCGCGGCGACCCGCCCAAAACAGCAGTCCCAAGAGGGTCAGCACCCCCACATAAACAAACAGCGATCGCGCCTGCCCCACATTCGTCCACCCGATGGGCAGGGGAATGGCTCGTCGCCCCGCCATCCAGGCGACGGTCGCGTGGCCAAACTCGTGAAACCAAATTTTGATGCCGAACAACAGACCATTCACCAGGGGCATCGCATTCATCCCCATCCCCAGCAGCAGCAGCGCCGGAAACGCCAGGGCGCTGACATAGCGGTTCTGAAACGACATGAGGTCGGTGTCATCGGGGGTGGCGGGCGGTGGCAGGGGAACCAAGCGCTTCCAGCCAATTTGGGTCGATGATACCAAGCCGTAGACTTCCACTTGGGCCAACTGATCGAGCCCTAGGGCCTTTAAGTCTGCCTGTTCTAGCAGGGTGTAGAGGGTCGCAGAGGCGCGGTTAGGGTTTTGGGAAGAACCGGGCGCTAGCTGAATTTGTAGCTTGCCGTCTTTGATGCGGACTTTGCCTACGAGCCCCCGCGATCGCAACAATTTCGGCAAAGCCTCTAGGCCAGCCGCAGTCCGATCCGTCGCTGCGGTCGGGGATGGCAACGGCGCACTGACTGACTGTGCACTAATCGACTGGACACTAACCGACTGTAGAGACTCTTTCAACAGACTCCGAGCGGCCTTCAGCGCTGCCACGTCATCCCGTTTGCCCTGACGCAAGCGCTCAGCCCGCAGGCGAAAGTAGGCTTGATCAACCTCCGACAGAGTGGCCTCTGGGCGGAGGTTCAGAATGCGATAAGCCTGATCTAGGGCCGAGGGGGCGGGTGAGTCAGTGCCCAAGGGGCGGCAGACATCACCAGAACTGACCGCCCCCTCTTCGTGACCGACAGCCCCGAGTAAAGAAAATTCCTCTCGCCAGTTGATGTCAGGCTGCCCTGCTAGTGCACAGTGAATCTGCACGATACCGATGATGTCTACCTGAAAGCGCACCAGGCACTGGCGAATGGTGGCCACCACAAAGTTTTGCTCGGGGAGGGGATGACCCGTTAGTTCCAGCACTAAATAGTAGCTCTGGCGCTCGGCCACGATGGTGATGTCGTTGGGGGCGAGCGCCTGGGTGAGGAGGCTCGCGATCGCCTCGGCATCACCGGCTTGGGCCTGTTCTATCAGTGAAGCTGCCGCCATACGTTACTACCCACAACTGTTGGTAGAATGCCCAACCCAGTCAGAATGAGTAAAGCCGGGGGCGATCGCGAACAAGATAAACTCGCCACCTGGAAAAACTTTTGCCGATCAAGCAGTAAGGATTGACCTCTGACAGGAGAAACATCCATCGTCGCTATTCACTGTCTGACAGATCATGCAAGATGTTCTGCAGATCCGCAGCGGGATACGGGGTATTTAGATCTGCCAATAGCTGACGGTAAAAATCTCCTATTTTCATCACCAGCGGGAGTCTGCTTTTGAGGTAAGCGCGGATGTTCGTTGGCACCGTGCTGGCTGAACCGTGGTTATCGCTAGTCAGATCTTGCAGTGCCTGCCGCCAATTTTGCCGGTCATCATAACGACTGACGATCGCATGAACGAGGCTGGTAAGCGCAGTGCAAACATCAAAATTCTGATGTTGCTGGAAGAATTGCCGTTCAGCGGCATCGAGCTGAAACTGGTTGGAAAGGGCAAGGCCGTAGTCGGTGAGAAAAAGCTGTTGGCCGTCAGTGAGAATGTTGTCGAAGTGGGCATCTAAATGCAGTAGTCCCTGGGAGTTGATGAACCCCAACATTGCAGCCAACGTGGACTCCACCGTCGTCACAATGGTCATTGGTTCGGCACAGTGCGACCACTGCTCGCGAAACCATTGACTGAGTGTCAACGGGTACGGTTCTAGAAACATGACGACCGAATGAGTGGCTGTGGCGATCGCGGCCACCCGGTGGTGAATGGCTTCACAGTTGCCACAACGCAGCAGGTCAATCCGGTCGTCGTAGTGGGTGGGGGCGATCGGCAACACGCGCCAATGGTGCAGCAGTGGAAAGTGAGAACATTGGCCTGACATCACCCATTGGGTAGTGAGCCGGTGAGTCTCAAGTTCTCGCCAGGCCCCGAAGCCACAACTACCCAGACGATATTGGTAATAGGCTGGCAACTGAAAGCAGTTACCCGTTGCTTGATAATTCTGCCTCTGCCTTTCCAGAGCGGTCAGGGGCACTAATTTGGCAAAAATCTGGGTGTCATTACTCGGCAAGGACACTATTCCATGCCCGACTGTTGGTATCCGAACATCATTTAGTAACTGTCGGAGAGTTTCGTCGCTCCAATTCTGGAGTTCATCAGCGAGGCTGGCGTGATCGGCAATGCGGTTCATACGACGACAGACCTAATCTTGGACAATCACGACCCCACGGTAGGCAAGGGGGGGCTTGATCGTGGGTTCCAGTCGCTGCTATCGCAGTTTATAGTTAAGTCTCTCATTTGCCGTTTTTATGGATTTAGTCCCTATTTTGATCAAAATTATCTATAACAGAGGTATCAACGGAGATCGGCGACGTTTATCGGCATGACTGACTCGACCACAACAATGCCCCCCAGCCCCGAAAACCCTGCCATTTACCAAGCTGAAGAGGCTCAGGCCATCTTGCAGATTGCGATCGCCCGCCATACCGAAGAGGGCGAACTGACCCGCATGCAGCTGTTTGAAATTGCCGAAGAGTTGGGCATTGCCGCGACGACCCTCGCCGAGGCCGAACAACAGTGGACTCTGCAACGCCGCGAAAGCGCTGAGCTTGCTGCCTTTGATCAGTTCCAAAAACAGCGGCTGCAAAGTCATTTTGTGCGGTTTGTGATCATCAACTTGGTGTTGTTCACCTTGAATTGGCTCGCCGCTGGTACGCTCTCTTGGGCGCTATACATCTGTTTATTTTGGAGTGCTGGCTTGAGCCTACAAGCCTGGCAGACCTATCGATCCAACACTCAGCAATATCGTCAAGGGTTTGAAAAGTGGCGACGCCGCGAACAGATCAAGCGTTCATTTAGTCGCTTTATGGATTGGGTTTTGGGTACCTAAGGGATCAGGCACGAAACACAGTCCCGTTCGGAAACTGTCGATGAGTGGGAGAGTAGGGGGTAGAGGGTAGGCATTGGGAAGAAAAGGGGAATGTGATTGATTGACGGGTCCCTAACTGGAATGCCGTGGCAGCAGCTAGAGGATAACGCTCGCCGCTCTTCTGCCTCAGCTCTCGGCAATCGGATGAGTCCAACGGCCCTCTATGCTCATCATGCCACCAGTCCGCTATGCTCCAAAAGCCTAATAAGAGTGACCAAGCAGCATGGGTAGAGCCGGACGCGCCCTGAAAGAAACCCTTGAAACCTACGCCATTAGTCAAAACAAACTTGCCGTCACCCTCGGCATGGAGCGCACGGTCGTCTACCGCTGGGTCCATGAGCGCACTGACCCAACGGGCGAAACCATTGTCGAAATTGTGCGATCGCTCAATCAATTAGACCCCAACGCCGCCAAAGCCTTTATTGCCCTGTACCTCATTCCAGTCCTGAACGAAGCTTGATGCCCGTTGCGCGGATGGGGCTCCGAAACTGGCGGCGACGACTGCTGCTTGTGTGTGAGAAGCTTTTGGCCCGACAGTTTTTCAAACCGAAAAAGATGCAAGGGATCTGCGCTTAAATAGCATCCTATTTGTGGAAACGTCTTCTGTCGGGGTTTGGCACTGCCAATCCCCTACGATCGGTACGTTATTTTCAAGTAAATCCCCAAATGCCTTCTCACAACCCCCACCGTCATATTCCCAGGCTTCCTTCAACGTCATTGGCGAGTTTACGGGATCGCCCCTGCAGTGGTTGTAGTTCTTTCCTGAAGGTAGGCTCCCCGATGTATTGATTCGGAACGCCAAACGTTTACAGGGTGCTCATTCTGAACTGTTGTTGTCCTGAATAGACTCCCCCAAATTTGCCATGTTGATGTCTCCCAGAACGAAGCCGAGCCCGACGCTTCCCCCTCCTTCTGTGGTTTCGCCAACCCAATTTTCATCCCCTGCAGTCTCGGCTCCGTCGGTGGTTCACCCGGCCTCTGCCGTCACGGGGGGCTGGCGCTGCACCCAAACCTTGCAGGGCCACCAGAGCTGGGTGCGAACGGTCGCGTTCAGCCCTAATGGACGGTACATCGCCAGCGGCAGTGGTGACAAAAAAGTAGCGTTGTGGCGGTATCCCCATAGCGATCGCCCCGTTTATTTAGAGGGACATACCGCTTGGGTGCGCTGCGTGGCCTTTAGCCCTCGGGGGAACCTGCTCGCCAGCGCCTCTAATGACAACACGATTTGCCTGTGGGATGTGCAGCGGCGATCGCGAATCGCGGTGTTACAGGGCCACCAGAGCGGCGTGCGCGCCATGACGTTTAGCCCCGATGGCAAATACCTGTTCAGCGGTAGCC
Source organism: Leptolyngbyaceae cyanobacterium (assembly GCA_050042805.1). Classification (GTDB taxonomy): domain Bacteria; phylum Cyanobacteriota; class Cyanobacteriia; order Phormidesmidales; family Phormidesmidaceae; genus Halomicronema. The sequence goes on from JBHJJI010000081.1 coordinate 8,762, forward strand.
AAGATCAGACCATTCAAGTTTGGCGTATCCACTCGGACAATCAAGCGAATGCCGTCAATACACTGACCGGCCACCAGCATTGGGGACGTTCCCTCGCTGTGAGCCCCGATGGCAGCACGCTAGTCAGCGGTGGCCAAGACCATCAGGTCCGCATTCATCGTCTGCAAGGGCGTGGCACTAATCACGTGTTGACGGGGCATACCGCCGAAGTTCACTCAGTGGCCATTAGCCCCAACAACTGGCTTTTGGCCACCGGGAGTGCTGACTGCACCGTCCGCTTTTGGAAACTCAACAGCGGTCGTCAAATCACCCAGTTTCAGGCCCATCGCGCGGCAATAAACTGTGTCACCTTTAGCCCCGACGGCAAATTACTCGCCACGGCCAGCAGCGACAAAACGGTGCGCCTTTGGCACGTCGATACTGGGCGTTTGGTCGGCTTGCTGACCGGACACGAAGGCTGGATTTGGTCCGTCGCGTTTGCCCCCGATAGCCGCACATTGGTCAGTAGCGGCTGGAATGGTGAAATTAAAATTTGGACTCGTTAGCGTCTCTAGGCGCGGCATGATGCGCTCGGATGCTTTAGGGTAAAGCCGTCTGAGCTTTGGGACAAGGATGAAACGAGAGCGAGCAAAAGCGTGCGATCACTGCCAGTTGCAGGCGACGAAGCTCTATCGCGTACAGCTTGACGCCTTAAGGCAATGGCAATTTGTCTGCGATCGCTGCTGGCCCAGCGCGAAAGAGAACAATCCTCACTACATTTACGGCGGCACTTGGAAAGCCCAAAAGCGACACTGAAACTGGGTTCAAGTATCCCGGCTTCAGTGCCGCTTTTGGCACCAATAAAGGTGTTCAAGGATTCAGCCATACCTTGGCGTGAGGACGCCGAAGGTATTGGTAATTAAACTGATTGCGAGGGCGATCGCCGTCTACGGCGGATCGACAAACTGGTTGCCGCCAGCGCACCCAGTCCGATGACGAAGCCGGGTTCTGGCACTGATGCCACATCAGGGCCTTCACCACCAGGGACTTCACCACCGGGTTCTTCACCACCGGGTTCTTCACCACCAGGCTCTTCACCACCGGGTTCTTCACCACCAGGCTCTTCACCACCGGGTTCTTCGCCACCGGGCTCTTCACCACCAGGCTCTTCGCCACCGGGCTCTTCACTACCAGGCTCTTCACTACCAGGCTCTTCACCACCAGGCTCTTCACCACCGGGTTCTTCACCACCAGGCTCTTCACCGCCGGGTTCTTCGCCACCAGGCTCTTCGCCGCCGGGTTCTTCGCCACCGGGTTCTTCGCCACCAGGCTCTTCGCCGCCGGGTTCTTCGCCACCGGGTTCTTCACCGCCAGGCTCTTCGCCGCCGGGTTCTTCGCCACCAGGTTCTTCACCGCCAGGCTCTTCACCACCAGGCGCTTCGCCACCAGGCGCTTCACCGCCGGGTTCTTCACCGCCGGGTTCTTCGCCACCAGGCTCTTCGCCGCCAGGATCACCGGGTTCCGAGCCGAGCGGACTGAATTGTTCGACCCCGTTCCAGCCGATAGCTTCTGCTTGCGTGGCGGTGGCTAAATCAGCGGATAGCACCACGCGATAGGCAAATGGGCTCCCGTCATCCGACGTTTTGTCAGTAAACGGCTGTTTGTCAGTACCCAGTGGCGTGAAAAAAGCGTCACCGTAAAACACGACCTCACCATCGACAAAATCGAGATCGGTTGGTGTAACGGTATTGGTATTGCCATTGGACAACTGAGAGCGGAGATAGGTGCCCGCTTCGGCCTCTCCACTATCAGGATTTAGCTTGAGCAGCACGCTGGCTTTGGGGCCACCACCGCGACCATAGCTGCTCAACCAGCCCTGGGTCGCTGCCCCAAAACTATTAGCCCCATTCGATCCGCCATCGGCGGTAAAAACGCCGTAAAGATTACTAGACGTCTCATCCCAAAGCAGGCCAACGCCGCGACCATCGACCCCCGAGGTGTCATAACTGTTGACCCAGTCACGAATGCCGTTCGTAAAACTGGTCACAATGGGATCTTGGTTGTTACTAGAAACCTGGTTGGTGCCGATATAAATTGTGGTATTGCCAAATGATATTTTGGCGGCTCCCAAATCAATTAGATTTGCTTCTGATGTGCCAGCGTTGAATTTCACCGTGCTGGAATTGAGAGCGCTGAATGTGGCAGCCGTGCCTGCCGCAGAAAAGAGCAGCCAAACAGAGCCAGCGATCGCTGTCGTTAAACTTGCTTTCATTAATTTATCCCTGAAGCTTGATGTTGGACGTTTCCGATGAACTGAAAAAGCCAAAAACACTTTCTCAATTGACAGAAATTGATTCCCTGTAGTTTTCGCCCACAACCCAGTGATCCTTTAAAGACTTCGGATTCCCTCAGAATTGCGCTCGCGCTGGCCTCGGCTTTTAAGCAGCCTGAGTGTAAAAAATCAATCCAAATCGGCAGATACGTCCCAATCAGAACACAGAGAAAACAGTGACGTCATCATGAAATTCCCTTAGATTGAGCTTGGAAATATCCGTGAAAACATCTAATTCTTTGTGTCCTAACGTGTTTTTCTCAATCAGAATTTCACATATAGACCGCTCCACTGGCCTCGGTGAAGATATGCGATCGCAGCGGTATCAATGACTCAGTATTTCCCGTAACTTGAGCACCATCACGCACCCCTCCACTGACATTCCTCAATCTCCGCGATCGTGCCTCCCACTTCCCTCCACCCTTCACCCTTCACCCTCTAAGCCCTTGTTCACTCCCCTACTTCCCTGTCCCTCATCTGCAAAATTCAGTGAGAATCTCAATTCAGTGTAAAAATCGGTTAAACCCAGACAATATGCGGCATAATTTCGGCGTATTGTCAGACTCGGTGTCAATCGTCGGCCGCTTATGCAACTGTCGCCTCAAGAAAAAGACAAACTGCTGATTTTTACTGCTGCGCTGCTGGCAGAACGCCGCAAAGACAGAGGCCTGAAGCTCAACTATCCCGAAGCGGTGGCTTATCTCTCAGCCGCGATTTTAGAAGGTGCTCGCGAGGGCCGAACAGTCGCTGATTTGATGCATTTCGGTACCACGCTGCTGACCCACGATGACGTGATGGAAGGCATTCCGGCCATGATCGACGAAGTGCAGGTCGAAGCCACTTTCCCCGATGGTACGAAGCTCGTCACCGTGCACAATCCCATTTCCTAAGCCAATTTCCTAGACCCATGTCAGCGATCGCGAGCCGGTACTGATGCATTGCCCTCAGTACCGTGGCTTAGATCAGCCCGTATCCCGCCACCCCCACCCACTCACCCATTTGGAGAGAGAACCGATGATTCCAGGAGAACTATTGCCCGCTGAGGGTGAGATTGAACTTAATGCCGGTCGGGCCACGGTGACGCTAGCGGTGGCCAATACGGGCGATCGCCCGATTCAGGTAGGCTCGCACTTTCATTTTTTTGAGGTCAACACGGCGCTAACGTTCGATCGCGCGGCGGCTAAGGGCATGCGGTTAGATATTCCCGCCGGGACAGCAGTGCGCTTTGAGCCCGGCGATGAGCGCGATGTCACCCTCGTCGCCTTGGCCGGTAGCCGCCAGGTCTATGGCCTCAATGCCTTGGTTAATGGCCCTTTAGACAGTTGACGAGAGCCATCCTGACGCGCTGCTGATTCTGGGAATAAAGCCATCCTGCTTTTGCGCTGCTGATTGGGAGCAACGCCGCCAAGAGCGATGAGCGTCCCCCCTGTTCACGCGCTCTACAACGGTTGGCAACCCAGACAACAGACCCTTGGCGTATGATGAATGCTCATCCCATTATATTGAGTTCACTCCACGGCTATCGCTGACGAAACGCTGCATTTGACGGTTGAAACGCCGGAGCCCCCGAGGCTAGACCGATGGCTAACAGCTCACCTGAAGGAGCTGTCGCGCAATCGCATTCAAAAGCTGATTGATTGGGAATACGTGCAGCTGAACGGCGCAGTTTGCACCAACAAAAAGGCGGGGGTGCAGGTGGGCGATGCGATCGCCGTCACGATTCCCGCCACGAAGCCGCTAGAAATCACGGCGGAGGCGATTCCCCTCGACATTCTGTACGAAGACGAGCAGTTAGTGATCGTCAATAAACCGGCGGGACTGGTCGTCCATCCGGCACCGGGCAACATGAGCGGCACCCTAGTGAATGCGCTGCTGGCCCACTGTGGCGAGCAGCTCACCGGCATCGGTGGCGTCGAGCGTCCGGGTATTGTGCATCGGTTGGATAAGGATACGACCGGGGCGATCGTCGTGGCCAAAACCGAGCTGGCCCACCATCACCTGCAGGCCCAAATGAAGGCGAAAACGGCGCGGCGTGAATACCTGGGGGTGGTGTACGGCGCACCGCGCACCGATCGCGGCACGATTGATGCGCCGACGGGCCGCCACCCCAGCGATCGCAAACGCCAAACCATTGTGCCGCCGCTCAAAGGGGGCCGCTATGCCGTTACCCATTGGCAAGTGGAAGAACGGCTGAACAACTTTACGCTGATGCGGTTTCAGTTAGAGACGGGGCGCACCCATCAGATTCGGGTACATTGTGCCCATATTGGGCATCCCATCGTGGGCGATCCGCCCTATAGTTTGGGGCGCTCGGTGGGGGTAAACCTGCCAGGGCAAGCGCTGCACGCTGAGAAACTGACGCTGATGCATCCCGAGACGGGAGCGCCGGTGACGGCGATCGCCCCGCTGCCGCCCCATTTCCTCAAGCTGCTGGCGGTTCTGCGCAATCGCACCGTTTAGGGAGAGTTTGGGGGGCGAATGCGTAATGCCAACTTTTAGAGCGCAGCGTGAGCAAAAATCCATAAGCACACTATCCTAAAGGCCTACGGCTCTAGCTGATTACGGGCATTCCCTCTGATATGGGCGTCGAAATTCTCATCCTGACGATTTATTTCATCTGTGTCATCTATGTGATCTACCAGATGGCGCTGTCGGTCGAGGCCAAACGCGAAGACCAGTTCGAAATTGAATTCGATGGTGAGGCATTGCAAGCGGCAGTCTCGACTCAGCTTGCCCAGCAAACCCTGTATGAGGTGGAAACCGAAGTGCTGGCTCAGGGCACTGCCCTGTTGAAAATGACGTTTTTGAATCAGCAGCAGCCGGTCGGTGTGGTGGCCGTGCAGATGAGCCCGGTCGGCAAGCAGCCTTTGGAACCGCCGATCAACAATATCCGCGTCAGCATCGCCAATACATTGCCTGACCAGCAAGTCTTCATCAATTGGGATCACAGCGCGATCTCGGTGTATGGGGGGCCAGCGCAGCGGGTGATTCGTCAGGTGCCAGGGCGACCTACTGACCTATTGCAGCCGCAGGTGTACACGGTGGTCAATCCGCAACTGCAGACCAATGTCGCGGTGACGAGTGAAAACATGCTCAGTCGCCCTGCCGATCAGATGGCGCTAGAAATCGGCTCATCCCTCATTGATATGAAGCAGATTCCCAAATTTAAAGAGCAGCAGCGGCAATACAGCCTGCGACTGCTGATGTGGGTGCGATCGATGGCGTATCCCGACAGTCCGGCGATGCAGTTGTTGCTGCCATTTACCTTTCAGATCAAGGTGTTGCCCGATCACGTGGCGCTGCCTGTGCTCAGCTGGCTGCTCGATTTCAACCCGTTTGCTCCCAATTCTTAGGGCAGCTTGATCGGACGGAAGCGCGTAGATATGAAAGACGGAAGCGCGTAGGGTGGGCACTGCCCACACATCTATCCGTTAGATGAGCCGGGCATCCTAAGCATAAATGCCTTTTCTGTCGCTGCATGCCTAACTATCGCCGTGTCCACATCGCTGGCAGTACCGTCTTTTTGACTTGGGTCACCTACCGCCGTGTGCCACTGTTTAACCAGCCAGATAACATTCAGCTTCTACGTCAAGCCATTCGAAAGACGCAAGATGAAGCTCCCTTTCAGATTGCTGCTGCCGTCGTTCTCCCTGAACATCTTCACTTTATCTGGACGCTACCGACCAATGACAGTAACTACTCAAAGCGGGTCAGACGCATCAAGGTCTTGTTCACCAAAGCTCTCAGAGGTCAAAATACTCAACTAGAAAACCTTTCGTCTTCTCGCCGGAAACACCGAGAAAGTGATGTCTGGCAACGTCGGTTTTGGGAGCATACGCTGCGCAGCGAAGCAGAGCTGTCGCACTATCTCGATTATGTCCATTACAATCCAGTCAAACATGGTTGGGTGAGTTGTCCTCATCAGTGGCCTTATTCCAGTTTTGATAAGTGGGTGAGGGCAGGGGCTTATCACCCAGATTGGGGCTGCCGGTGCAAGGGTGCGAAAGCAACTTTGGGGAACCGGCTCGACATCACCCTTAATGCTGGAGAGTAGTCGGGAATTGTGATGTGTGGGCAGTGCCCACCCTACCAGATGCCTACGGACACTACGGCCTGCTCATTACCCACCTCGTCTGGATCAGTTCTGAACAGGAAAGTTGGCAAGCTGAAGCGGGAAAAATCTTAGAAAATCTGTTTTTTCGTCTCCCTGTGTTCAGATTTTCGTTCGTTGCGATCGCTCTCCTCAATCGCGCCGCCAACTCCGTTACGGCAAGTTGTGAGAATTGGCTATAACTTGGGATATTCCTTGCTGGACGGGTGCGGCTTTCAGGCGGGCCATCAGCGAGGGCATGGTGGTGTTTCGATCTCTCATCGAACTATCAGGCAAGTCTCACGCAGAGTTTAGCTGTCTCAGCCACAGTGCAATAGAGTCTGCGCCTTGAGACTGACGGTTACCCTTGTCGTAAATCCCTCCTTCTCCCTATGACTTCTGCACAACTATCTGGCGGGTTTCGGCCCAAGTTGGCGACCTTATTGATGTTTGGCACGCTGGCGATCGCGGCACTGATAGCCAGTGCCTGGTTTGCGGGCAACGGGGTCATTTCGACCATTTTTGAGCAGCTCGACCATTTGCAGCAGCACCCCCCGGTCTGGGCCATGACGCCCATGGTCGTGGGGCAATATTTTCTGTTTTGGGCGGCGGCGCTGATGGTCTTGGTGTGGGGCATTATGCACATTTCGCCGGTGCCTCAACCCTGGTCGCGCACGGTAGTGGTGTTGATTCTGGGCGTCTTGACGCTGCGCTACTTGTTTTGGCGCTCGACCTCAACCCTGAACCTAAGCACGCCGCTCGATGGCGTATTTAGTTTGGGACTGTTTGCGCTAGAGCTACTGATTTTATTTAGCGGCATTGTGCAGTTGTTTTTGCTGCTGCGGGTGCGCGATCGCCGCAAGGCCGCTGACCAGCTGGCACAATCTGTCGCGAGCGGCGAGTATGCGCCCACCGTGGACGTGCTGATTGCCACCTACGACGAACCCGAATTCATTTTGCGGCGCACGGTGATTGGCTGTCAGGCCATGGACTATGGCCCCAAAACCATTTATTTGCTGGATGACACGCGCCGACCGGCGATCAAAGCCCTGGCCGCTGAGCTGGGCTGTGAATACATCACCCGACCGGATAACCAGCACGCCAAAGCCGGTAACCTCAACCATGCGATTCCTAAAACTCAGGGCGAACTGCTGGCGCTGTTTGATGCCGACTTTGTGCCGACAACCAACTTTTTGACTCGCACCTTGGGCTTTTTTCAAGACCCACAGGTGGCACTGGTGCAGACGCCGCAGAGCTTTTACAATCCCGACCCGATCGCCCGCAACCTGGGGCTAGAGGACGTCCTCACGCCGGAAGAAGAGGTGTTTTATCGCCAGATTCAACGGGTGCGAGATGGCGCGGGAGCGGTGGTCTGTGCAGGCACCTCCTTTGTGCTGCGGCGAACAGCCTTGGCCTCAATTGGCGGCTTTGTCACCGAGGCGGTGAGCGAAGACTTTTTTACCGGCATTCAGCTGGCGGCGAAGGGCTATCGTCTAATTTATCTGAACGAAAAACTCAGCGCCGGACTGGCGGCGGAAAATATTGCCTCCCATGCGCTGCAGCGTGTCCGGTGGGAGCAAGGCACCCTGCAGGCGTTTTTCATCAAGTCTAATCCGGTGACGATTCCTGGCCTCACCCCCATTCAGCGACTGGCCTATTTCGAAGGGCTGATCCACTGGTTTAGCAGCATCGCGCGGGTGGGCTTTTTGGTGATGCCGCTGGCCTACGCGTTTCTCGGCGTGATTCCGCTGCGGGCCACCGAGTCAGAACTGCTGTATTTCTTTGTGCCGTTTTATTTGGTGCAGCTCAGCGTCTTTTCCTGGTTGAACTACCGATCGCGATCGGCGCTGCTGTCCGATGTGTATTCTCTGGTGCTGGCGTTTCCCCTAGCGCTGACGGTGTTTCAGGTGATGGTGCGGCCCTTTAGCAAGGGCTTCAAAGTGACGCCCA
>JBHJJI010000082.1:0-7131 GCA_050042805.1 Leptolyngbyaceae cyanobacterium
GAAGCAGGGCCGAGCGCGCTTGGCTGGTTCTCATCAGTGAAGAGTTTAGCGGCCCGTAGTGCCCCTAGTGCAGGTTGATTCTGCAGACTCGGCGTCCCAAATTGGACTGCCGGATGTTGGCAAAATGGAAGTTCCTGCACATGATAGAGTTTGTTGCAAAAGGCTGCGGTGCCGGTTGAAACGGCGGGTTTCTATCGCGGGTCTTGCAAGCAAATGAGGCGGTTAGCGTGAGTCAAAAGGTTCCTATTCTCGACCTAAAGCCCCAATATCAAGTCATCAAGGCTGAGATTAAGGCGGCCATTGACCGAGTGTTAGAGTCTGGTCAATTTATCTTAGGGCCAGAGGTGCAACAGTTTGAGGCCGCTGCTGCTGACTACTTAGGCGTGAAGCACGCGATCGGCGTCAACTCGGGCACGGATGCGCTGATCATTAGTCTCAGGGCGCTGGGCGTCGAACCGGGGGATGAGGTGATCACTACCCCCTTTAGCTTTTTTGCCACGGCAGAGTCGATTAGTTGCGTGGGGGCAATGCCGGTTTTCGTCGATATTGAGGCGGCCTCTTTTAACCTCGACCCGGCCCAAATTCGCGCTCAGATTACCGACAAAACGAAAGCTATTTTGCCCGTTCATCTGTTTGGCAATCCGGCGGCAATGGCGCAAATCCAAGCGATCGCAACCGAATATAACCTCAAGGTTTTAGAAGACTGCGCTCAATCGTTTGGGGCCGTTTATCAAGGCGACTGCATCGGCTGCCAGCAGCAGTGTGACAATGGTCTGCGCGATCGCCTCACCGGCCAGCGGATTGGGGCGATCGGCGATGCGGCGGCGTTTTCCTTCTTTCCCACTAAAAATCTGGGGGCCTATGGCGATGGCGGCCTGATCACGACGAACGATGATGCGGTGGCGGCGATGGCGCGTCAGCTCAGAGTCCACGGTGAGAAAAAACGCTATCACAACGAGATGCTGGGCTATAACTCTCGGTTAGATGCTCTGCAAGCAGCGATTTTGGGCGTCAAACTGCCCTATATTGATCAGTGGAATCAGCAGCGGCGACAGGTCGCCGAGACTTATAACCGACTGCTAGAACCCGTGCCGAATATTGTCGCGCCGACGATCACGGCGGGGCACGTCTTCCACCAATACACAGTCAGAGTTTTAGGCCGTCAGCGGGACGCCGTCAAGGCCTATCTCGCCGACCACGGCATTGGGGCGATGATCTACTACCCGATTCCCCAAGACCGCTTGCCCGTTTACGATGGCCAGTTTGCCACCTGTGCCACGAGCGAACAGGTCGCTGCTGAAGTGCTCAGCCTGCCCATCTGGCCAGAGATTGACGAAGCGACCCAAGTCCGGGTGGTGAATACGCTGAAAGATGCGATCGCTCAGTCGTAACCATGAGCCGCAATGACAGGAATTCTGGGTTTGTTCTCTGAATTCTGACCCGTAGGTGAACATCCACAAGCAACGCTCAATTCCTGCCTTGGCAGACTGCGTCAGGTGAACTTGCCCCGTCTCCTGCCGCTGTATGGCTTTAACCGATTTCTCTGAAGCAAGGCGACAAAGCGGGCTCCGTTGCCCCCCGTCTCCCCTGCTTTTCCAAAATTTCCTGGGGAGTCCAATCCCGAAGCATTACGCTTACGCCTGATCAACCACCACCTGTTGCTTTTGGGAATCGTCCTCTAGGGTGTGAGCCGATCGCTTCCGGAACTCTTGCGCCAAGATGCCATATTTGGGGGCAAAGATCATGGCCACCACAAATAGCAGCGTCAAGAGCACCACGATGCTGCCGCCAGTGGAGACATCAAAGTGGTAGCTCAGATAAGTGCCCATGACGCAGGAAAAAACGCTGCTTGCCACCGAGATCATCAGCATGTGATCGAAGCGATCGCTGAGCAGATAGCCAATCGACCCCGGTGTCACCAGCATCGAAATGACCAGCACAATGCCCGCTGTCTGCAGAGCGGCCACAATCGTCAGGGCCAGCACCGACAGCAGCGTGTAGTACATGACTTGCGTTCGTAACCCAATGGCCTTGGCCTGGTTCGGGTCAAAGCAAAACAGCAAGAGATCTTTGCGCCGCACCAAAATCACCACCAGCGTGATCACACCCGCAATTAGAGTTTGGATAATGTCTTGTGGCGAGATGCCCAACACATTGCCAAACAGGATGTGAAACAGATCGATGTTGCTGGGGATTTTGGTGACCAAGACCAGGCCAAAGGCAAAGAAGCCGGTAAAGACAATGCCGATAACGGCATCTTCCTTTAGTCGCGTTTTGGATTTGATATAGCCGATCGCGACGGTTGCCCCAAAGCCAAACACAAACGCCCCAATCGCAAAGGGAATGTTGAGCGCATAGGCGATCACCACCCCCGGCACCACGGCATGGGAGATGGCATCGCCCATCAGCGACCAGCCCTTCAGCGTGACATAGCAAGAGAGCACCGCGCAGACCAGCCCCACAAAGGCGCTCACCCAAATCGCCCGGATTAAAAACCCATATTGCAGAGGTTCCACAAGCCAGTTCCACCCTGGCAGAGCGGCTACGACAGCGCTCATAACCGCACCTCCGTCGGCTGCAGCATTTGCTCCAGGCTCACCATGGGCAGGCCACCAAAGGTGAGTTCTAAATTCTCTTTAGTGAAGGTTTCCTGGGTGTTGCCCTCAGCCAAAATCGTCCGGTTGAGCAGAATTGTGCGATCGCAAAACGTCGCGATGGAGGCCAGATCATGGGTTGACACTAAAATCGTGTGGCCTTCATCCCGTAACTGCAGCAGCAGATCAACAATGCCCTTCTCGGTTTTGACATCGACGCCGGTAAACGGCTCATCCAGCAAAATCACCTTGCCTTCCTGCGCCAACGCCCGCGCCAAAAAGGCCCGTTTCTTTTGACCGCCCGACAGTTCACCAATTTGGCGATCGCGAAACGGCACCATGCCCACCCGCTCCAGGCTTTCCATGACCAAGCGGCGATCTTTGGCACGGGGAATTCGCAACAGGTTCATGTAGCCATAGCGCCCCATCATCACCACGTCAAACACGCTCACCGGAAAGTTCCAGTCCACTTCATCGGATTGGGGCACGTAGGCCATTAGCTGCTGCTTTTGCGCCTTGTGTACCGGTAAGCCACCAACGCGCACCTGGCCCTGACTCGGCCGCAAAAATCCCATAATCGACTTAAACAGCGTGGATTTACCACTGCCGTTGGGGCCAACCAAGGCAGTGATAGTACCGGGTTCTACGGTGCAGGTGGCGTTATAAAGGGCGAGGCGAGCATTGTTATAGGTGACGCTCACATTCTCGACTGCGATGTCAAGACGGGGCAGGGTTGCTGGCATAGTTAATCTCGGTTCTCTGGATGGAAGCTACAAAAGGGGGCTCGTGGTGGGTAGAGGGTGCAGGGTAAGAGGGGGGGAGGGAGACATGGGTAGGGGCTTTTTCAGGCCTTGGCAAAGGGAGAATCTAAAGGCTACGGCTGGGTTTCAGACTTGAACTTTGGATTGTGAGGTCTGAGTTTTGAGTATTGAGTATTGAATGGGATCGTCATTTATCCCTGAAGACTCAGCGCTTGCAACTAATTGCCTGACTGCGTATTCGCTCCGGCTAATAAGCCGTTGGTAATGACCCGAGCGTCATATTCCAGCAGGTCGAGGAACGTCGGCACCGGGCCTTCTGCGGTTGAGAGGGAATCGACATACAGGTTGCCGCCAAAGCGCGAGCCCGTAGTCTCGGCGACCTGCTTTTGCCCCTCATCACTTACGGTGCTTTCGCAGAAAATCGTTGGGACGTCATTGATTTCCACCTGTTCGATCACGCGCTGCACTTGTTTGGGGGTGAACTGCTGCTCCGCGTTGATCGGCCACATATAAATCTCTTTCATGCCGTAGTCGCGGGCCAGGTAGGAAAAAGCCCCTTCGCAGCTCACGAGAAAGCGCTGGTTGTCTGGCACCTGTGCCAAATCAGCGGATAGTTGGGCATCGATGGCTCGCAACTTTTCGCTGTAGGCGGCCGCGTTGGCGTTGTAGGTGTCGGCGTTCTCAGGGTCGAGTTCGACAAAGGCTTGGCGGATATTTTCGACATACACCAGGGCATTGCGCGGTGACATCCAGGCGTGGGGGTTGGGTTTGTCGGTGTAAGGCCCGGCAGCAATGGGAATTGGTTCAATTCCTTCCGTCAGTAAAACTGAGGGCACAGCTTCCACATTGCCTAGAAACTGCTCAAACCAGCGCTCTAAATTCATGCCGTTGTAGAGTAGCAGGTCGGCATCCTGGGCTTTGACAATATCACTGGGGGTTGGCTCATAGCCATGGATCTCGGCACCGACTCGAGTGATCGATTCGACCCTAAGCTGCTCACCGGCTACGTTCTGCGCCATGTCCGCTAGCACTGTGAACGTCGTCAACACCGTCTTTTTGTCTGACTTTTCTGAGTCGGTTGAGCCATCAGCGGCGACTTCTGTCGAGTTGACACCGCCAGCGGACGGCACTTCTGGAGTGGCGCAGCTGGCTAGCCAAACCCCTAACGCCAGGCCAGAGGCCAGGAAAACTCCCCTACGATAGAAAGACAGTGCCATAGAACAACGAGACTCTTTTCATAATCGTTTCATATTTCATTTTTACCTCATAATTGCCAAGCATTGCCACCCTTTACGTTTCTTCATGAGCTGAAGGCGGCTGGTTGGGGCGATCGCGGCGGCTGTTTTGCTGAGGAAACCTGCAACAGAATTTGGCATGCGGAAATCGGCATGCTTGTTAAATCGCGACTTCAACCAGCCCGGTGTCTGACCTAACGATGCTTGGCTCTAGACGCGCTCTGATTCGATGACACCCGAGGGTTTCAGGGTTTGGCGTGTCGCGATGGTCGAAGACCGGTCCAGAGGACCATCGCGTCATGGGCCATTGCCTTGAAGAGCCAAATTTCAGGCCGGGCTGCTGTTGCTGACTGGGGACGACGCTGCCTTGAGCAACCGGCGAAAGCGCCAGAGGTAGCCGATCGCGGCGGTGGCCAAGCCGAGGTAAGCGCCAATCCAGATGCCGACTCCGCCCAAGCTAGTGTGAAATCCCAGTCCATAGCCCGATAAGATGCCCACGCCCCAAAAGGCGAATGAGCTGATCAGCATCGGCACCCGCGTATCTTGCAGACCTTGCAAAATGCCATTGGCTGTACGCTGTACGCCATCCACCACCTGGCCAAACCCCGCCACGGTGAGCATCGCCACCCCGATCACCACCACTTGTTGATTGGCCGGGTCGTCTACGTTGAGGTAGAGGCCAATTAACCCGGTGGGAAACAGGACGAACAGCACGCCGGAAACCGTCATTACCGCGAGCGTCAAGGCCATGCCCACGGCGGCGGCTCGTTTGACCCCGACCCAATCACCCCGGCCATACCATTGCCCCACGCGAGCCGTGGCCGCGTAGGACAAGCCCAGCGGCACCATAAAGACCACGATGATCGTCTGCAGGGCTAACTGCTGAGCGGCCAGCACGGCGGTGCCCAGCGCCCCCACCATCAGCGTCATCACCGTGAACAACCCATTTTCAAGGATGGTAACAACGCCAATGGGTAATCCTAAGCTCAGCAACCGGCGTAAAGTTTGGGGCTGCCAGCGATACCAGTGATCAAATAATTGATATGGGCGAAACAGGCTCCGGCGATGATAAACCACATAGCCCATCAGCCCCGCCCCCATGATCAGGTGCGACAGGGCACTGGCGATCGCGAGGCCAGCTAAGCCCATCGGCGGTAGCCCCAACTTGCCAAACGCCAGCACATAATTGCCGACAACATTGAATACGTTTGCCCCCACCATGATGAACAAAATCGGGCGGGCTCTCGACAAAGCCGTGACTGTGCAGCGCAGCACCGCAAACCAGAGCGCGGGCAAAAATCCCCAGCGAGCAATGGTGAGATAGGTATGGGTCAGGGCTACCACCTCCGGGTCTTGCCCCAGGGCAGGCATGACCTGGCTGAAATTAGCTAGCAGCGGCCAAACCGGCACCGTAATCAACACCGCGAGCCAGAGGCCTTGATGAGTCACCTGGCCGACTCGATGGGGGCGGTTTGCACCATAGGCTTCAGCCGCTAAAGGACTGACGCTAGAGACAATGCCGATGCCCGTCATCACACAGGCCATCAACACCATGACGGCCAAGCCCCCTGCCGCTAGAGACGTTTGGCCTAACCGACCCATCATCAGGGTGTCGACAAACCCCGTCATCGCTTGGGCAACTTGGGCACTGGCGAGGGGAATGCCCAGCTTGAGAAATTCTTGGATTTCGACTTTTAACGCGGGGGATAGGGCAGCTAATTTCATATCCACAACTTACCGCGAACGCGATCGCCAGCGGGGGTGTTTTTCGCGCTAGGCGGGCGCTGATTTTGGCTGGGGAAGTGGGCTGAGGGCGTGTGACTTCTGTGGTTGAGGGGAGAGCGTGGAGGGGGGAGGGTAACCACTGTAGTTGTAATTGGCAGAATCGATGTGGAGCGATTTTTGAGAACAATATACTGGTACAGGAAGGGCGGGTTTGACGAGAAACCTGGATGGCATCATGACTACAAACCTCTACAAAACCCGCCCCTGTGGGTATCGTTTTTGCTATCGCAAGTCGCAGTTTGCTTAGGTCACTCCCAATGCCTGAAATCACCATCCGATCAGCTTTTTGATTCTGACTTCCGACCTCTGCATTCCGTAGGGCCTTGCCCTTCCCGAAGGGGATTCTGCGATATGAGCGGTCAAGAATTGCCGATCGCCGAGGCCGAGTCTGGTCAGTTTATGCTGGCGTTAACCAGAACAGAGGCCCCCAGGCTTTAGAGTGGCAGAGACGGTTGAGCAGTAAAGACAGATAGAGGCAAGGGCGTGACCGATATTCGACTGTTGGTGCTAGATATTGACGGCACGATCGCGGGCCATGCTAACGAAGTCACCGAGGGGGTTAAGGCCGCGATCGCCGAGGTGCAGGCCCAGGGCATACAGGTGGCGATCGCGACTGGGCGCATGTATCGCTCAGCGGTTCGGTTTCATCAGGCTGTGCAGTCTCAGTTGCCGCTGCTGTCTTACCAAGGGGCGCTGAGCAAAGACCCAGTCTCTGGCAAGGTGTATCGCCATACGCCGCTGACACGTGATGACACG
>JBHJJI010000083.1:0-5176 GCA_050042805.1 Leptolyngbyaceae cyanobacterium
CTGGCACGACTGGGGGTAGACATTATTGAAGCGGGGTTTCCGTTTGCCAGTCCTGGTGACTTTACCGCCGCGCAACAAATTGCTGAGCAGGTAGGCACCCCCGATGGGCCAACGAGTTGTGGGTTGGCGCGGGCAACGGGACAGGATATTGAAGCGGCGGGTCGCGCGATCGCCCCGGCGGCCAAAGGTCGCATCCATACCTTTATTGCCACCTCTGATATCCACATGCAGTACAAACTGCGCAAAAGTCGCGAAGAGGTACTGGGCATCACCCAAGAGATGGTGGCCTTTGCCAAAACGTTTACCGATGATGTGGAATTTTCGCCGGAAGATGCCGGACGCTCTGACCCAGAATTTTTATACCAGGTGTTGACTGCCGCGATCGCAGCGGGGACGACCACCGTCAACATTCCCGATACGGTGGGCTATTTGACGCCGACCGAGTTTGGCAATCTGATTCGCGGCATCAGCCAAAATGTGCCCAACATTGACCAAGCCATCATCTCGGTCCACGGCCACAACGATTTGGGCTTGGCCGTCGCTAACTTCCTAGAGGCGGTCAAAAACGGCGCGCGTCAGCTTGAGTGCACCATCAATGGCATTGGCGAGCGCGCTGGTAATGCCGCTTTGGAAGAACTGGTCATGGCACTGCATGTGCGGCGCAGTTTTTACAATCCGTTTTTGGGTCGTCCTGCCGAGTCAGAAGCCCCGTTGACCAACATCAACACGCCGGAGATTTACCAAACGTCGCGGTTGGTTTCGACCCTGACGGGTATGTTTGTGCAGCCAAATAAGGCGATCGTTGGGGCCAATGCCTTCGCCCACGAATCGGGCATTCACCAAGATGGCGTGCTGAAAAACAAGCTCACCTACGAAATCATGGATGCTGAGTCGATTGGCCTCAACAAAAACCAGATTGTGTTGGGCAAACATTCCGGTCGCAACGCCTTTCGCACGCGCTTAAAAGAGCTGGGTCACGAATTGGGTGATCAAGATCTCAACCGCGCCTTTCTACGATTCAAAGACTTGGCCGACAAAAAGAAAGTCGTCACCGATTGGGACATCGTGGCCCTGGTGAATGACGAGACGCAACAGGCACCTGAGCATTACCACTTAGAGCATGTGCAGGTTTCTTGCGGAGACCACGCCCGCCCAACGGCAACGGTCACGCTACGCACTCCGAATGGCGAAGAGCTGACCGACGTGGCGCTCGGCACGGGGCCGGTCGATGCGGCCTTTAAGGCGGTTCACCGAGTCGTGAGCATTCCTAACGAGCTGAGCGAATTCTCAGTGCAGTCGGTGACTGCAGGAATTGATGCGATCGGAGAAGTCACCGTTCGCGTTCGTCATAAAGACAGCACTTTCTCCGGCCACGCGGCTAACACCGATATTGTGGTGGCGTCTACGCAAGCCTATCTCAAGGCGCTGAATCGGCTGTATGACTCGATTCAAGGCGGCAAGGCGATTCATCCCCAAAATGATGACATCGCGGCGGCAGCCACGGCCCGGATCTAAATTCAGGGTTTGAAATTGCTGGCCAGCTCTGCTCTAGGTGGACGATTGACACCTAGAGCAGAGCTGGTTTTTAGGCGCAATAGAGTTCCAAGATCCCCAGTTTCTGTCGGAGAATTGGCCCCTGACGAGTCATCACGAAGAAACCGGGGATCTGACGACCCATTATTTGTCCTTTAGGGGTGTCTTGATCGCGTCATGGCCGATTGGCATAACGCGATCAAGACTTAGCCAGCTTGGCTTCGCGCACCCACTGCACGACTTGGTCAGGCGTTGGGCAAAGGTCAGAACGCCGCATCGTCATCGTATGCAGCTTGCGCACTTGGCTATGCAGGCGGCCAGGTGCCAGGGTTGCCAGCTGAGTGACTGAGGCGACCCCGCTGTGCAGCAGCAACCCACAGTACTGACCGCCGACGCTGGGCAATTGGGCCAGATCGGCCAGGGCCGTCCACTTTTGCAAATAGCGCAGGGGCAGGTTGAGCTGTTTTGCCACCTGTTGAAGATGACCGGGCGATCGCGCCACTTTCAGCAAATCAGCAGTCGTTTGCAACCCCGCCTGTTGCAGCTGAGCTACTTGGTCATCAGCGAGCCCCGGCAGGGTTTTCAGCGGACAGCTCTGAAGTTTGAAGGGCATCACCGTTCTTCTACCTTGGTTTGAGTTATTTGAGCGCTGTCCGGCAAGGCGATGACGCGTCAGGGCATTCAACGAACCATACTCGCTATCCGCAATCATTGCCCTCTCAATCATAGAGAGCTTTAGTCAGGGATGACGTAGGTTCCAGCACTACGCTCCACAATCTTCAGCCTATATCCCACTCTCAGTGTTCCGATTCCCAAGGCAATCTTGGCAACACTGGGAAAAGGGAGTCAGATGTGTCGTCTTTTTTCAGAGCAACGGCTCATGACGCGGGCGCGCCACTCCAAACGATGAAAAGAGGCTTTCAGAACCCCGGTTTCTTGGGTATGACCAGTCCATCACCGATTCTCTCTGACAGAAACCGGGGTTCTTGGCGCTATCTTCAGAGCATCGAAATGGGACAGTGAACATCGCAGTGCTGCTCGCTGCATGAATCAGAAAGTCGTTTACTGTGGGGAAGTCTGCTGCTCACTTCAGTTGATATGTACAATCGCCCTTGAGAAGTTGGTGACCATCACTCTCGTAAGATTCGTCACGTCAATAGATGCTGTACCAAAGCCAATTTGATGATGCGTTGGATTAACGTCGAAACATAAGGAGATTTCTGAGAAAGAATATACCGTTATGGTAGGGGCGGGTTTAGCTAGAAACCTTGTGGCATAGCGACCAGGCATCCACAAAACCCGCCCCTACGGGTATCGTTTTTGGTAGAACTCTCCTAAACAATCGTTTTAATGACGGTTCTTGACGTCTGCGATCGCCATCCGCAAACGGACAGTCTCGTAATGTAGTGTTTAAAGCATCCCCAATATTAAAACTGCGGTGTGGTTTTAAACTCTGACTAAAACAGCTTGTTTTGATGCCAGCCGCTAACAACGTTGGATGGGCTGTCGGCTTGCTGCGATATCACAGTGTGATCCATGCGCAGGGAGTCTGGGCGAGCAAAAATTGCTCCGTCAATTCTTCCGACAAGGTGGCTGGATGAGTTGAACGGAGAAGTCGCTGATCCTGATCCGATGTCCCTGTCGGTCTTAACTCCTTTTCTGTACGAGGTTATCCCATGCTTGATGAAAAAATGGCCCTCAGCTGCGCTCGCCTCAGCCAAGAAGTCTACAAAAGTTTTGCCGAGATTATTTTTGAGAGCATTCCAGGGGTAGAGGCAACGCTGATTGAAAGTGATGATGGCGGAAAAACCGATACCCAAGCGGCATTGCTTCAGCAGGCCAGCGCTAAAGCGCTGTATATCGTTTTTCGAGGGAGTGAAAAAAGCACTGACTGGATCAACAATTTCCAGATGCGCAAGCAGATTTATCCCTATGGTGATGAGTCAACAACGGACGTGCGCTTTCACCAAGGATTTATGGAAGCTTATTTTGCGATTCGCCAGCCTCTATTAGCAGCTATTAAGCAGTATCCTGACTATTCTCTGACGATTACCGGACACAGCTTAGGCGGCGCGATCGCGACCATTGCGGCGCTCGATCTGCAATACAACATCACCCAACATACCGGCCAGGCGATCGCGCTTTACACATTTGGGGCACCTCGGGTCGGTAATTCAGCCCTGATCAATTCTTTTCGCCAACGGGTGCCTCGCAGCTATCGCTTTGTCTACGGTTGGGACATCGTGACGCGGACTCCTCGCCAGTGGCAAGGTTACGATCACGTGCCAGAGCTACAGCGGTTGGGGGCACTATGGTCGTGGAAGGTCGTGAGTCGCCGCATCAAAGATCACGAAATCGTGAACTATATCAAAGCCCTAGAAGACGCGGGCGGGTAAGGTCAGTTCGGGTCAGCCCGAGCTGATGTCATTGCCCTCACTGTTGACGTTGCAGGGCCACATGCAGGCGTTAGAGCTGAAGCCTGTGTGGCACTCTTGGGCTTAAACATCTTCCCTCAACGACTGCTTTACCTTTTTGATTGCGGTTGGCGAGCGATCGCCCTCGGTAAATCTATGTAAGCACTAGCCGCTTTCGCCTGTCCTCTGGGCAATATTGACTCACTGCCTCAGACCGACACCCCAGCGACTGTGCCCCCTGCTCATGCAACCTACCGACACGCAACGAGTAGACACCTTTCTCAAAAAGTGGCTCAACTCTAAAGGCAACGAACGTGCCAACTACCAGACCTTCTTTGGTGATTTGTGCGTCGCTCTTGACGTAGAGGGGCCACCGCCCAAGGGCAGCGAACCGGGCGATCCCTACTGCTTTGATAAAGACATCAAGTTTTTTACCAGCGAAAAGGCCGAGTCTACTCGCTTTGCCGACTTCTATAAAGCAGGCTGCTTTTTAATTGAGGCGAAACAGGGCAGTACCGAATCGGGTAAGGGCCACGGCAAGCGGGGCACCAAAGCCTATCGCGACAACATGCAAAAGGCGTTTAACCAGGCGAAGTCCTACGCCTATAACCGCTTATTGGGGGCTGCCGCCGTTGCTCATGACCTGTGACATCGGCTCACACTTTGAGATCTGGTCAGGCTTTAGCGGGGAATATGGCAGCTACGGTGCCCGGCAGCGGGTTAATCTGGCGGATCTGAAACA
The DNA here is from genome assembly GCA_050042805.1 of Leptolyngbyaceae cyanobacterium. GTDB lineage: Bacteria > Cyanobacteriota > Cyanobacteriia > Phormidesmidales > Phormidesmidaceae > Halomicronema. The sequence continues at coordinate 4,690 of JBHJJI010000083.1, forward strand.
GCCAGAGGTGTTCGATCGCTTCGTCAAAATCTTCACCGATCCGCAAGCGCTGAATCCCGAGAAGTATCGTGCCCGTGTGACGCGGGAGGTGGCGGCAGAGCTAGCAAAACTCTCTCGCTGGTTGGAGGATCAGGGGCGCAGTGCGGAGGACACGGCGAACTTCTTGATGCGCTGTATTTTCACCATGTTTGCGGAAGATGTGGAGCTGCTAAAGGGGGAGGTGTTTACCAAAGCCCTGCGAGATCGCTGGATTCCCCACCCAGAAACCTTTCAGCCCGAGATAGAACAGCTCTGGCAAACCATGAATACCGGCGGCAACTTTGGTTTTGAGCGGGTGTTGCAGTTCGGTAGTTTCCTGAGATTATCTCAGCCCCCCTTGTCATCACCTTAAGGATAAACCGGGGTTCTGAGCACATCGGTCTCACTCCAAATGCGCTGAGTCAGCCCTAAAGCCATTGCTGTCGTTCGTTGCTGATAGCGACGTTTT
>JBHJJI010000084.1:0-12426 GCA_050042805.1 Leptolyngbyaceae cyanobacterium
TCGCCCCTCAACGTCTTGAAACAGTCACCGGTTTTAACGTCCCAAAGTTTGATCGTTTCATCTTCACTGCCACTGGCCAGACAATCCCCCTGAGGGTTGAAGGCCAGCGCTCGCACCACATTGGCGTGACCCACCAGCGTCAGCAGACACAGGCCATCATGGACATCCCAGAGCTTCACAGATTTGTCGGCGCTACCACTGGCCAAGAGATGGCCCTGCGGGCTAAACGCCACCGACCAGATCCAATTCGTGTGTCCCTCCAGGGTTCTCAGACAGTCGCCAGTCTGGGCATCCCAAAGGCGGAGGGTCTTATCCGAACTACCACTCGCGATCATCAGCCCATTCGCATCACCTGTCTCGGAACTACAGGCAACAGTCCAAACCATGCCGGTATGTCCTGACATCACCCTCAAGCACTGACCGCTATTAACCTCCCAGAGCCGGACTTGTTTGTCAGAAGACCCACTGACCAGCGTTTGTCCATCCGGGCTAAAGGCCACCGATCGCACCTGACTGGGATGCTCTAGCACTGCTAAACGGTGACCGTCTTGAATATCCCAGAGATGGATGGTGCGGTCGTGCCCGCCACTCGCGAGGAGCTGACGATTGGGGCTAAACGCCACCGACCAAACGGTATTGGTGTGCCCCGGTAGTGTCCTCACACAGCGCTGGCGCTGGATATCCCAAATTTTCACGGTTTGATCCGCACTGCTACTCGCAATCAAGCCGTTATCCGGATGAACGGCCACCGACAAAATCCAGTTCTTGTGGCCGATGAAGGTTTTGAGACACCGTTCCCGTTCGATATCCCAAAGCTTAACGGCATAGTCATCGCTGCCACTGACCAGGGTTTGCCCATCGGGGCTGAAGGCGATCGCGCGAACGGCATTGGCGTAGCCGGTCAATGACTTCAAGCAGTGTCCCGTTTGGGTCTGCCAAATTCTCACCGTTTGGTCTTCACCACCGCTGACCAGCTTGCTGCCATCGGGACTAAAGGCAATCGACCAAAGCCAATTGCTGTGGCCAGACAGGGTCTTTAAGCAGCGACCCTCCTGCACGTGCCAAATTTTGATGGTTTGATCACCCCCGCCACTCACGAGTTCCTGACCGTCAGGACTAAAGGCCACCGAGCGCACCGCGTGGGTGTGGCCGGTGAATGTTTGGCGGCGCTGCCCCGTCCGCACATCCCAAATCCTCACGGTTTCATCTGTACTGCCCGTGGCGATCGCCTCACCATCGGGACTAAACGCCAGTGACCAAAAGCTGTTGGCATCCTCTAGGGTGTGCAGGCATTCACCGCTAGCCACTTCCCAAATTTTGACCTTTTGATCCCAACCGGCGGTCGCTATCAGATGACCATCCGGGCTAAAGGCCACCGCTTGCACATAATTCGTGTGTCCCTTCAGGGTTTTCAGACAGCGGCCCTCTACATCCCAGAGTTTAACCGTCTGATCGGAACTGCCGCTCGCGACGAGCTGGCCATCGGGGCTAAACACCACCGATCGCACCCAATTCGTGTGCCCTTGCAAGGTGTACAGACAGCACCCGGTTTGGACATCCCAAATTTTTACCGTTTGGTCGGCACTGCCGCTCACCAGCCATTCACCATCGGGACTAAAGGTGATCGACCAGATCCAGCCATCGTGGCCGCGACAGCGACCATATTCTTCGCCGTTCGCCATCTGCCAAAGTTGAATGACACCGCTCGTACCGGCGGCGGCAAACAGACTGCCATCGGGACTGACGGCGACGGCATGAATGCCCCCAAAGGCATCATAAAAAGTCGTTTGTGAAAAGTGGGCCTGGGAAAAGTTGGCTTGATGGAGGTTGAGGCCCTGTAAATAGGCTTGCCAAATCGTGAGATGGGAAAAGTTACAGTGGGTTACTTCAAGCTGGAGCTGACGCATGAGGTTGAGGGCATTGCCGCCTGCGTAACCAGATTGTGCTGGCGGCTTTCCGCGTAAAGGGTCGAGGCACTGAGTCAGCATCATCGCAATGTCTGCGGCACTGCCCAGATGGGCTAAAAGCTGTTGCGCAATGGGTTCGAGGATGAGGTTGAATTGGGTTTGTTGAACAACGTCATTCGCAGTCGTTTTGAGTAACGCATGGCTGATCAGTAGTGCCGGTTTTTGCTCGGTGATTTCAGTGACCACCTGTTCAATTAACCGTTCCGTGACGTATTCCATCACGACCGGCTGCTGGGTATAGTGTCTGGATTGTTGCTCAATCAGCGATCGCCAACCCAAAGATTCCAGGGCTTCGAGGAGGCGCGATCGGGTGACCGCAGGCACCATATCGCTGGCCAGCGCTGGAATGGCGGTCCACTCACGGTTGATGGCTAACCAGTACATGATGGTTTTTTCCAGGGCCGAGAGCCGCTCAAACTGTTGATCCAGTAGGCGCTGGGTACCGATGAAGAGAAAGACGCCCTCGTCTAAAAAGGGGCCAATCTCACCGTCAAACAAGGCCTGAATCGCCCCCGCCGCAATTTTTACCGCCAGGGGGCTACAGCCATAGCGTTCGCAAAGCTGTTGTTTTTGCTGGGGACTGCCCACCAGATCTTTGGTCTCAATGACGCCCAAGGCCGTTTTGAGGGAGCCACGCAGTTGGAGCGATCGCACCGCCAGCTCCATCCCTTCAAAGATGGCAATTTCCGCCGGTTTCTCACGACTGGTGATGAGCACACAGCTTTGGTGCGGCGCTTCGCCCAACATGCGAAACAGGTCGCCATAGCGCTCATAGCCAACGCGATATTGCCCGGCCCGATTGCTGGCCTGAAGAATGGTCTCGACATTATCTAAAATCACCAGGCAGCGGCAGGCTTGCAGCCAGTGCCGGAGACGATTGGGCGTTGCTTCGGAGTCCTGTTGATCCGATAAAAAGAGCACCAGATCCTGTAGCAGGCTGTCCAACGGGGGGGCGTTCCGCAGCGATCGCCAAATCACCGCGTCAAACTCCCCCTGCAGCTGCTGGGCCAGCTTTACCGACAGGGCGCTCTTGCCAATGCCCCCCATGCCCAAAATCCCCACCAGCCGACAGCGGTCAACCTGTAGCCAGGTTTCCAGGGTGGCTAACTCCTCAGTCCGGCCATGAAAGATCGAGACATCGGGAGCTTCGCCCCAATCAACCAGTACGTTGGTGATTTGCCCATTGGCGATTTGCCCATTGGCGATCGCCTCCTTTGGGACTGGGGCGGGAGCATCGTCAGCGACGGCCTGCGGGCGCACATAGTCTTCTGGCGTCAGTGTCAGGCCAAACGCCTCAAAATAATCGGTGATCGTCTGGCGATCAACCGATGCCTTGCCAGAGCGCACCTTCGTCAGGGTGTTAATGCTCAGCCCCGTAATTTGAGCGAGAACTTCCAAGGTGTAGGGTTGGCGATTGTTGTCCTTAGCGGCTTGCTGGACTTCTGCCACTTGCAGTCGTTCCCACCCTTGAGAGGAGAGTCTCACGCCACGTCTACGTTTCCCTGTTCTCAACCTTTCCACCATCGAGATTCAATCGGATGAAGACTTCGGGGTTGGCTGCAAACTTAAGCAATCCATTCTACTGCCTTATGGTAAGCCGCTTAAGTTGTGATGAGGATTCAAGTCTTAATTTGTGACCATAGCCCTTAGTCATGGGAAATGCCTGTAAGTCTCATCCGGCCTATTTTCTAGAGCACAGCTCCGGAGCTGATTTAAGTTGTGACTGCCTAAGTTGTGAACTTGACTGGTGTCGCCTGGTGAGCTGAGCCAAGCTAATAACAATGGCATGAGCATCGCTATCTGAGCAGTCTAAAAGGCTCTGAAACACGCTGTTCTTTTTAGTATCAGCACTTCACGGCAGGGAAAATATTATGACTATTCAACCTAAATATCACTGGCAGTTTGACGAAAGAGAAGGAGTCAGAACAGTCGATACCGTCAGCAGTATTCAAGCAACACTTTCTAAAGCAGAATTAAACGGTCACGGTCGTATCAGTAATGCCATTCATTTACTCAAGAAAGACTCCCATATCAATTTAGGTAAAGAGGTGGGTCAATTCGGAACCAGCGACTTTACTGTAGCGTTTGGGATGAAGAATATCAGCAACCATGGCGATGATTTGTTAGACATCATCGGCGATCAAACAATGAAAAGTCACGGTAATTTTTTCTCCGTTCGACTATCCGATCGCAGAATATTTTTCCACGTCGATGAAGATAGCGAGGCCAAGCATTATGTGCGTGTCCAAACGAGTCGCCTATCGATGGTGCCCAATAGAACATGGTTTCATGTAGCCGTTGTGAGGCAAGGACGCACAATCAAGATCTACATTGATGGGGTACTAGCAGCGGAAGCCGAATCAAAAACAGGTGTGGCCAACATTAACAACAGTGTTGATGTGAAGCTGGGTCATTCAAGAAGGGGAACGCCGACTGCCCAATATGAAGACCTGCGCATCTACCATACGGCTCTCAACGCCGCAGACATTAGAACCTTAGTGCCGCCAGTAAATCGACCCTTGCGTGAAGGTGAAATTGAACTGGTGGCTACCGATAACGCTGCTGCCATCCTCACTCAAAACGCGGCTAACCTATCCCGCTTTTCATCTAGCTTTAAAGAGCTACGAATTGGTAACAACACAGGCGTTACCTTATATCAGCAAAATAGTTTTAGGGGAACAGCGCAAAAGTGCTATGCAGACCTGCCAGATATCCGGCTCTCACGACTGGAGAACTTTCCTAAATCAATCCGGATTTGGCGAGCTATCGAAGAGCCGTTTACTGGCAAGTGGGTGATCAAAGCGCCTAAAGGTCAGTTCTTGAGCCTGGCTAAATCTGTCCTGACCACATCGCCCCGAAGGTCATTACACGAGCTGTTTAGATTCCACTACAATCTACAGCGAACTCAGCTTCAGCTCATTCCTGGCTCCGATCAAGAAAGCACCTTGTTGAAGATATCTCCTGGGGAGGACTCCACTCATCTGTTTGTTGATGATTTAGAGCATCTCAAAGATGAGTTCTCGATTATCAATCAGGCCAATAACCAATGGTTAGCACTCGTTGAAGACAACACATTCGACTGGACCGGGCAAAAGGAAGACCGTGCCATTTTCATCCGTGTGGCCAAAATGGCAGAAAGTGAAGGCCAGGTGGGCGAGCTCGCACCGGGAGAAGTCGCCCTATATCAGCATAGAGCCTACTACGGGAGAACCTGGATCTTGTCTGATAGTGACAAATATACTTCGGGCAAGTATACACACCTGAAAGACTTTCACGGGTTAAATGATCAAACATCATCTATTCGATTAGGTCCAGATACGGGGGTGACAGTATTTAAAAACCTCAACCATCAGGCCACTGATGATAAGCGGGAAGAAGAGATTGAAGATATTGTCGAAAACGTTCCACGCCTGAGTGATAGGCAGATCGGTAATGATACGATTTCCTCGATTCGAATCTTTAGAACGATCGCCCCAGAAGATGTTTTTACCTCTTACACCACCAAGCTGAGCCAAGACTATCGCCTGGTGGGTAACGAGATGGAAGAGTTTTCGGCCTATCGCACCACGCTGCGGTTTGAAGCGGGGGCGGGCGCAGTGGAAGTTGCCGCCACCGACCAGACCACCATTGAAGTGGATGGCATCACCTATGAAATTGATGAGACGCGATCGGCGACCCTCAGCCCGAATGACCTCAATTTCATCATGATCACCTCCGAGGCCGATGGCCTGAACACTCCGGGTCTCAAGATCCAGACCAGCGAAATGGCGGAAAACGAACAGGTGGTGATTTTCCCCAATCAGGAAGCCCATCAGCAAATTGCGGAGTTGGAGGACGGCGCTCTGTGGAATGCGACCGACGCCCAAGGCAACTTGATTGTCGATCGCAATGCCCACAGCCAAGCCGAAGTCGCTAGCGTGCAAAACACCCTCAAGCGGGTGACCGCGACGGTGACTTATACAGACCCGGCTCCAGCGGCTAAGCCTAGTGGCGGCAGCCGGGTGCTGTCGTCGGAGCGGGTTGTGTCGGGCGCGGCGATCGAGCAGCCTTGGGAGCTAACGCTGACGCCAACTCCTGACAATAACGCTGGTCAGCAGGCCACAACGAGAACTGCAACTCTGCCAGTACAGGGATTAGTCTCAGTCTCAGCGCCCGGCAGCAGTCCTGGAAATGTCGGCATCCAAGAAGCGGCCGTCAGTCAGGATGACTTTATGCGGCTGCTCAGCCAAGCCACCAGGAGTGAAGGGGCGGCAACTCCAGAAGCCCCTAGCAATACCGGGACTCAAAGCTCAGGCGCGGTCGGGTTTGGTGAACTGCAACCGGTATTCGCGGTCAAACGGCTCAAAATCGGTCGAAGCATTAAAAATGCCGTCAAAAGAGCGACATCGGTCGTGGTCGGGGCGGCTGAAGATGTCGTACATGTGATTGTCAAAACCGCTGAAGAGGTTACTGACTTTGTGGTCAATACCGTTGAAGAGGTGGCCGAGTTTGTGGAAGCCGTGGTGGAAACAGTCGTGAACGGCATCAAGAAGTTCATTGAATTCCTGCAGTTTTTATTCAACTGGGGCGACATTTTAGACACTCAGCGGTATCTGGTGAGGGCGATCAACGACGGATTTGACTACGCAGTTCAGCAAGTAGAAGCCATCAAAGCTCCGGTCTCAAACTTTATGGACACCCTGCAAGAGACCGTAGAAGAAGGGATAAACCAGTTGGTGACAACCTTGGGTGATGAGTCAGAGGTCCAAGCGTCTGGGTTGAAGCTGCCAGAAGCCGCCGAATGGTTCTTATCAAAGTTACTGGGGGGCTCTAAACAAAACGATGCTGAACCCACACCCCAGTTAGGGACGCCACCGAGTGGAGATTCTGGACTAGAGAACTTCTTGTTCCAATTTACTGAAGCCTTTGAAGATAGGGCACGGGCTGTACACCAAGAATTTGAACTGCTGGATGAGACCATCGCAACCATCATTGCCAATCCGCTGAAACCGCAGTTGGCTGTGATCGTTTTGGTGGAAACGCTCAGAGATGTCGTCATGCAGATGCTGGAAGCCATTGAGAACTTGGTGCTGGGCTTTTTGGATGCGATCGCGGGTGCCGTTGAACAACTGAAAAAGCTGCTGAATGCCGAAATCAAGATCCCCTTTATCTCTGATCTGTTCCGGTTGATTGGGGCGGGCAAGCTGACGCTGCTAAATCTGACTGGTTTACTGCTGGCGATTCCAGTGACAGTGGTCTCCAAGCTGATTTTTGGTGAAACCCCCTTCAAAAATGTGCCGCCGCTGGATCTTGCACCTCAAACTGGTGCAAGGCTGGTCGCTGAGCAAGAGGTGAGCTTTCAGAGAACTAACAACACTAGACGTGAGAATTCGATTCGCCACTGGGGAAATACTGGACTACTAGCAGATGTTATGAACGGTATGATCACCGCCTACCTAGATGTCTTGCCCGAGAGTAGCGATGATCCTTACGAAGAAACCGCTGGTTTTGGTTTCGAGATCGTGAGCCTCGTGCTAGATGGCTTTAGCTGGTTAGCTAGCTTTCCCTCTTCCCCAGATTTTCCCGGGGGTCGGCCCTACAATGTGGCTGCCCACGCAGTCTCCAAGTCTAAAGATGAGCAAGAGTACTGGGAGCGGGTGATGTGGGGTTGGAGAACGGCTTTGTATTGGCTGGACGTGGTTATCTTTATGGGCCAAGAGGTCGCTGCAGCCAATGGGATAGATGTAAAACGCCAGCGATTAAAGCGGGCTAACGAATTCACGATTGCGATCTTCACTGTGTTTTCAATTGTGGATGCGGGGCTGGCGATCCGGTACCTGTTCACGATTCCGAAGGAAGAGAAACCCGGCTTAGAGATTGCCAATGAGGTAGTTTCCTGGCTGCCTAACCTCTTGGCTCTCGTGCGACTCAATGCGGATCCTAGATGGGCTGCTGCCCTCAGCGTGGTGGATGGGGTTGCCGCGTTTGCCAACTATGGCATGGGCCACAAACTGCTAACTGACGACTTGGCCGAGGTGTAGGCAGCCGCATAAGGCGATGGGCAAAGGCTCGGAAATGGGTTTTCGCCGTGCACCATGCCATTGACCCAGCGCTAGAAAGCCGGTACAGAAATCCGGTTTCTGACCGGCAACAATCTAAATCTCGTTCGCTTGCCTATCAAGCAACCGGGTTTCTAACAATACTCGCTGCCTACGCTTGAGCGCTGATCTGCCAGTCGTTTGCAGGCTTTACTCTCGGTGTTGCTCTCCAGATGCAGACAGTATTGGTCGCGATCGCCGCCTGCCTCGCCCCGCAACCGTCTACCGGAGGGGCCTCAGTCAACGATTTGCAGTCGGCTCTGCCGGTTCGAGCGGCTGTGGTGGGCTGAATCAGCCGCTCATACACACACAACAGCAATGCCTTAAGTGACCTACGGTAGGGCGATCGCCGCTCAAGAATCGCCTGATTTCAGATAATTTTACGTTTGATGGGGGGTTAGCCTATGTCGTTTTCACTTCTCGCAAGTCAATCTCCACATGGGGAAAACGAGACAGATGCAGCTTTAGTTATTGCCCTGCAACAGGGCAATAAGTCGGCGTTAGTGGCTTTGTACGATCGCTACTCGCGCTTGGTTTACACGATCGCCTGGCGGATCTTAAACAGCGGCCCAGAAGCGGAAGACTTGACCCAAGAAATTTTTCTGCATCTCTGGCAAAAGTCAGCTTATAACTCTAACCGTGGCTCCCTCAGTCGTTTCTTAAGTACTGTCACCCGCAATCGAGCGATCAATCGCATCCGTAGTGGCAGTAACCGCCGGCGCATTCTCAAGGGGCTGACTCATCAAGACTCCGTCGTGGCAGCCCTGTCACTACCGGAGGAGCAGGCATTTCAAGGGGAGCGATCGCACCAAGTCCGCGAGGCACTACAAGCCCTACCCGACCAGCAGGGAGATCTATTATGGCTAGGTTTTTATCATGGGCTGAGTCAATCTGAAATTGCCCGTCACACGAATATTCCTTTGGGGACGGTCAAGTCGCGGATGCGTCAGGGCTTGATCAACCTCAAAGCAGAACTCCAAGATTTGGCTCATTAGCTGAATTAACCCTCTCCAGAGCGGCGACTGCTCGCAACGCTGATTTTTTCTAGCCAAAAACCTCTAAACCCTATCCAGGTTCAGAAGTGGAGTTTTGGTATCTCGCCCGACCTCACCGCCTGCGGCACCTCTCCTTTCCAAGGAGAGGTTGAGTGGCAGTCTGGTCCCTCTCCTTTATAAGGAGAGGTTAGGTGAGGTTTTGACGGGCCAGCATAACTCCAGTTTTCAACTTAGACGTGGTTTAGATCAATCTCGCCCCTGGATGACCGAGGCGATCGGCACAGTTGAACCAGTCGATCACCCTCCGCAGCCCACTGGCCCCGCCATCGCCCAAATCTGCACAGGCCAAGGTTTTAAAGGGAATTTGCTTTTTTTAAATCCAAACCGGCATCTCACTTGTACTGATATCAAACAGATAAATACTGATTGTTTTGAGGAGGTTCACGTTAGGCGTTGCCCAGGTTGCGGTTAGAGAGGCTGGCTCTGTGATGGAATACCCAGTAATCACAACAGGGAAAGACGATCTGGCAGGCGCTGAAAGCAAACTCATCTTAAAGTCAAACGCTATTCGTATCGATCGCTGGCAATTAAACCTCATCCAGGTTCAGAAGTGGAGTTTTGACATCTGGCCTAACCTAACCTCTCCTTGAGAAGGAGAGGTTAGGTTAGGTTTTCTCAAGCAAGCACAACTCCAGTTTTCACCTTAAATGTGGTTCAACAAGGTTCTTGATAAGTTCAATTCAGGCGATTTTTCACTATTGATGCGCTGCTCATAAAACGACTTCAACCCATCTATTTCTGAGTGCTTTTTCTTGTCTAAAGTACTCTTTTGAAACATCCTAAAACTTTATTAGGATGATTTTTGTCGTGCAATTTTTTTCGGATTTTTAAGTTTTTCAAAATTCAGAAAAAATGTTCAAAAAAACTTGAATTTTATCTGGAATTCTCAAATTAATGATGGAAGTAATTTTATACGCGACTCTTAAATTGTCTGAAAACCACCCAAGAGAACGCTAATCAGCTCAATTTACGTCTAATTTGAAATTTCAATTCTTGTGAAAACTGAATTTAGGCGTAATTAGGCTCAGACATAAACCACTCACATTAGGAAAAAGCCCATGACTATTCAGTCTGCCTATCACTGGCAATTCAACGAAAGAAAAAGGACTGCCGCCCGAGATACCGTAAGTGGTGTCAAAGGCCAATTTCATCGCATTTTGTGGAATGGCGATGGTCGGAATGGCAATGCTGTTAAGTCATTTTCTAGAGAGTCGACTATTAATCTTGGTAATCGGGGCGGTCAGTTTTCCCACACGGCCCGCAGCGCATCAGAAGTCAGTGCGCTGATTCCACCCGTGAATCGACGCTTGCGTGAAGATGAAATTGAGCTGGTGGCTACTCATGGCGCCGCCATTATCCCCACACAGGATGTTAACGCTCGATCCCGTCTCTCAAAACGTTTTCAAAAGCTACGGACTACTGGCAATACAGGCATTAAGCGATGTCTGAGTTATTGCTTATCTTTAGCGAGTGTATTAGCCATTTCAGCTGAAGCAATGGCGCAGCCTCTCCCTGAGAGCATCGCCAGCCCGGTTGCCGCCGATGAGATTGCTCCAACTCAGACTGATCAAGCCCAGACCGCCCAGTCCTCGACCCCAGAAACAACCCCAATAGCGACAGACGCTGCGGCGCTCAGTCTGCAACCCTTTTTCAATCTCAATTACAACGAAGGTGCTGGCTTTACAGGCTTTAGTAGCGTTGGTGGTTTTCTCCCTGTGTTTCAAACGCCGGGGCAAAATGTCATCTTTATTGATGGTCGTGTGAGCGTAGATAACACCGGCGACTTTGGCGGTGGCTTGCAAGCTGGCTACCGAGCCCTGCTAAACGACAGCACTATATGGGGCGCTTATGCGGGACTAGATGCTCGCAGTACGGACGATCTCACCGTTACCCAGGTGGGCGTTGGCACTGAGCTACTAGGCGAGAACTGGGACGTAACCTTCAATGCCAACCTGCCTTTGAGCAATGCCCGTCAGGTCGTTGACACCGAGACCCAGGTCGTCAACCCTCAGTTTGTTGGCAATCAATTGGCGTTTGATGAGCAGCAAATTGATCAGATACAAGCTGCCCTGACCACCGTGTCACTCGATGGTGGCCTGGAGCTGTTTGACTTTGGTGAAGGGAGCAGCTTGTGGGGGCGAGGCGGTGTGTATTATTTGGGTGGAGAAGCCTCTGAAGATAGTTTAGGTGTTCGGGCCTCGCTAGACTACCGCATTCAAAACAACTTGCGGGTGGGTCTAGGTGTTCAGAATGACGGTGTATTTGGCACGAACGCGATCTTTTCAGTGAGTGCGTTGTTAGGTGCCCCAGCGCAACGTCCAGCCAATACGGAAGAGAATTCACAAGCGCGGCTGTGGGCCAGAGCCGGAGAACCCATTGCGCGTACCAACACTGTTTTGATAGAGAACCAAACGGATGTTTCGATTCGCGAAGCTAGCATTGTTGCTATCAACCCCGATACGAACCAGGCGTTTGTTTTCCATCATGTTGACCCGACGACAGGGGCAGCCGCAGCGGTAGGTACCTTTGAAGCGCCGCTCGATACCATTGCCAATGCCACGAATATTGCCACCGCCAACGCCGACAACATTATTTATGTGCAGGCGGGTGATGCAGGCGGTGCCTTTACCCTGCCAGATGGGGTACAAGTGCGCTCAGTTGGGCCGATCCAACTGTTAAATACTCAGTTTGGGGAAGTGACATTACCAGGATCTGGCAGCGGCAACTTACCGACCGTCAGCGGCACGGCAACGATCGGCAACAACACATTGGTCTCGGGCTTAGCGATTAATCCGGCTGGGGCCGATGGCATTGTGGCGAATGGTGGAGGGATTGCGATTGAAGATAATGCCATTACCAATGCCAATGTCGGGATTAACCTGCCCGATATTGATGGCACGGTGACGATTGTTCGCAATCAAATCTCGAATACAACTGACGATGGCATCTTCTTTGATGGCATGAACGGAACCGATAATGCCACCGTTACCGTCGCCAATAATACCTTGAACACAATTGGTGCAGCGGGCATTGAATTTGGCCTCATTGAGGGAGACGCTACCACCAATATCACGGTGGCAAACAATCAAATTACGGATGCTCAACTCGACAGTATTTTCTTTGATGACATTGAGGGCAATGCAGTCGCCACGATTACGGTCTCAGACAATGTGATTGATGCCGCAAATGTGGATCCGCTGATCGCAGGCGGGGATGGCATCGAAGTTGACAACATTGAAAATAATGCCAATGCCACCATTACCATCGCTAACAACCAAATTAACAATGTCCCGTTTGAGGGTATTGAATTTGGTGACATTGAAAATG
>JBHJJI010000085.1:0-8684 GCA_050042805.1 Leptolyngbyaceae cyanobacterium
CAGCCCAAAGGTGAGCATGCCCTGGTTGTTTTGGCTGAAGTTAGAGATCGGCACCACCCGAAACCGCCCATCTTGCCAGGCTTGTTTCTCAATGATGCGATTTTGCACCCCACCGGGCTGCCACCGCTGCGGCACCACCACGGTGACTTCTAAATCGGGGGCGAGTTGGGCCAAGGTGCGAAACTTTTCGCAGTTCAAATCCACGATGTAGGTGTGGCTGGCAACCAGTATTCTCATAGGTGGGCTTCCTCGAAAAGATCAAGCGGGTCATTAGCCAAACGGGCTTGAGAGCAGGGCGGGCAATGGGACACAGCCGTGTCACCGCAACATTTCCAGCTCAGTTGAGTATTAACATTGGGCCGACAACGACATCGGGGTGTCAGCGGGCGTGGTGTAGACACGGTGACGTTTGCCCGTTTTGATCAGCGTGCCCACGGCATCTAAAAAGCCCAGGCAGTAAAAGCCAAAGCGGGTCACGACCTTGATGGGAGAGCCGCTCTTGTTGCAGGGCGGATGTCCGAGCACATGACAGTCAAACAGGCTGCCGTAGAGACGCAACGATTGCCCCAGCGTCAGATTTTTGAGCCCCATCAAAAAGTGGTTGTGGTAAAAGGTGACCTGATAGGCCAGCGATCGCGTGCTGATGTCGTGGCAGCCACCGGTTTCTTCACCCAAATGCACCAGGTTCGCATCGGGAGCGTACCAAACGATGTAGCCGGTGCGGCGGAGTCGCAGGCAAAAGTCAGACTCTTCGCGCACGGCATTGCCGCGAAACCGCTCGTCAAAGCGCAGACCATGTTTGCCAAAGATCTCGCGCCGAAACGACATATTGCAGCCCCGCGCTGAAATCACCTGCTGGGGCTGGGTGGTATGCACTAGATCAATGTGATACCAGGCAATGCCGGGGTCCATGGCCTCTTCAGGTAAATACTCAATCGAGAGGTTGGGGTCATCGCCCAACTTCATGCGATCGAAGACGCGCCCTGCCACGGCTCCGACCTCAGGCTTGTCCATAAAGATTTGGGCATGGGCCTGCAGATAGCCCTCGGGCAGCTCCACGTCGTCGTCGATAAACAGAATGATGTCACCACGCGATCGCTCAACGCCATAGTTGCGCGCCCCCGGCAAACTGGCCCAAGGCAGCTGAAAATATTCAATTTTGCCGCTTTGGGCCGTGGTTTCTAAATAGCTTTGGGTTTCGGGCTGGTGATCCTGGGTCTGATCCACCACAATCACTTCAAAGTCGGGATAATCTTGCTGCAAAACATCCGCGATCGTGCTGCAAAGCACGTCTTCGCGCTGATAGGTCGGGATAATGATGCTGATAGAGGGGCAGTCAGTCATAAAAATAGCGGGATAAATAATCAGGTGTATCTTTACGCTTTCAGTTAGTGTTCTCAAATTTCCGAGAATCTAAACATTGCCCTCGGTGAATTTTCCCAAAAGTTGGCAAGACGCGAGTATGCCGTTGGAGACTCTACTGGACTACCCCGTTCTAATAGCCAGTGTGTAACTGCACAATCCTGCACCCTAATTCTCGACTTACGGCTGGCTATATCATCAAGATGATCGATGCTTCCACCAGTAGATGCTGATGTCCAGCTTCGAGGGATTTCAGCAGTTGGCGGCGGTTGAAATCACCTGTTGTTAGACTTCTGGTCTAAATCAATGCTCAGTGAAACCTTATGGCTGTATCGCCGCATGAGTTATGCCATCCCAGAGGATTATGTAGAGTGGGCGACTCAGCGCCTATGTGAGGGACAAGATAGCCCTAGCCTTAGAGTGCTTGCAGGACTAGAGCCAAAGCTGGAACGAGATGAAATTAAACCCTATTTCATCAAGGCTTGCACAGAGTTGAGCCTTGAAATGCCACTCAAGGCAGAGGAGCCAAGAACCACTGCTGAAGTCATCAGAAAGATTTACGGCTTAAGCAATTTACCGCCTGAGAGAGCCATCGATATGATGACGGAGCTTTACCAAGAAACCAATCATTCAGATCCGATCTTGTCTGTTTGGTTTGAAATTGCAGAGGAGCTTTCATTAAAAGGGAGTGGGCATGAAGGCTGCTTCTATCCACTCGCGGAATTTAACTCCCTTGACGAAGTTGTCAAAAAAGAGTTAGCCCTGTTCGCTAGAGCGTCTCGCTTGGCACTTCCAGAAGACTTTATGGCGTTCATCAAATGCGACAGGTGTGGTTATATCGGCCAGTCGAAAATAGAATGCAAGCTTTCTGAAGCGAACTGGCATACTTGCAGGCGTTGCAATTCATCCGATTATCAGCGCATGACTAGTCCAAAAGTTAGAGATGATTATTTCCAACAGATTGAAAGTAGTTCCTGATTAAATTGAGAGAGTTCCCCTTTCTCATCCTTGAGAGCATCTCAAGCGATGCTTTCCCTGCTGAGTGAGCAGCTGCATTCACACGCTGGATCAACACGACGACTGCGGCTTTTTGCCCCTTACTCGCGCCAGCAAACTCAAACTTTCAGGCATTGAAGAAGCTAAGCGATCGCCCGTCACGTGATCCCCACCTATTATCTACGTTGATAGTCCCTTCTCGCGCCTTGCACTTCTCCCTAACTTCCTCACACCCGCAAAGCTTCCTGGATGATCCCCACAGTTCACCGCCACTGACTTTGCAGTCCGTTACTAGACTCAACAAAAATCAATGAAACGGGGCGTCCAATCGTTAACACCTTCATGAGTCCCTGACTGGAAGGCGTTCCTAGCAGACTTCTGTGCCATAAGGTTGTGGCGTCATCGCAGGCGTTAAACCACCGTAGACCGGGATACTTGGGGTAACAAACAGTATTGAAATGTAAATTCCACAGTGAGAGGAAATCTAGATTCGCTATTAAAACAATGTAAGGAATCTTCCCTCATTCGGCTTTTTTCAGTCATCTTGGTGAGATGAGGTAGCCTTACTCTGCGCCACAGTAGCACTGGTTTTTAGCGTGGCGTGATTTTGCGTCCCCCTTTGGGCATGAGCCCGACCCATTCGCAACCCTCCTCCTGAGTCTTCAACCCCCTTGTGAATACACTTTTGCTCGGAAGAGGCCGTTCTCTTTCGCAGCGTCAGGTGTGTCGACCCAAGGTGATCCCGTTCTTAATCGCCACTGCATAGGGTGGCTACAACCGACATGAGTGAATTCAGCACAATTTCTCAAGCATCAGTTTCGCTCACTCAGCAAGCTGATCCCCATTGCGAGCTGGGGGTTTGTGTCTGTATTCACGGACATTTTTATCAGCCGCCGCGCGAGAATCCTTACCTCGGAACCATTGAGGCTCAGCCTAGTGCTGCGCCCTTCCACGACTGGAATGAACGCATTTATCACGAGTGCTACCGTCCCAACGCCTACGCGCGCATTTTGAATGAGCAGGGCGAAGTCATCGACATTGTCAACAACTTTGCTCATATCAGCTTCAACATTGGCCCCACGCTGATGAGCTGGCTAGAGCGTCATGATCCCGAAACCTATCGGCGCATTTTAGAAGCCGATCGCGAGAGTTGTGAACGTCTGGCGGGGCATGGCAATGCGATCGCCCAGGTGTATAACCACATCATCATGCCGCTGGCCAATGAGCGCGACCAGCGCACCCAAATTCGTTGGGGCAAGGCGGACTTTGTGGCCCGGTTTGGTCGTGATCCCGAAGGCATCTGGCTCGCCGAAACAGCGGTCGATTATCCCACTCTCGAAGCGTTAGTGGACGAAGGCTTTCGCTTTACCATTTTGGCCCCCTCCCAAGTGCAGCGCTGTAGCCCGATCCCCAGTCCCGATCATCCCGAAATGGATTGGCAGGTAGTCGCTGGCGGGCAGATTGCTCCCACCCGGCCCTATCGCTGCAATTTGCCCAGCGTCCACCCCGAAGGCAGCCAGCGCTATATCGACGTGTTCTTTTACGACGGCCCGATTTCGCGCGATATGGGATTCAACGATGTGTTGGGATCTTCGCAACATTTTGCCGGACGGGTCGGTCAGGCGGTGCGCGGGGATCATCGACCGTCACAAATTATTGGCGTCGCCACCGACGGCGAGACCTTTGGGCATCACCGGGGCGGGGCCGAAAAGACGCTGGCCTACGCGGTGACCCAGGAGTTTCCCAACCAGGGATGGACGGTGACCAACTTTGCCCACTACCTGAGCTGCCAGCCGCCCACCTGGGAAGCCGTGCTGAAACCGGTCACGGCTTGGAGCTGCTCCCACGGGGTAGATCGCTGGCAAGATGATTGCGGCTGTGGCGGGGGCGGGCTGTGGCACCAACAGTGGCGGCGACCCCTGCGCGATGCATTGGACTGGCTACGGGATGAACTCGCCGACATCTTTGAGGTGAACGGCGCGCAGTTTTTTGAGGACCTCTGGGCGGCTCGAGATGCCTATGTGCATGTCATTCGCGATCGCAGCGAGCAGCGCCAGCAAAAGTTCTTTGCCACCTATCAATCTCACAAGCTGACGGCGGCAGAAAAGACCGAGGCCCTGCGGCTGCTCGAAATGCAGTATCACAGCCTGTTGATGTACACCAGCTGTGGCTGGTTCTTTGACGAAATTTCACGACCCGAAGGCACGCAGATTTTGCGCTATGCCGCGCGGGCGATCGAACTGGCAGGAGAAGTCACCGGCGTCGAACTCGAACCCCAGTTCATTCAGCAACTGGAGCCGGGACTGAGCAATGTCCCCCAGTTCCACAATGCGGCGGGCGTCTATCGCCAGCTCGCCTTGCCTTCCCAGGTCAGTTTGGAGCAGGTAGCGGCTCACTATGCCATGAGTTCACTGTTTACGCCCTACCAGTCAGAGCAGCGCCTTTACTGTTACACCATTCACCAGCAAGACTATCAGGTGCAGCGAATGGGGCCGCTATCGCTGGCGGTGGGCCGCCTACAGATCAAATCTGATGTGACCCGCGATCGCTCTGACCTGAGTTTTGTCGTGCTGCATTTGGGCGGCTGGGACTTTCACTGCTGTGTCAGCGGTTTCCGGCGTCGGCTCGACTATCAGCGGGCGAAGGAGGCCATTTTGGCCGCGTTTACCAGCGCCAGTGCCGCCCAGGTCATTCTGGCGATGAACGCCGCGTTTGGGGATCACGCCTATAACCTGCAGACGCTCTTTACCGAAGAGCGCCACCGCATCATGCAGCTGCTCAGTCAGGACACCCTGCAGCGGCTCGACCAGCTCTACAGCCAGGTTTATCGCAATAATTACGGGCTGATCACCGCGTTCCACCGTGACGGCTTGGCCGTCCCCCAAGAGTTGCAGGTCGCAGCCGAAGTAGCGATTCGCTACCGGGCTTTAGAAGGACTGCAGGCCCTTGAACAAGAAACCAGCAATCGCCCCAGCGAACCGCTACACCGGAACACGGTTCACCTGATGCAGCTCGAAACGATCGCCCAAGAGGCGCACCAGTTTCACTGTGACTGTCACCTGCCCGAGGGGCAGCGCATTTTAGAAGGGATCATCTGGCGATCGCTGCATCATTTCCTGAGTCACCCACGATCGTCCAGCCTGCTCGAAGATGTCGATTGGCTGCGACGTCTGATTGAGCTGGGTCATGCACTGGGCGGAGTTTCCCTGGCGCGCGCCCAAGAGCTGTATTGGCAATCCATCCACGATTGGCTGCAGCGAGTGGAACACAGTGACCCCACCCAAGCCAACGCTAAGCTCAAGCCGCTCTTAAAGCTGGCTCACTATCTGGCCATTGACCCCGAGGCGTTGCTGGCACATCATCAGTTTCGTCAGCTCACTCAGGCGGGTTAGGCGAGGCGATCGCGCGGCAAAAACCGCACGATGGGTGGGGTCGGATCGCTGACCTTGCCCACCCCGGCAAAGCCCCAGCGGTTGAGCAAATCTTTGAGCTGATACGCCGGCACCGATTCCACAGCGAAGCGATCGCGGGCCTCTGGCGCGTGGGTACTGAGATAGGACAGCGCCTCGTAATCGGCGGCAAAAATCAGCAGATAGGTTTGATCCGTCGCCGTTTCGTCGGGGCGGGCGGCTAAATGTCGCCCATCTTGTTTTGACCGCAGTAGAAAATAAACTTGGGAATACATAGAGGCGATGCCGCACAGCGACAGAACAGTTAAGCCAGCACATCACCCATCGTAATCGCGCTGACCGTCAGGATAGCTACACCTGCTCTAGTTTCGGATGGCGAGCCAGCAAATAGGAATTGTAGAGATTTTGGAAAACGATATAGAACATCGGCCCCAGGGCAATCACCGGCGTCAAAAAGGTCAGACAGATCCAGATACTAAACAGCGTATTTTTTTGCCCGAGCGACTGTCCCATCTCTTGCCCCCAGTCATAACCGCCCAACCAGCGCCCCATGCCAAAATTGACAATACACAACAGCAGGGACACCAGCGCAATTTCGATTAAAAAGCTCTGCGATGAGGTGGACTCCGCCTCGATAAAATGCGTGGCCTTGGCAGTCGCGAGATAAATCGCCCCGACCCACAAATAGAACCCGGCTTGCTTGACCGGCAGTAGTTGTTTTACGAGATGAGGCGCCAGCTTTTGCAACAGTTGGGTCATGGCCAGCGGCAGCAACACCACCATGAGGGTATTCAGCAGGGCCATCCAGTCAATGCCAGCTTGAGAAGTAGGGCTCAACACCGGCAAAATCAGCGGCAGCGCAATGGCGGAAAAGCTATTAGTCACGATGACGGACGTCATCACATAATCAACTCGACCATTAAGCAGGCGCGTCATCACGGGGGCTGCTGCCGCCGTCGGTGCCATGGCCACCATAAAGGCCGTCAGCCCTAGATCGGGGCTAAACCAGTTACCGACCCAGGCCGTCATGCCGGCAATGGCCATCATCATGGCCACGATAATCCCCAAGCGCGGATTGAGGGCTGACTTCGCATCCACCTCCAGATCCAACAGCGAGCAAAAGAGAATCAACATGATGCAATAGCGGATCAAAAAGGCATAGCTGTGGCCTTGGGGCAAGAGCACGCCGCAGGCAATGGCGCTAAACAAGAAAACCGATTTCTTCATGCGAGGCAACCAGACGCAGACCGCTTACCAGGCTACCCTGTGGGGGTTAAAGCAAGGGTTTGAGGTGAACTGTTGTGTCATCTTCCCAGCGAGTTGAATCTTCTCCGGCGAGTGTCTGGGCATCCTCTAAACTATTAAGGCACCTCTGGGAGACTGGCGCGGGTGAAAATGGCTCTGATTATTGGGGTTATCGTGGCCCTTGGCATTGGCGCGATTGAAATCGGGCTGCGGCTATTTTTTGGGTTTGGTAAACCGCCGTTATATATTGCCGACCCGCAAACCGGCTATCGGTTGACGCCAAACCAGCGCACAAAGCGGTTTGGCAACGTCTTTGAGATCAACGAATACTCCATGCGCGGCCCGGCGATCGCCCCGCAGCCCGAGCCGCAAACCCTGCGGGTGCTGCTCTTGGGCGACTCGATCGCGAACGGCGGCTGGTGGACTGACCAGGCCGAGACGATCGCCGTACAGCTGCAGCAACATCTGAGTGCGGCACCGCGACCGGCCTACCCAGCGGTGGAAGTGCTCAACGCCTCGGCCAACTCTTGGGGGCCGCGCAATGAACTGGCCTATTTGGCCAAATTTGGCACCTTTGACTCCCAGGTTGTGCTGCTCTTGCTCAATACCGACGACCTCTTTGCTACGGCCCCGACCTCGCTACAGGTCGGCCGCGATCGCGCCTATCCCAACCGGTATCCGCCTTTGGCGATCGTTGAAGTGCTCGGCCGGTTCTGGAAGTCGCCCCCCATCCCCGAGTTACAGGCCGTGAATCAAGAAGGGGGCGATCGCGTCGGCGTCAACTTGGAAGCCGTGCGACAGCTGCACCGCATTACTGAGCAGTCGGACGCGCGGCTGATTGTGGCGATGACGCCGCTACTGCGCGAGGTCGTGCCCCCTGGCCCCCGCGATTATGAACTCAAAGCCCGACAGCGGGTAATCCAGTTTGCCGACCTGGAAATCATTTTCTATGTCGATTTTTTAGCAGACTTTCAGAATGCGCCGGAGCCGGAGGCGCTCTATCGCGACCACATTCACCTCAGCCCCGAGGGCTATGCGCTGACGAGCAAAGCTCTGAGCTTGGCCATTCAACAGGGGCTAGCGCCTGCGCTCAATGGTCAAACGACCTTGCCAGATAGTCTGTTGGATGATCCCTGGTAAGCCTGAGGGGAGCAGGGGCGCGAGGGGGCGACCGGGGCGACGGGGCAAAATTCGTGAGGGGATTTCGACACTGGTTACGGAAGTCCATCACAAACCATGATTTCTGAGCTCCCCAGCCCCCCTGCTCCCGCTCTCCCCTACCGCTCTGGCACTGAAGCAAAGCCGCATCAGGAAAAAATATCCAACTGCTCCACCGGATCTTCCTGAACGCTACGCCGCTTGCGACGCTTGCCGTTGCCGTTGAACTGAGCGCCCTGACGCAACCCGACAGCAATTTTGCTGTGCTTTTCGATTTGCGACATCACCTCCGGCGCCCGCTGAATCACCGGGGGCGGCAGTCCGGCCAACCGTCCCGCCTCAATGCCATAGGAGCGATCGGCCCCGCCGGGACGCACCTGATGGAGAAAGACAATTTGGTCAGGCATTTCTTTGACGGTGACCTGGTAGTTGGCAATGTTGTTCAAAATGCCCGCCAGCTCATTCAGCTCGTGATAGTGGGTGGCAAAGATTGTGCGGGCCTGAATTTCGCTG
>JBHJJI010000086.1:0-12394 GCA_050042805.1 Leptolyngbyaceae cyanobacterium
TGACATCTTCCGGCACGATACCGAGCCAGGCAAATTGGCGCAGTTGCTCGATCGAGAGCTGCTTCAGGCTGAGATTAAAGCAGGCGAGCAGGCTATACTTGCGGCGTTTTGCATCATCGGGAATGTCTTCTTGGCCATAGAGGTCTAAGCCTTCTAGACGCGCTGCCTCAGTGCGGAAGTCTTCTAGCAGTTCTTCCCAGCTGACACCTTCCTCAATCTGAGTGGCGGCAAGTTCTAAAGCTAGGGGCAGAAAACCAACGCGATCGGCAAAAGTGAGCGCTTGCTGTTCTTCTTGCGGACTTAGCGGCTCGGATAACTTTTTGGTCATCAGTTTTAACGCTTGATCCGGTCGCATCACATTCAATCTATAGAGATGAGCATCTGGAATCCGCACCTCGCGGGTAGTCACCAACACACAGCAGTCATTTCCTCCAATTCGAAACGGGTCTAAGTTCTCTGGGTTCCACAAATCATCAATTACGAGCAGAAGTTTTTTGTCATACAGCAGTGTTCGCAGATGAGAGGATGCCGCATCAGTCGATGTCGGCTTGTAGTCCATGTCTCCCAAATCCTGAATCCAACCACTCAACAGCGGCAATATGTCTGGGGTTTGGCCAAGGGTCACCCAGAGAATTCCATCAGAGAAACGAGATTGGATTTCATCATCATGGGCCAGCTTCGCTGCCAGCACTGATTTACCAATTCCACCGAGACCCTGGATAGCGCTGACAACCAGGGTGCCAAATACTTTGGGGTCGGTGGAAAGCAAGCATTTTTTGACATCGTCTTGATACTCTGGCCGTTCGACAAAATGCTCTGGCAGTGGCGGCATTTGTAGAGGGATAGCCCAATTGCCACGCGAGGCAGTCTTTAGGCTGTCACTCGTCGCTCCTGAGGACACTGAACTAGACCAATCACGAGTTAGCTTGATGGCGTCGCCAAAGTTATCGCATATGGGGGATTGGGGCTCATTTTGGAGTGCCTGGTTGACATAGTCCACCAGAGCATAGGTATCGATCCAGCGGCCTTGCAGACGGGTGGGGTCGAGTCCTTCTAACAAGGCTTTAGTGAGGACACTGTACTTACTATTTAAGTCAGGCCAGGATTTTTCATACTCCCGCGAGGAAGCAATAAAGCAACGGCGGTAACCATCCCGACGTTCGGGGTTGGCAGCTGCAACATCGACTACTAATCCACCGCTGTGGCAGCAGTCAAGCCAGACAATCTGATTTTTGATCAGACTTTTACTGAGCCAGGTTTGTAGCTGAGCCAGGGGGAAGCCTGGGCGAGTATCTTCTGGATCGCTGTCAGTGGTGATTAGATATCCCTTATCGAGACCTAAATCGCTATCGGGGTCAGGCAGGCCATGACCGGAGAAGTAGACGAGTACCGTTTCAGGATGTTGAGTGCTGTCCGGTAGGAGCAACTGCTTAAGGGCTTTATTCAGCTGTTTTTGAGTTACTGCAAGGCTCGACCCAACTGTAGGTTTCCGTTTGTCAGTGTCCTGAGAGATGGCTTCTGGTAGTCGGAAGACTTTGAATCCACCGTCGCGTTCTAGTATTTTTGCGATCTCTTCTGCATCAGTTGCGGGGGTTTTGAGGTGTGTGAAATGGGCATAAGTGTTAATGCCAACAACCAACGCAACTTGGTTCATGTTGATTTGACCGGGAACGGTAGAAAATAGGACTGCTATCTTCAGCAAGCCTAACTCAGCTATCTCAGGAAGCAAATAATGACAAAACTCATTCCAGTACAAGTTGATGCCAACACCGTCATCTACATCGAGCCCACACCAGAAGTCACCATACCGACTGCTGCCGAAAAGCCTTCACCAGCAGCTAATCGGGAACTAACTCGCGAGGATTTAGACCTAGGGGATAAAGGGGCTCTTGAAGAAGCGGCTCGCAGAACAGTCGAAAGTTTTGCGGCGATGGAAACGACTATTAAAACCTATACACAGCGCACCCTTGATGCCTTTAAAGAACTGGGTTCAGCGAACGTTGACAAAGTCAAATTGGAGTTCGGCATCAATCTGGGCGGTGAAGCCGGTGTACCCTATGTGACTAAAGGTACAGCCGAATGCAGTCTCAAAATTACAGTAGAGTGCTCCTTTCCTGAATAACCATTCACGCCTCTAAAACCTCGCCTTGTAGTTTCTGAATGCGATCGCACTGCCACAAATAGGACAATCGGGCAATGTGAGGATTTTTCATTTGCCAGTGATAACCCTTTTTCTCAATGTGACGGTACTGGAATTTAACGAAGGGCTATAGGAGGAAACGGTGGTTGTCGGGGATGAACGGCTCCTCTCTCCTCGGTTGCCGACATGGTAACTGATGGTGCGAGAGATTCTAGGCGCTGGCAACCTGCCGGATAGCGATTAATCTGACTGCAATTTAGAGGACGAGATCGCTATTCCTCAACAGTGGCATCAGACGCCTGTTGGCGAATCAGATCTTGAACGCTGATGAGGGCTCGGTTGAGTTCCGGGCCTTTGTAGGCGGGATTTTTGCGATAGGCGGCTTGCTCTTGTTCCAGCATCAGCACATCTTGCTCGACCAAGCCATCCAGCATTTTTTGGGCCGCGCCAAACAAGCTGTTCTTGATCCAGCGACGAAAGGCGACGGGTAGCTTGTGCAGTCGGTGAAATGCCTGCAGTGACGTGAAGTGAATCAGGTAGGCACGCGTCTGCGTCGGGCTGCCGGGGCAGAACAGACAGCAAATTTTGAAGTCTTGCCCCAGCGTCGACACCCAGTTGGGGTAGGCATAACTCACCCGCAGTTCCTCGGGATGCAGTCGGCGTAAGGACGGAAAGAACAGCTGGGAGACCGACCAAATTTTGTCAATGCGGTAGTAGCTTTGCGCGTTATACAACACGTCCACCCGCTCCGGCGTGGCCGCTAGCTCGGCCAGCACCGGATCAGCCCAGGCCTGATAGTCGTCATGCAGTCGCCCGTGGTACATGTCCATCAGGTTTTCGATCAGAAATGAGTAATGGGCGGCGACGTCAATGACGGCAACCGTGGCGATGTAGTTGAGATGATCCCACTCGGGCAATTCCAGGGGCTGCATGTCCTCGGTCGCTAAGCGATCGCGATCGCCCGGAAACAGCCAGACAAAGCCGTCGCGCTCTTGTACGGGATAGGTTTTGATCTTGCAGGTGGGCAGCTTTTGGTTCTCAGCCAAATAAGGGACATGGGTACAGTGACCAGCGGCGTCAAAACGCCAGCCGTGGTAGATGCATTCCATCTGGCCCTCGGTGACCTCACCCTGGCTGAGTTTGACCTGTCGATGGGGACATCGATCTTCTAGCGCCTGAATCTGCCCCGCCGCGTCTCTAAAGAGGACGATCGCGTCGCCCCACAGAACGACGGCAAAGGGCTGGTCAACCACTTCACTGGAGCGGGCCACCGCATACCAATGATTAGGGTTAATGCCCAGCGATCGCACGTCTTGAGGCGTGGGCGTTGAGGATGCGGTGACTGAGGTAGAAATAGCGACCATAGGGGGGGACTCATCAACAACAGACAGCAGGACTCGGCGGGAACCCCCTAGTCACCCATCATGGCCGATGGCTAGGGAGCAGTGGGGGCAAGAGGACAGAAACACTGGCAGGGTAGCGTGACTTCTGCCGTAGAGGACTAGCGGCTAGATTTTCAAAATTCCTTCCGGATTGACGGACAAAATCGGTCGGCGCTGGGCACCTTCTTTTTGCAGGATGGCATTGGCGGCCAGTAAGCCGCTACTCACAGCTCGTTCCATCAGTCCACAGGGAAACGGCATTTTCACCCAGTCACCGGCAAACAGCAGGTTATCAGCGGGGGTAGTGGTTTCAGGGCGATCGTCAAAACTGCCGGGGGGAAAGCCCGCGAAGTTTTTCTGATTGACCAGCTGCTGGTGTAATAGAGTCGCCTCTTGTAACTCCGGCACAATTTCAAACAGCTCCGCTTGAAAGGTCTCCAACAGAGCCTGCTGAGTCGGAAATTCCTTCTCTTTGTAGCAGTAGGCGTGTAGCTCAACGACGCTGCCGCCGGTGCGCTCGGCCCAGTCGATATAGTCTTCTTGAATGCGGTGATAGAGGGTGATGCTGTCGGTGAGCCGATAGCCTGACAGTGAGGTAAACCAGCTGTGGGCCCAGTCAAAATCCCGATCAAACCAAAAGCGGCCAACCGCGAACGGATCGGCCACCTGGAGTTTATCGACCTGCGCCGCAACGGTGGCTTCCACCGGCCCCGATGAGAGAGACAGCAGCTGCTTAATGCCAGGAATGTCCGCAGACAGAATGTAGTAATCGGCTTCCAGCGTTTCAGCGATCGCGGGTGCGCTAGGGTTGGCGATCGCCACCAGCTGAATCTGGTCGTCTGATCGATCCAGCACCCGATACCGGGTCAAGTTCTCGCGGGCGGGGCCGCCTAACACTTCGCCATCAGTGGCATACAGTGCACCATGGCAGGGGCACAAATAGCCTTCATCAGTGCCATTAGGTTGCACAGTTTTTTGCACAGTGCAGCCCTGGTGGGTACAGGTGAGCGATAGGGCTGCTGAGGTGCCCGGTCGATGACTAAAGACGCGATCGCCCGCGCCAAAATATTCCATCTCGGGGGTGCTGAGCAGCGGGTTGCGATCGACCCAAAAAGGGACCGGGTTGGCCGCAACGGCTCCTTGCTGATAAGTCACGTGGGTAAGCTGGTCATTTTGCCACCCCAATTCGCTCACCGTCGCGCCCGTAATCACCTGCCCCCCCTGTTCCTTAATTGCCGCCACGATGGGGTCTACTAAGCTGCGACCCATATCTTGGCAAGTGCCGTTAAAAGCCAGCCCTTCGGGATTGCCAAAAAAGTAGAAGTGGAAGAACTGCATCAGTTCACCCGCGCTCATCATATCGGGCGCATTGAGGCTCGATTTGGCAAAGGGTAGAAAATAGAGATCGTAAAGCCCTTGGGGAAAATCTTCTTGCACCCATTCGGCCACCGACATTTGATCGAGCCGGTTGAAGCTTTGGGGAGCGCGAAACCCGGTGATTTCGCGAAACACTTCTAGGTGCTTGAGTTTAACCAGATTGATGCCCCACTTCAAACGGTTGGGCGAATTCACCGCCAAGTCGATCACATTCCAGGGAAAGGCCGAGTGGCTAGGCCGAAACACCTCGGGCTGGTAACGATCCTTATAAACAACAGAATAGTAGTCGAGGGATTTGAAGTTGCGGCGAATATCAAGTTCCTCAACCAGCCCAAACAGGTTGTAATACTGGGGAAAGAAGCCGTGAAAGCCATGCTCCATCATGAAGTGCTCGTCGCCCACCTGAATCGGCCAGCTAGCGATTTTGCCGCCCAGTTGAGGCGATCGCTCTAGCAATGTGACCTGAACGCCGCGCTGGCTCAGCTCATAGGCCGCTGCTAACCCTGCTAAGCCGCCGCCTACCACCACGGCTTTGAGGGCCCGCTGTGGCTGGTGTGGCAGCGTGAGCGCATCTTGATAGTGAACGGTTGGTTGCGGCTTGCTAAACCGGGAGTAACCGCCCCCAGCAGCGAGGGTGCCAAATCCAAAAAGCTTAAGGACGCTGCGCCGAGACAGGGCTTGCAGAGAAGAAAGTTCCGAGATAGAGAACATGTATGCCGCAATTCAGTAGACATTAACGGGTGATGTGGGTCGAGCTTAGGTGACAACGCTGTCTGACTGCTCAGGCCACCGCCGCTTCAGACATTGCCGTAAAAATTAGTGAACTCTCTGTAAGTGGGGGAGAATTTTAAAATTCACGCCTTAAATCTTAACGATTCTCGACCTGCTAAGACAGAGAATTCACCGATATTCCGTCTGTTTGCCCATAATCCTTTCTTATCAGTGAGCCAGGTCGTGGGAGTTGACTCTCATCGTTGATCGCTCGATGCGTCGTGCGATGCGTCGTGCGATGCGTCGTGCGATCGCCCCAGTCATGCCCTCTCGTTTGAGCGTATCGGTATGAGGAATCGTTTTAATCGCCCCAATCGAGTGATGAGGACGTCGCCCGGTGAGGCCATCCCCAAGGCCGCTATGTGCCGATGGCATGACCCAATCCTGCCAATGGGAACGCGATGGTTGAGCCGCGCCCTTAGGGACGATCGCCTTCAACAGCGGCTTCATTCATCGACCGATTCAGGTTTGAGTCAGTTTCAGGCGTCGGTTCTTCGGCGAGTGAACTACTTTCATTGTCAACCAAGGGCTCAGTTGAGGTCTCAGCAGTCGGGTCTGAGCTGGCTGCATCATCATCATCAACTGCGGCTTCACCGTCGATGGCGGTGGCAGGCGTTGCCGCCTCGGGTTGCTCAAAGACGCGAGTATTCGCAATGCCAGCAGTAGAGACGGTCAGCACCTGAGGGGGCGTCGCATCGGGCGGATAAATCAGATCAACGACAACGTTGTTTTGAGCTTGAGGTGGCAGGGTAATGCGGAGCAGGGGCTCGCCTTCATCCCCTTGTCGCTGCACCACATGCACGTATCGCGTTTGTTTTTGCCCCGAGGCGGGTTGGTATTGCACGCGCACCGTACCGCGAAAGAAAATCCGATTGGGTGGATTGCGCAGAAATCGGAGACCGTAGGGCAGCGTTTCATCTTGCAGCGGGGTTTGTAGGCGCACAATGATCCGCTGCTCGCTGTCGGAATCGTTGTAGAGAGGCAGTTTGACACTGTAGTGGACGCCGTAGTTGCCGTGGGCTCGGTAAGCGGTGTCGGCATAGCGCGCCAGCATCGGTGCACTCTGAATTTGTTGAGTGCCGAAGGTGTTGTAATCGACGGTGCTGAGCACGTAGGCGATCGCCTCCCCTGGACGTGGAATGGTGAGCCGCTCATCGTCTGGGCTGTCCGCTGCAATGGCTGACCATTGTGACCCTTCGGCGACACCCGCGACTCGACCATAAAAGAAGCGACCGCTACGATCACTGTCCTGATAGGCTTCGGGATTCGAAGGGGCAATATCTCGCGGCCCGGCCAAATCCCCATTCACGAGCAGCAACAGCCATTCCTGGAGGGTGGGCGCTCGTTCTTGTCCTTCCAGTGTGCGGGGGGCATACATGGCTAGCGTCGCGGCATAAACCGGCGCATCACTCGACATGTGCAGGAGCAGCGATCGCCCGTTGCTGGGCAGTTCGCGGGTATCGCCCTGAGGAATGACAGACGCAACCGGTGCCCCGCTGCCGGTGATGGGTGCACCGGGCAAAATAGAGCCTGGTGGCAGGGTCGCATCAGCCGCAAAAGGCAACCGCCGGAGGGGGATCGGCGCATTTAATAAGAGATAAGCGCGCTCTGGCGGAATCACCACGCGCTGGGGCCACTGCGATTGACCACGACCTTGCAAAAAATCCGTGACGGTGCGGCTGCCTGGCCCAGCAAAGACGTCCCCATTGGGATTCATGCGCAAAGCGGGCAAATCGTAAAAGGGCGCGTCTTGGCTGAGGTAGCTCACCCCTTGCTCAATTTCGATGGTGACCGGTTCGTCATTGGGATTGTAGATAACACCGCCGACAAACAAGGTGCGGCGATCGTCGTAGGCGACGCCTCGGGCAATATGGTGCGCAAAAAAGTCAAACCGACCTTCAAAGGAAAAGTCTAAGTGGGCGTCGCCGTTGGCCATGTCATCGGCGGGGAAGGTCGAGAGTAAGATGCCTTCTTGCTGAATCAGCTCAGGACTGTTGCTATTAAACACCGGGGTGCTGTCGAGCTCACCCGGTAGGGGACGCACCTCATAGAGGGAGGTAAATTCATTCGGGATTCTGGGTAAAGCGGTGCCCTCGATCGGGGGAACAGCAGCGATCAGAGGAGGCGCTTGCAGCGGCGGCGCGATCGCGACAGCCTGGACAAGTGGAAGCCATGCAAGTGCAGTTAACATAAGCTAATCGTAACGACGGGAAAACACTAAACGTTGGCGGATCGATCATGGCTTAGGGGTTAGCCCTGGATGCCGCTCACAGCGGTCAAAGTACGTCGAGAAGTCATTAACACCGGTTTCTCAGGGGGTCTCAGCGGCACCGGTCGAACCGGTCATGGGACAGATGCGGCATGATTTAAGATCCATCAAGCACCGAGTCTCAAAATATCATCTCACCTGCTTTCTATTCACCCGACAAGGTAAATCCTCAGGAAACTGGCCCGCCAAAACTGATTACCCACTGTCGGACTGTCGCCTCACCGCTCAAGGAATGAGCCGATAGCCGCATCAGTTGTGCCGATTCCCCGAATTCTGTCCCTGAACTAGGATCGGGGTAGCCAGAGCCATCGACGACCACAGAGATATGACTGCTCAACCAGAAATGTGCTTGCTGCCAGGAGAGCTAGACTTGACGCCGCCTCTAACATTCCCACTGCAGTGAGGAAAGTTTACTGGCTCCCCACCGGCCGTTCAGTGCTCAGCAGGGAGACCGCATGGGATGATCAGCCCCATCTACCTGCCTGACAAAACGGTCAATAGAATTTTCGACGATGGATTCGGATGCCCTTCCAGCTTGCTCACCCTCATCCCCAAGAAACCCACCTGTGGCAACTACATCTGCCGACTGCCACCGTAGATCTCGCCCTTTGTGAATCGTGGCTGTCTCCGACTGAGCGCGATCGCGCCCAGCGGTTGGTGCGATCGGCGGCTCGCCATCAATTCATCGTTAGCCGGGCGGGGCTGCGCTATCTCCTGGCGGCCTACTTGGGCTGTACGCCCACGGCTGTGCAATTTGACTATGGGGCCTATGGTCGTCCTGAGCTGAGTCACACCTTGGCGGGCCTGCAGTTCAACTTGGCTCACAGTAGCTCGTGGGTGATTTATGGCGTGGGCCACTGTCAGTGGCTGGGTGTCGATGTTGAGCAAGTGAGGCCACACCAACAGCTAGAAGCGCTCACCCAGCGTTGCTTAACGCCAGTCGAGCAAGCCACTGTACCCAGTACTGACGCTGAGCGGCTAGAGCGTTTTTTACAATATTGGACAGTGAAAGAAGCCCATCTCAAAGCGGTGGGATTGGGGTTAAGTTATCCCATGACGGCAGTGCAAGTAAGCTTGCAGCCGACGCCACAACTCGTGCGTCCAGCTCAGGTCTCTGGGGTGACGACCACGCAGTGGCAAACGCAGCTCTGGTGCCCTGATGCCACCGCGATCGCCGCCGTCTGTGTCGGCCAGCCGACGCGCTTCGTGCGGCGTGATTGGCCAGGCTGGCCAGACGCGGATGAATCTGGGCAATTGTCTCCGACTGGAACGAAGGACGAGCAATCCCACTAGAAGGCTGCGGCGTGATTTTACCTACCCTTGCCGATGGCTAGGGGGCCTTGGGGGCAAGAGGACAGAGAAACTGGCATGGTCGGTCGTCTTATATCGACTCTCTACAACAAGGCTACAGATCTGGTTCCCGGCCCCTCGGCTCCCCTGCGTTGCCAAGATGGCATTGGAAGTCCGATCATTGAGAACTGGCATTACTTCTGCCGTCGAGTACCAGCAGAAATCGCTTTCTCATCGAGCACAAAGGCCGCCCATAAATGCTCTGCGCCTAGCATGAACCAGCTAACAGAGCCTCTACGAACGGCCTCAATCGATGAAGATGAATGCGATGCGACTATCCCCTTGGGATTAGTCAGTCAACACCTCGACCCGCACCGGGCCAACACCAGCGCGGTCAAGCCCAATTTCACGGGCGGCACTGGCCGAGAGATCGATCACGCGACCGTGAGAAAAAGGCCCGCGATCGTTGATGCGAACGATCACTTCACTGTTGTTGTGAACGTTGACGACCCGAACCAGCGTGCCAAAAGGCAGAGTCCGGTGAGCCGCCGTCAACGCATTCTGATTGAACCGTTCCCCACTAGCGGTTTGTCGGCCGTGGAACCCAGGGCCGTACCAAGAGGCTTGCCCCGAGAACACAGAAGCGACCCCCCAATCAGCCTGAGCGGCAACTGCCGGTTCGGGCTGACCTTCAATTTCGGTCAGGGCTTCTGGTGCCCCCAGCAACATCCGCAGCCGATTTGTGGCTTGCAATGCATCGGTTGCCGTTTCACCCGTGGGATTGAAGTATTGGGTGGTGTCGTTGATGAAAACTAGCGTTTCCCCGTCGAGGGTGATGGCATATTCTTCTAAAGCTTCATCCCATCGCACGAGAATGGCATCGGCGTCGCTATCCGCCTGATAGACCTGCTCTAAGTGCTTAGCGACCTGCTCAGCGCGGCTAGCCGGCTCCATGGCTTCATCAGCCGCCTTCTCGACAAAGGTCAAGGTCGGCAGACTATCGATGTGCAAGATCGCAATTTGGCGCTCATCGACAGTGTGGGTCGTAATCTGAAATATTTCCGAAAGCTCTAGCGCGTCAGGCTTTAAGCGAGCTGAGTCATGATCCTGGGGAACTAATTCTGTGGCTGCTGGGTCTGATTGATCAACGGCAATTTCCAACGTTTCCTGAGAATTCGCGTAGGCATCCTGAGCAGCTTGCTCAGCATTCGCTGATAGGGGTACGCCAGCGGCAGACACCAATACAGCAGCGGCAAGACTACGACACAAAGTTTGAATCATTATGGAATCACTAGAACTCAACAGGGCAGGTGTAAGCGACTTCAAATCTGTCGCTGCAGCAGGAACCTGAATCCCAACCGGGGTGGGCTGAGTCGGTGTGACTGCGTTTACACTTACCTAAAAAAATCTTTCGTAACGTTTAATCGCTCCGTACGTTAGCACGAAGCTTCAGATTGGCAATCCGCATCCATCAGGGCAGAATCAAATTCCTGAAATTGTTAACCTTTCTTAGGATGAGGAACAAAATCGCCTGATCCCCACGCCTGCAGATGTAGAAGGGTGATCGCGAACCGAAAGTAGGGTCAATAAAACTTATCGATTGACAAACAAAGCTTTCAAAAATGCAATCCTTAGCCGATCGCTCACCATCCCTGAATTCGTTCTCAGGGCATATTTAAGTGCAATAAATTGCAGTGTCACCCTTAGGGACAATCAGGCCGAAACGGCAGCTACTACATAAGTTGGGGTTATTCAACTGTTTTCGTTTACTGATGAAAATGGGGGCCTCAACCGCGCTTTGCCAATCCCAGAAGGAGGGATCTTCTGTCATAAGCTGAAAGGCGGTGGCGTTCTTAGGGCAAAAACGGTGGATTATCGAGACGCTGGCGTTGATGTTGAGGCCGGTCGCGCCTTTGTCGATCGCATTCGCCAGATGGTGAGCAGCACCCATCGGCCAGAGGTGCTAGGCGGACTGGGGGGCTTTGGCGGCTTGTTTGAGCTGCCCTCGGGCTATCACTCGCCCGTGTTGGTTGCTGGCACCGATGGTGTGGGCACCAAGCTCAAGGTGGCGCAGGCGCTCAATCGTCATCAATCGGTGGGCATTGACCTCGTCGCGATGTGCGCCAACGATGTGTTGACGAGCGGTGCCGAACCGCTCTTTTTTCTGGATTATTTGGCGACGGGCAAGTTAGACCCAGAGCAGTTGGCCGCTGTGGTGGCGGGCATTGCCACGGGCTGCCGCGAGGCGGGTTGTGCTTTGGTCGGTGGCGAAACCGCTGAGATGCCGGGCTTTTATCAGCCAGGAGAATATGATCTGGCGGGATTTTGTGTCGGCATTGTCGAGAAAGCCAAGATTTTAGACGGCACCCAGATTGCCGCTGGGGATGCGGTGATTGGTCTGGCCAGCCAAGGGGTGCACAGTAACGGCTATAGTCTGGTGCGCAAAATTATGGCCGAGGCGCCGCGCGGCGATCGCGCCACCCCTGGCTATGACTGGTCTGACTGTCCGCCCCAACTGGCAGGACAGTCCCTCGCTGAGGCCTTACTGGCCCCGACTCAGCTCTACATCAAACCCATTTTGTCAGCGCAGCAAGCTGGGTTGCCCATCCACGCGATGGCCCATATCACCGGGGGCGGTCTGCCCGAAAATCTGCCCCGCTGCTTGAGCGATCGCCATACGATTCAGCTCGATCCAGCCAGTTGGCCGGTGTTGCCCATCTTTCAATGGCTGGCCGAGGCCGGTGGCGTTGCCCCGGCGGCAATGTTTAACACCTTTAATATGGGCATTGGCTTTGTGGTGATTGTGCCGGATGAGGTCGCAGCAGCAGCGATCGCCCATTTTGAGGCGCAGGGCGTGGCCGCCTATGCGATCGGTCAGGTGACCGCCGGTGAGGGAACGCTGACCGGTCTACCGACCTGAAGCCTGTGCCCTGACTGCACCCTGAACATCGTTCAGCATCGTCACCAAGAGGCGAGATCACCCGCTTCTCTTGCCCCGTGCGGGGGCGGGTGAAGCCGATTCCTGACTGTCGGTTCGCTGATTTTTGCTAATGGTCTGGAATAAATTTGGAGACTGCTGTGAGAAGTTGCCTTCAATCCCTTTATTTGTTTAGGTTTCAGGGCAATAAGTCAATGGAGGTATCTTCAATGTCAGCGTCTCACCCC
>JBHJJI010000087.1:0-8443 GCA_050042805.1 Leptolyngbyaceae cyanobacterium
CCAAAATCGCAAGCCTTCTAGGGACTGGATTTCAGCTTTCGTGTATAAAAACACACTGTCGAAAACGCTAAATTGCCAGATTCCTTTCTGGATAAAAGGTTCAGCCGTTTTCGGCATAGAGTCATGAATAATCCAGGCTAAAACTGAGTGCAACTGCCCACAGGATCAAACCGTCTTTGCCGCGTTAGCTGCCGTAGACTCAGACGATTGTCGATCGCCACGGAGGTATCCGAGTGAACAGTCAGGGACAGTATTCAGGCGATTCGGCATCTCGTCTCATGAGTCGCGAGTCGCCCCTAAAGATTGCTCAGTGGCCAGCTGATACCCTTAGGCGCGACGAGAAATCGAGGCTAAGACACGTCAGCCCCACATTGGAAATGAATATAGAGGTAGCCGCCTTTGTTGCCTTGAGGGGTTTCCGGTGCCAGCTGACAGATCTCAGGCTTGTCGACAATTAAGGGATCGTTCTCGTCGATTTCTGAGCGAATCACCCAAACATCTGCAGGCATCGACAGTTGATTAACCAGGGTAGTGAAACGTTGAGCGACTGGCTGGTCAATGCCATACCCCTGCTTCATCGTGAAAAACTGCGGGGCCACTTGCCAGCCGCTACTCGCCAGGTCAGGTGAAAAGTGCCGGGCAATTTCCCAAGCGAGGCGCAAGAACTTGGCCCCAATGACAGTGGGTTGTTCAAACACTTTTTCCGTTGATGCCAAAACGATGGGATGGGTCGAGTGGGTTTGAATATACGGAATAAAGCGATCGGGGGCGTAGTATTTCGGAAAGGCCAGATTATTGACAATCATCAGGGCGCTAATTAACCCTGCCACCCAAGTGAATTGCACAAAGCGCCGACCCGAAACCCGACGACGGCTAAAGGGCAGGGATACGCTGAGAGGCGCACGGGGCGATCGCCCTTGCCAGTATTGAGCAAAAATGCCCCCTGCCAATACCATCAAGGCGGGATAGTAGGTGAATTTGTAGCGCAACCCGCGGGTGATGTCTGACCCGTAGACATAGCAAATGAAGGCAAAAATACCCAGCATGGCGACCCCCAAGCCGCCGACCACGATTAAGCCGATGTGACCTTGAGGCACTTGGTTCAGAGACTTCGTACCGCGCATCAACGCGGGGACTAATTTAAAGACGAACAGCAGCGTCAGCAAAATAGTGACGCCGATGAAGACAAAGTCAAAGGGCGTTTGAGCAAAGAAGTTGGCCGGGGTGACGAAGCTGGTGATGATGGCGGCAAAGGTTTGCGCCAGGGGGTTGACCCACCTCATCAGGGGGCCACTTTCCCGCAGAAAGGTGGTTTGGGGACTGCCATGAAAATTGAGTAAAACCGGCAGCCAGACCAAAATGCTCAGCGCCGTCGCCGAGGCCACGGCATAGATCGGTCGCCAATAGGGCTGCCAGAGGGTGGCCAGCTGCCGTTGCCGCACTTGCTGCAGCGCGATCGCGGCCACCACCAACCCCTCAGCGGTAAAGGTCAGAGCTGAGAAATAGTGGTTGGCAAAGGCAAAGGCATTGATTAGAACCCAGGCTATACAGAGTAGCCAATCAGGTGTTTTTTCCGCCAGTACTGCCCGGGTGGCGATGACAAAACAGCCTAAAGAGAGGCTGATCAGAGTAATGGCTAGGCCATAATGGCGTGCCTCTTGTGACAAAAACAGACTAAAGGGAGAGACCGCCATAAAAGCCGCACTGAGCAGTCCCGCCGTTGAGGACTGAAAGGTGTTTTTGGCCACCCAAAAGATAGCGGGCACCGATAGCGACCCGAGCAAAGCCGAAAACAGCCGCGACACAGCCAGAGACGCCACTGCCCCATCGGCGGTAAACCAATCCATCCAGAGGTGAGCCAGCATAAAGTAAGCGGGCGGATGGTTGTTTTCCTGCAGTAAATACCGCGCCGAGTCAATGGGCGTAGCCCCAGCATCGCGGATCAGTGGCCTGAGAAGCGCCTCTAAATCAACAATCTGCTCCGTCGGCAAAAAATAGCTGCTGTTGCCCAGACTAAAGATGACCGTGCTGACCTCATCCATCCAGGCAGTTTTGAGGTCGAGATGAGTGACCCGCAGACCCATCCCAAGTAAAAAGAGCAAAAAAACCATCATCCAGATCCGTCTGGCGGAATTTGGCTGATGTTGACTCAATGTTCCTGGCTGACACAACACCGCTCTCAATGCCATTGCCCTCAATACGCTCACAACCCAATTGCTCAATCATAGTATCTGCAAAAGGGACGCCCGCCGTCGTTGCCAATGTGGCAGTCAGCCCCCACTGTCTGACCGATCAGAATTGGACAATAAAAGTCGCTTTGGAAGTGTTAAAGTCTGTCATCATTTCGAACCTGCATTGCTGGCAGCGCCTCGTTTACAGCCCCGAGTCGATGGCATGACTGTGGACACGAGCATGCCTAGCTTCAAAACTTTTAGACGTTGATGGATGACACGCCTTAATCGGGGCAATTTAACCTACATTTCTGAAAAACCCATTCGCTCATAGCAGCGCAAATTGATGAGTCATCGCCCTCAGTCGCCATCGGTCAGTGATGGCTGAGTTGTCGTCGTGCAGAACGTAAAACAAAGCCAGAATTAAATTTAGGTTAAGCTCAGGCTATCTGGGTTTAGAGCTTCGTTAGGGTGATCCCGCATCCTCCTTGAATGGCCTGATGGCGAATTGGAATCACACCATGAAAACAGCACCGAAGAAAACGGTGGGCATGCTCGCGGCTGAAGCGATAGAAACCTTCTTACAAGCTTCGGAAAGCTACGAAACCGAAACGCTAAAGGATCAAGATCCCGAAAACTTGCACCAGATGCGCGTCAATCTGCGCCGCCTGAGAACTGCGATGCAGGTATTTAGCCCCAGTATTCAGTTGCCCCGTGCGGGTCGAGAAAAGCAAGTCGCTCAGGTGGCACGACGGTTAGGAACGCTGCGGGACTTAGACGTCATCATGGCCACCCTGCAGGACGAATATCGACCCGACTTGCCCGAGGCCGAGCGAGCTGTGTTGGCGACCCTCCTGGCCAACCTGGAAAAACCCCGTAAAAAAGCCTTTAAGCAAGTTAAACGAGAGCTGCGGGGCGATCGCTACCAGACCCTGAAAGCTCGTTTGCACAAGTGGTCAGCTGCGCCCCAATGCCACGACAGTGCCCAGCTCGATATTGACACGGTACTGCCCGATCTCATTCAGCCCGCCGTGAGCCAACTCTGGCTGCATTCTGGCTGGCTCGCCAGCGCTGAGCCGACCCCGCAAGGATTTGAAGCCGTCACGCCGCTTAATACCAACATTGATGAGTTGGTCGCCCATCACAGCCAGATGCTCCACAGCTTGAGAAAGCAAGTAAAACGAGTGCGCTATCAGCTCAAGTTTGTCTCGCCCTACTACGGCGATCGCCTCGATTCAGAACTGAAGCGACTCGCTGATCTGCAGGATGTTTTAGGCACACTGCAAGATAGCTTGATCAGGGCCAATTTTTTGCAAGCAGCCATGCCTAAGTGGCAAACCAAGCTCCCCACCTTGAAGGCGCTATTAGCGGCTCAGCGTCAGCGGGTTTGGCAACAGTGGCAGACCCATCAACAGTATTATCTCAAGCCAGAAAATCGCGCGGCACTCCGACAAATTTTGCTGCAGCCAGGCCTCCAAACCGCTTCTCCTAAAGCGCCGAATAAAGCGTCTAAAGCAAAGGCGAAACCAGCGACTAAAAAGGCGGCAGCCACCGCCTCAACCCGACGAACCCCGAAGAAATCCACCTCGGCTCGCTCCACTAAGTCGACAACTCGAACCAAGCAGGCAGGGGGCTCTCAGAACGCGGCAGACAATAACTCCAGGGATCAAGCTTGACGATGCCGACTGGGTCAGAGTGCCGTCTGAGCAGGCGGCATGCCTAAAAACCCATGATTTGCTGCCGCTGCGCTCGAATCGATGGCAGATAAGGGGCGATCGCCTCTTGACCGACTTCGCAGGCCCGGTGATCAACGGCTAACAGATCATCACCCCAAATCACCTGGCCAAGAGTGATGGCATCACCTCGGTCGGGTCGCCAGTCGTGACTCACAAACTTTTGGTCACAGTCCACCACGGCCCCGTCAAATCGATGCCACAG
The DNA here is from genome assembly GCA_050042805.1 of Leptolyngbyaceae cyanobacterium. Taxonomy (GTDB): domain Bacteria; phylum Cyanobacteriota; class Cyanobacteriia; order Phormidesmidales; family Phormidesmidaceae; genus Halomicronema. The sequence goes on from JBHJJI010000087.1 coordinate 4,110, forward strand.
GGTGAAATACACATCGTGCAAAATCTCAGGCACTGAGGGTCGGTGGAGCTGACCGCGCGAGCTGGCGCTACGAGCTTGGTAGCGACTGCGCGGAAACAGTCCATACAAGTTTTTCAACGATGCCGAGATCAGCGATCGCCCCTTGAGCGTCGTGCGCTTAAAAGCACCGACCGAAATGCGGCAATCCACCGTCTGTAAAAGAGCGGGTGCCCACATCGTAGAAAATCGCATGGGATGGGGAGATCGATTGGGATATTCTGCTAGCGCCAACGTGTCGGCATCCAAGAGCTGCATACCATCATCCAGGAGTAGATAAACGCCCAGCTTGCCCATGATGTCGGCAAACGACACCTTCGAGCACACCCCTTCCACAATCAAAATCTCGGCCTGTGGACTGGCCTGCCGTAACCCCGTCAAAACCTGCTGCAGAACCGCTAGGCTCACGGTGGCCGGTGGTCCCACTGGATAGCCCAAATTTGGCTTGACCAAAATTTTGCGGGCGTGATGAGCGGCAGCGGGCGGCGTGTAAACAAAGGCAGGGGTCTCAGCGACCGTGACGGCAGAGTTTTCAAGAATAATCATCAAGATTCATCAGGGGGCAGCCCAAGCCAATATTAAGTCGGTGGCCGTGAGGCGCAATGCCGGAGGTGTTGTTCCAGTCGGTTTCACTGTTGAGAGCGGCACTTCAATCCACCAGAATTGTCGCCATGAAAACAATCCTACCAACTTGGCTCCTATGCTGAAGCGCAACCGAGTCACCAGCGATCAGCATCGCCGACTCAAAGCCCCCGGAGCGGCCCAGAAAGAGGCATCCACTCCTCAGTTTCCGTCTGACTGAGTGCACTACAGTCAGACGGAAACTGAAACGCGATCGCTCATTCAAAAAGGCAACTTGTACGCAAGGATGAGTGCCGAAGCGTGAACTGTGCCCCAATGCTGTCTAAAGCGTTAATCGCACTGAGTCTGTTCTCACTGCTCGGAGAATCATCCGCCACCGCTACGGCCTTTGAACCGCTGGCCTGGCCCTCAATGGAGGCCATGGTGGGCTGGCAATCGCCCTGGGTGTTAGCCACCAATTCGCCTGATCCCCAGGCTAAAGAGATTGTGCGTAGCTACCTCACCACGCTGGCCGAGCAGGGATTTGCGGTCGAAGAGCAGGGGCTATGGGTACAAACCGGGGCCACCGCGATCGCCGTGCATCAGCCTTATCGACCCACGTCAGCCGCTTCGCTGACGAAGATGGCGACGACGCTTGCTGCTTTAGAAACCTGGCCCATCAATCACCGGTTTGAAACGAAACTTGGCCACACCGGCACGTTAGAAAATGGCGTCATCAACGGCGATTTGGTCATTCAATGGGCAGGCGATCCTTATTTTGTCTGGGAAGAGGCGATCGCTCTAGGCAATACCCTCAACCAAATCGGCATTCAACAGGTGACTGGCAACCTCGTGGTTTTGGGTGAGTTGGTGATGAATTTTGAGGCCGACTCGGCTTTTTCAGGCGAGCTATTGCGTCAGGCGATTGATGTGAACCGCTGGTCTGACGAGGTTTACTACGTCCACAGCACCTTGCCGCCAGAGACCCCGCAGCCCGCCGTGGCGATCGCCGGTGAAATTTTTGTGCAGCCCAACGTGGCGACCGGGGCTGGGGTGCAATGGCTAGTGCGGCATCAATCGCTGCCCCTAGTGCCGCTCCTCAAAGCCATGAACATCTATAGCAACAATGTGATGGCTGATCAGTTTGCCCAGGCCGCCGGGGGGGCCGCCACCGTCGCCGCCAAAGCCGCTGAAAAAACTGGCGTCCCGGTGACGGAAATTCGGCTAATCAACGGGTCAGGGCTCGGCGTTGAGAACCGACTATCACCGCGCGCCGTCGTAGCGATTTTGTTGGGTATTCAGCGACAGTTGCGGCCCCACGGTCTCTCGATCTCGGATGTGATGCCGGTTTTTGGTCAAGACGAAGGCACGCTGATTTATCGCGAACTGCCCAACCAAGCTGCCCTTAAAACCGGCACGTTGAACACGGTGAGTTCTCTGGCCGGATATTTTCCTACCCGCGATCGCGGCCCCGTGTGGTTTTCGATTCAAAACTGGGGTGGCGATCTGGATTCGCTCAGAGCCCAGCAGGATGCGTTGTTGCTGGCGCTGCAGCAGCACTGGGGCGCTGCTCCACCGCCCAATACGTTTGAGCCCAAGGTCATTATGGGACAACGCCCTTATCTCTTGGGCGACCCCGGTCGCAACTTACCGCTGTGAGCGGGCGGACTTTTTTGTCGTAGAGTCAATAATGTTGAACAGCACCATCCGGCAAGCAACAAAGAGGACGCGGCGTGTATTTTCAATCGGTGATCACGACCTTACATGACTTTTGGAGCCAGCAAGGCTGCCTGATCGTGCAGCCCTACGATACTGAGAAAGGGGCTGGAACGAAGAGTCCACACACGTTTTTGCGGGCGATCGGCCCTGAACCTTGGGCGGTGGCCTATGCCGAACCCTGTCGTCGTCCCGCCGATGGCCGCTACGGTGAAAATCCCAATCGCTACCAGCACTACTACCAATATCAGGTGCTGATCAAACCTTCACCGAGCAACATTCAAGATCTGTATTTAGACTCGTTGCGCGCCCTGGGCATCAAACCCGAAGACCACGACATTCGCTTTGTCGAAGACAATTGGGAAGATGCCGCCGTTGGCGCGTGGGGGGTGGGCTGGGAAGTCTGGCTCGACGGCATGGAAATCACCCAGTTCACCTACTTTCAGCAATGTGGCGGACTCGATTGTCGGCCCGTCTCGATTGAGCTGACCTATGGGTTAGAGCGCCTCACCATGTATCTGCAAGAGGTAGATGCGATCGCCAAAATTCAGTGGAATGACACGCTGACCTATGGCGATGTCCATATGCAGGGCGAAATCGAGCATTCCCAATACAACTTTGATGAATCGGATCCGGAGTTCCTGTTTACCCTGTTCACCCTCTATCAAAAAGAAGCGGAACAGTTGATGACCAAGGGTCTGGTGCTGCCGAGCTATGACTACGTGCTGAAATGCTCGCACACCTTTAATCTGCTCGATGCGCGCGGGGTGATTTCAGTAACCGAGAGAACGCGCTATATCCGTCAGGTGCGCGGCCTCGCCCGCAAGGTCGCTCAGCTTTACTACGATCAGCGAGAAGCGCTGGGATTTCCGCTCCTCAATACGGTGCAAGAAGGCGCTGCGTAATCCCTACGAATGTGTCACCTTAAAACGTGTTAAGGATTGACCGTTCTTAAAAGGAGGATTCACCGTGGCTGCTCAACTGACTGCTTGGCTCAAACCCATCGCCGACTGGTTTGCTGGATTCAACCTGCCAGCGCCGATCGTGCATTGGGGGCATCCCCTGATGATGGGCATTGTGATTTTTGTGCTGGGCATTTACGTCGCCTGGGCCGGTTGGCGAGGTCGCACGGCTGAAGCAGCGGAAGTTTCAAACAAGGCGCTGGGCGATCACAAAAAGCTGGCACCGATGATGTTTTTGTTTATCGCTCTGGGCTATACCGGCGGCATCCTCTCGCTGGTGATGCAAAACCAGCCGATTCTCGAAAGCCCTCACTTTTGGACGGGCTCCGGCGCGATCGCGGTTTTGGGGCTCAACGGCGCAATTTCAGCCACTAAGTTTGGCGGCGGACAACCCGCCTTGCGGACGGCTCACGCCTACATCGGCAGTATCGCCATGGCAGTGCTGATTGTTCACGCCGCCTTGGGGGTCAAACTGGGTCTATCGATTTAGTCAACGGACACCGACACATGTGTTGAAAGCGTTCCAAATCGACATAGAACCCCACTCTCGAATTCGAGAGTGGGGTTTTGAGCTTTCTGCTGGTCTCGACGGTGCTGCTTCTAAACGAAAAAATGCGCCAACTCCGCCTATGTCAGCAAGAACTGACAAAAAGTCCCGATTCCTTGACAAGTTAATGTCAAAACAGTATATTCATATACAGAAAGCAAATCGTTCATCCGACCAGCTCATCTGGACAGGACGGAAGTAGGAGCTTAGCTCTGAAGGAACGCGCCTCTTTTCACTACAAAATCTGGAGGCGAGATTATGAGTCTACGTTATCGTGGTGCGGAATACGAACCCCGCAACAGCAACTTCAACTACACCGAAGAAGTGATTGGTCAATACCGGGGCGCTACTGTGACCCGTCGAGTGGCCAAAAATGTTCCTTAGCAGTCAGTTGACGGTTTATCCTATCGCGGCGCTAAAGTTCGTTAGGTCTTTCCTGACCCTGAGAGATTTTGGGGGCAGCATTGACTAAAGGTTTGAAAGGCACCACTAGGTGCCTTTTTTTTGAGCAG
>JBHJJI010000088.1:0-7714 GCA_050042805.1 Leptolyngbyaceae cyanobacterium
TGGAATCAACCTCGCAGATGGATTTAAGCAAAGCTAAAACTATTTTGTCTGATAGTTCAATTTGTTTGGATTTGAAGTCGGAAAAATTTGGCACGATTTGGTCAGTAGTTGCCAACCTGAATGAATTAAACATCGAAAGAGGTGAGGGCAAACCCAAAGTAAAAAACTATCAGCCTGAGCCTCGACTAGCTTGGTGGCTTAAGAAAAGAGCATCGGCGAAAACCAACAAAGCAACGCTCGTCTGACTATCTGTAGACCTCTTACACGAATAAAATAAGGCCCCCTGCCGTCCCCCAAATTTGGGGGAAACTGCGCTTGAAGGTTCTGGATGTCCCTCATATCAGCTCGTAAGTCCCCCAGTATTGGGGGCTTAAAGCCCTTCGGGCAGACAAGAAAAGGGGGCACTCAACATTAACGCCAGAGAGCTTGTGACTATTCTTTCTATATTTGCCATCATGGTTCAATTCATTTCCATATTAAATACTCTCAATCCCGTCTTGCTTGTGCCTGTAACTTTGATTGGATTGGTGGGAATTTTGTTGCTGTCGCGCCGACGCTTTAAGCAAGAGACCAACGTAATCAAGCAGGAGTTTCAATGGTTTCAGCTGAACTTAATATTGCTGTCAGTCTTTATCGTTACTGCCGGTACCACTGTTTTTTTCTTGAACAGAAATCTTGACACGTTTGGCTATCCCGCCACCGTTGACGATATTCAAACCCCGGCACAAATGTTGGAGTATTTGCAGCAATATAATCGCGCGATCGCCACTAATACCTACGCTTTAATTTGGTTTCTCTATGCCTTTGTCCTTTGGTTTTTGACTTCGCTCTATGCCTTTGCTCAAGTCATCGCCACCGACCTCTGGCGTCGCTCAATAAAATAACCTCTGCCCTACCCATGCTCCGTGTTCGGACTCCCAACACAATTGGGGCAACACCGGGGAGCAGAGGGGCAAGGGGGCCAGATTTATCGTCTTGTTTCAGAGAATCGGTGTCAGAACTTCCTTATCATCTTCAAATAAAAATAAATGACGATCTTCAAATATCTAGCGACGGTGCTTGCTGCCACTTTGGTAGAGGTGATTGTACCGCCCATCGCGATCGCGACGGTTGCCTCACATCCCCCCTTTGCCACCCAATCGGTAACCGCGATCGCCCAACCAGAGCCGACCCGACTAACCACCCTGTCTGAGCAATTCATCATGTCTCCTGCTGCCAGCAACACTATTGCCACGAATGCTTCCTTAACTGCCGAGATGGATGCCTATTTGCAGGCTCACTACGAAACTGGACGGTTCATGGGCACCGCGATCGTTCTGCAGAATGGCGCAGCAGTTTTCACCCAGAGTTACGGCATGGCCAGCCTGGGACATCAGGTGCCGAATACGCCCCAGACCAAATTTCGCATTGGCTCCATCACCAAACAGTTCACTGCCGCCGCCATCTTGCAACTGCAGGATCGAGGGCAACTAGACGTGCAGGCTCCCGTTTCCAATTACCTGCCCGACTATCCCCAGGGCGATCTCATCACGATTCACCACCTGCTCACCCATACCGCTGGCATCCCCAACTTAACCAGCTTTCCTGACTATCCGGAGTGGATGCAGCAGCCCACCACCCTCGCGGAGTTGATGGCCCGCTTTCAAGACTTACCGCTGGAGTTTGAGCCATGGGAGCAGTATCGCTACAGCAATTCGGGCTATGTGCTACTGACGCAAATCATCGAAACTGTGTCGGGTCAAGCCTATGCCGATTATTTGCAGGAGCATCTGTTCATCCCCTTGGGACTGGAAAACACCGGCTATGAACAGCCGCTGACCGTGATTAACGGATTGGCGAATGGCTACGTATTCACCGGCGAAGATTATCAACAGGCCGAATACATCAACATGGCGGTACCGGCAGGGGCAGGAGGGCTCTATTCCACCGTGGGCGATCTGGCTCGGTGGAATCAGTTTTTGTTTGAGGGCGATCGCCCTGACGGCATTCTGAGTGCGGCAGCGATCGCCGCGATGACCAGTCCCCAAGCACCCATCGGTGCCGAGGCGCCTGACCTGTTTTATGGCTATGGTTTGATTGTGAACGAACGTCGTGAACATCGACGGATTGGCCACGCTGGCGGTATCAACGGCTTTGTCAGCAGTTTGGGGGGAAGTCCCGACTTGGAAACGACCATTGCCGTACTCAGCAATGTGGCTAACGCTGATGCGCCCGGCATTGCAGAAGGCTTGGCCGCGATTCTTCAGGGGGAACCCTACGAACTGCCCTCCCAACCAGCGGCGATCGCGCTTGAACCAGCGGTGCTAGCCCGCGCCGTCGGCACCTACCAGGTCACGCCGGAGTTTCAGATCAGCATTACAGTCGAGGCTGATCATTTACAAGTTCAGGGGACTGGGCAACCCGCAATCCCGATTTATGCCGTCTCAGAAACCGAGTTTTTTGCCCGAGTGATTGAGTTTCGCCTCGTCTTTAACACCGCCTCTGATGGCACCGTGGAAAGCGCCACGCTGTTCCAAAACGGGCAAGAACTACCCGCGCCTAAAGTTGACTAATAACGGTTCTCTGAAACAAAACGACAAATCTGGCCTCTGTCCCTCGATTCCACCGAGACCATGAGGGGCCAAGGATTTAGAAAATGAACGGCTTCTGACATCTTGTCCTCACCTGGTGTGACTGCAAGGGTTAAGCAGCCAGGATAATAATTTGGTCTTCGGCCACGGCATAGGCAGTTGTTTCGTGACTGAGCGACACATTGTAACCCCCCGTAAATTCCCCAAACGAGGGGAGCGTCAGGCGCTGCAGCTGCGCTTCCCAATAGAAGCAGGGCAGCCGCAGCCGATCGCCTCGCCCCCCCAGCCACACACAAGGATGCACGTGCCCACACACATTCACGCCTTGGCTGATGGGCAAAGGTTCATGGCTGAGCACTAGCGATCGCAGCTCAATCGGGTCGGTATAGCAGGTTAGTGAAAGTTGTGAGAGCGTATCCACCAGGCCGCGATCGTGGTTGCCCAAAATCAGATGCGCGTCGAGTTGAGTCTCGGCCAGAAACTTGAGCCAGCCGTCAATCACCTCATCCACCAGGCTGGAGGGCGCATGAAACAGATCGCCGAGGATAAACAGCCGCTCGGCTTGGGTGCGATCGCAGGCTTGCTTCAGCCGCTTGAGGGTGGCCTGGTTCACCTGGTGGGGAATCGGAATGCCAAAACGCTGGAAGGTTTCTGCCTTGCCCAAATGCACGTCAGAAATCAGCAGTGCAGCCTCATCCGGCAGATAAAGCGCCCGCTCGGGCAATAGCGTCAGACTCTGACCCTGTATCGATAACGTTTCCATCACGATCCCAAAAGTTCGTCTTTCAATGTGACACAGCTATCTACGTTTGGGGAGCAAACCATCATGAGAATGCGGAATGCGGCATGCGGAAAGGCGCAACTCCTAATGCCATAGGGCTCTGCCCTTCCCGCAAGGTATTCCAAACTCCGGCTCTCCTTAGACTTGGTGTGGAACAAAGCGAGAGGAAAGCTTGAGATCCTTAATTTTGCATCCTAGTGCGGCAGAATCTCACACAAACCCAGGGAGTCCAAACTCCGAATTCCGAACTCCGAATTCCGACTTGAGATAGCATTCTCACTAGCACTCGGGTGATCCAACACCAACCTATGCTTCAAACCATTCCAGTTCTGAGCCTACGCGATTTTGTCAGCGGTGAACCCCAGCGCCAGCAGCGGTTTGTCGAGCAGCTGGGCCAAGCCCTGGAAACCGTCGGCTTTTTTGCCCTGACTGACTACGGCATCGAGCCCCCCCTGATCCACGCCGCATACGCCGCCGCTGAGGCGGTCTTTTTGCTACCCGAAGCGGTCAAGGCGGGCTATGAAAACCTCGCGCTGAAAGGACAGCGGGGGTTCACCGCCTTTGGTCGCGAACATGCCAAAGATTCACCCGCCGCTGACCTCAAGGAGTTTTGGCATGTGGGCCGCCAGAACGTTTCCCCTGAGAACGTCTGGCCGGCTGAAGTGCCGCAGTTTCAAACGGCCATGACGGCGTTGTTTGAGCAGTTAGAGCAGTGCGCCGATTTATTACTCGAAGCCTGTGCCCTCTATTTGGGATTGCCTCACTCATTTTTGCGCGAGGCCGTCGTGGATGGCCCGACGCTGCTGCGGGTGCTGCATTATCCGCCCGTGCCAGCGGCGATCCCCACTGCGAGCCTGCGAGCCGCCGCCCACGAAGACATTAATCTCATCACGCTACTCTGCGAAGCCACCACTCCGGGGTTAGAACTGCTGCAGAGCAATGGCGATTGGCGACCGATCGCGGCCATTCCGGGCCAAATCATCGTCGACACGGGTGACATGTTGCAAAACATGACCAACGGGCTCTTCAAAAGCACCACTCACCGTGTGACGAATCCTAGCAGCGATCGCGATCGGCGATTTTCTCTCCCTTTTTTCGTCCATCCGCGTCCGGCGGTCAATCTGTCGCCTCTGCCGGAATGCGTTAGTCGCACTGGCGGAGTCCCCCAGTTTCCCAACCTCACAGCCGGGAAATATTTGCTGCAGCGTCTGCAAGAAATCGGCTTGGCGTGACGTTTGGGCATATTAAAGCTAAGCGCAGCATCGGGGGTCAGTCGTGGCCTCGACGAGGTGATGCGATCAGCTAGCTATGCCCTTTCGCCAAACCGCTCTCCCAAGGGGGGCAAGGCGGCAAAGCCTGATTTTTCCGGACTCCTTTTGCCTGATTGAAGCGCGAGCTGTCGGCAGATCAGGCGCAGAGTGCTCAGGCGAATTCCCGTTTGCCGCACCGAGAAACGGCTGCCTCAGCCAGTCAATCGCTTTTAGAATAAGGGCGACGACAGGCTCTTGACCTCGCAGCGATTGATTGATGTAGACAATATTTCCTTCCGATTTGAGTATTCTTGATGGTTTCTACCCATATTGCCCCCCCTCGAACCAGCCAATTTTTTGCCGGGCTGTACTGGCCTCTAGAAAACGCCGAGGCGTTGAGCAGTACGATTCAGCCGGTGCCCGACACTGTGCAGTTAGCGGCTGACACGCTGCTGAGCCTGATGGTGACACTGTGCGCCGCCGATAGCGGCTGGCCTGCCGATCAGCCTCAAACTGCCGGCACTCTCTTGCCCTACGTCGCCGATGAGGCAGAAGAGCTGCTAGAAGCGTTACAACAGTGGGCCACGGCTCCCGCCCCGCCCAAGGTCTCTATGCCTCAGAAGCCTCAGCACCTCTCAGAATTGAGTGCATTTTTGCTGTGGGCGATCGCTGCCAGCGGCCCCGAGGCCATGAAGTTGCTGGAGGGGATGCCCACGGATGGCGGGAATCAGTTGGAGACGACTGGGGTACGTCTGGCACCAATCCTCAAGATTCAGCGTGATCGCGCCATCGATGAATTAGATTTAGCCGCTCAAACCCCGATCTCAGCCGACCAAACCTTAGACCCAGACGCGCCCCTGCCGCTGCCAGAATTGGCCAGTCTCGCCCTAACCATAGGGCAGTGGCAAGATCGGATTTGGCAAGCGGCGATCGCTCTCGTGCCCGCCTTAGCGCAGTGGCGTATCGGCCTGCCAGTGCAACTATTGCTGCCGGGCAGTGAGTGGGCAGAGGCTAAACTCTCCCTCGATCTGCAGGTTGTTGCCGTTCCCGCTAGAGCCCTGGCCAGACCCCACCGACCGGAGGTGACAGCCCCAAAACCTCTGGTTGAGACCCTGTTTGATGACCCGGTGGGCAGACCCGAGGTGCGCGTTTGGCCAGCAGCGGCGGCGGCGATCGCTCCCCTCAAAAATGCCGCCTTGGTGCCCTATCCCCCCCAAGAAGACGATGCCCAAGCCTGTGACATTACCTTTACTAACATCACCCCGCTACAAACAGCGGTCTTTGTCGCTGCGATCGCTCAGCTGAGTTGTCAGGCCGGGCATCCCACCACTCAGCTCTCCGCCCTTGAGCTAGTGGAACAAGCCCATGGCGTCATCAGCCCGGCAGCCGTGACCGACCTGGCAGCATGCGAGACACCAGGGCTAGCCCTGGTGCCGCAAACGATGACCACCCTCTGCGAGCAGGTGAAATGGCTGTGGATTCAGGCCAGCCAGGATTTCACCCCCCTGATGGAAGGGCTCAAGGCTCGGCGTCTGCGTTCGGGGCAAGCCTGGACGACCGGGCGGGTGGCGATCGCCGGTCATTTGAGCCTGCGATCGGAAACGGACTCACCCATTGTTTTAGACGTCACCACGGGAGAATGGCCACTCCCAGAACTCCCGTTGGAGGCACGCGATATCTTGCACCTCAAAACCGCCACCGCTTTGCCTCACGAACTCTGGCTAGCAGCCGATCTGACGACCCACATTACGACCCAGGTGCGGCAGCGATCGCCGCTGTTGGCCTGCTTGCTCGACGGCCAATCCATGACGTTGTCATCGCCTCAAGATGCACTGTTTCCTGAGGCTGAACCGGCTCAGCGGCAGCTGTGTTTCCAAATATTACTGCACTGGTTGCCATAGACCGTCCAGTGCCAAGCTGTGGGGGTTGCTCACCCCTCATGACAACGTGCTGGTCGCAGAATTCAGACATCATGGCCGTTTTATACCAGTTCTGCAAAGTAGCACTACAGATCGGGGATCCCCCGCTGTCGCTGCCCTCTTGTCGAAGGGGGCTACACAATTTTTTGATGTGTATTCCAAATTCAGCGAATTGGTATTAGGTCCATGGCGAATGCCTCCTATTGCTGTTAGCTCAAGACACTCCAGATCGCTGAAGTTGTGATTTGACCAGCATCTCCATTCCGCATTCTGCTATAGTCCTCATTTCGTTGCGTGCACCATGATTTACGTCTACGCCTTGTGCCCCACCCCCGGCGAATCTCTGTCCTTACCACAGGGCATTGCCCAACCGGTGCAGTTGTTGGTCGTAGAGGGGCTCGGGGCGATCGTAGAATCGGAGATCGATGTCGCTCAAGTGCGGGAAGATGATGCGCAACTCATGGAGGCCGTGTTGGCTCACGATCGCGTCCTCGGCCAGCTCTTTGCTCAACTGCCCCTGCTGCCCTTACGCTTCGGCACTCAGTTCAAAGACCGATCATCACTTCAGGCATTTTTACAAAACCAGCAGCAGACCTATCTCCAGCGACTACAGGCACTGCAAGATCGCGCTGAATATTTGCTGAAACTCTCACCCCAGCCCTATGTCGCGCCCGAAGTGGATGAGACCGTGCGGGGACGGGAATATTTTTTAGCCAAGAAGCGCCGGTTACAAGAGCAGGCAGCAGCCCTGGCCCAACAACAAGAAGACCTTCAAAATTTTCTTGCCGCATTAACAACAGCGAATATCCCGTTCGTGCAGAGCCCCCCACAGGAAGAAGAAGAACGACTGCACATTCTGCTGTCACGGGATGCCATGACCGCCCAAACATTACTGGCCGAATGGCAGCGCCAGCTCCCTACCTGGCAGCTTGTGTGTAGCGAGCCCCTACCGCCCTATCACTTTGCAACGTAACTGATCGGTAGAGCAGTTCTCAGATTCAGGCCAACCTCGTACCCTGGTTGACTGACAAAAGTTAGTCAGGTTTGTAGACTAAGGAGCGTACGGTGAATTCCAGTCTCTGATTGTTGTGTTGATGCTGCCTTCGCGAGGCCATCGCTGGTTCCGGATCGCGATTACCGCAGAAGCACACCTGCTGAGTTAAGCGCCAGCCTTGCTGCAAAGCCGCCTTCACC
>JBHJJI010000089.1:0-2318 GCA_050042805.1 Leptolyngbyaceae cyanobacterium
ATACACCGATTGGTAATGCCGCTGGTCTGCTTTGGGGAATCGATTATTCCCAAGAAGACAATGAGGTTGCGGCTTCATTTATTGACCCTGTGGCCTTGGAAACTGACCGAGAAGTTAATGCCATCGAGGAGTTCTCTTTATTTCCTCCCTATGAGCTGGATAATCTAGGGCTATTCGCCCAAGCACGATGGGATATTACCGAGCAGTGGCAAATCAGCGGCGGCATCCGCTACGACGACTTTAATTTTTCCGTCGATGATTATGCCCTCGCATTCCGATTTCCCCGTGAGCGGGAAGGCGGCAGCGGTGGTACCGATGGGGTCTCTTTCAACGCTGGGTTGCTTTACAAACCCATTCCAGAAGTGGGACTATTTGCCAACTTTTCCCAGGGTTTTTCGATTCCTAACTTGGGCTCAGTCTTTTCTGGGGCGACGGAAACCTTTAGCGTCGAGGACAATTTATCGCTAGAACCGCAAACGGTAGACAATTTTGAGGTAGGGGTACGGGCTGAGTTTGGCCAGGTGCAGGCGAGTCTGGCCGGGTTTTACAGCGAGTCAGACCTGGGTAGTTTTATTCGCTTTAATCAAGACACGGGGTTTTCTGAATTGTTGCGAGCCCCCCAGCGGAACTATGGCCTAGAGGCCGCTGTCGACTGGCAGCCGAGTGATGTCTGGCGACTGGGCGGCTACTTTAGCTGGAGTGAGGGGGAAAGTGACAACGATGATGATGGGGAGTTTGAGGCTCTCGGATCGCTTAACGTGCCGCCTTACCAGATCGGGCTTTATGTGGAAAACGACACCACGCCAACCTGGAGCAATCGCTTGCAGATGTTGCTAGTAGGCGATCGCGATAGCGCGTTCGATGATGGGGTCGATGCCTTTGACATCGATAGCTATGTCACGCTGGATTTCATCAGCAGCCTACAGTTGGGGCAAGGACGTTTGACCTTGGGCGTTGAAAATCTGCTCAACACCGACTACCTGCCCCTCACCTCGCAAGAACGCGTGGGCCGCTTTGAAGAACGGCGGTTTGCGGCCCCGGGCACCACGGTCAGCTTACGCTACTCAATCACCTTCTGATCAAGATGACCTCTAGGATACTTTGCCCAGGTCTGGTTGGATTGGCCCTATTGCTGCTGCTCGCGAGTTGCCAGCAGCGTCGTTCAGTGTCGCCAGATGTGGATAATACCGTGCCTACGCGGACCATAGAGCATGCGATGGGCACGACCGCCGTACCCGTGGCACCCGAGCGAGTAGTGGTGCTTGATTATGCTCCCTTGGACAGTGCTTTAGCCCTAGATGTTGAGCCTGTTGGTCGGCTGGCCATCCTGCCTTCCAGCCTCTATCCATCATCTGTTGACACTATTCCCCTGGTCGGGAGCGGGGTTCGGCCTAATTTAGAAACCATTCTGCAACTTCAGCCAGACCTCATTTTGAGTAACCGGGTTAGCTCTGGTCGCATTTACCGGCAATTGTCACAAATTGCGCCGACCGTTCTCACCCCAGATAATGGTCGCAACGGGGCCTGGCAGGACAACTTGCGGCTTTATGCAGAAGCGTTAGGAAAATCGGAACAGGCCGAGCAGCTTTTAGCGGATTATCAACAGCGCGTTGAAGCCGTACAGACTGTATTACCCCAAGCGCCAGAAGCGATCGCGGTCTCAGTTATTGCCCATTGGAGCGGGGGCATCGTGGCCTACAGTGCCGACAGCTTACCCGGCTCGGTATTGAAGGACGTGGGTTTTGCCCGCAATCCGGCTCAGGGTGAAGGCAAACACTACGGGATTCGGCTATCGCGGGAGGATTTGACGCAAATAGACGGCGATGTCATATTTTTGCTCTATAACTCTGAGTCAGAAGACAGTGTGGGTAAAGCTGCATTTGTCAGTGACCCGCCGTGGTCGCGGCTAGAGGCAGTGCAGCAGGGCAGCGTGTGTGAGGTCAGCAGCGCCAACTGGGCTGGGGGGCGCAGCATCCTGGCGGCCAACCAGATCTTGACCGATGTCGAAGCTTGCCTTAACCAGGCTGATTGAACCTCTAGTGGAGCATCAGATCAACGGTCTTCGCCATTTCGATTAATCACCACCAAGGGCCAACGCGATCGCCCCCCTTTCACAAGGCCTCACAAAAAAGTGTGGTAGTTTAACAGGAATCAATCTCATTTGAGCGCAGTGGTTTACCCCATGCAGTCGAGTTCCTGGCCATCCCCACCCCGATCCACTCGCCCCCCCACCCTGTCGACCACGGACTGGCAAGCGATCTGCCAGCAGGCCCAGCAACGCGGTGAGCAACTCTATCAGGCTGCTGCAGGCGGCACTC
>JBHJJI010000090.1:0-16596 GCA_050042805.1 Leptolyngbyaceae cyanobacterium
GCTCGACCGGCATAGCTGGTGCAGACACTGGTGAGGCGAGGCCGTGAAAGCACTTCCACTCGCTTGAGCCAGGGCAGCCCTGTACGAACGATTTTTTGGATTTGTTTGAGGTTAAATCCCTTATTTTTCCAACTATCGGGGAGCCAGGGCCGTTGCCGTCCACCGATGAGCTGAACCGCCAGCAAAGACATCACAATGCCGGAGGGGATAGAGTAGCCCGGTGCCGGGACGGGTAGCGCCGACGGAAACGCCAGCAGCACAAACAAAAAGCCAAAGGTGCGCTCGCCCGCCAACGCGAGAATATCGGCTAGCGTCACCTGCTCATTGCGGGACTCATCAAAAAAGAACGTTTCGAGTTCAGCCGACAGACGGGCCATAGATCAACACTCACAACCACAGAGTGATTATTATTCACGACAGCGAGGGGAAGAAGAACACCCTGGCTCCGGGCTCTTGATTTTCGAGAGCAAAGGGTTTAGGGCGCGAGGGGAGCAGAGGAAGTGGGGAGTGAGGGGGTAGATGGTTGGGGGCATTGAGAATTTTGAGGACGGAATGCGGAGTGGGGGGTGTAGAGGGGTGAGAATCGGGATGAGACGCTGCCATCAAAGCGTCTTCGCTGACACTGGCGCGACTCCCCATCGTTAGCAAGTACTCCGCGTGAAAGTAACCTTCCTGCTCCCTAGCTCCCCGGCCCCCAGCGCTATTATGTTGCAGACTTAAATACTCGTCTCGGCTCTCATGCATCAAAGCTGCAGCTAAAAGCTTGGTTGCAGGTAGCCTACAAAGTACACCACCAGGTAAATCCCGTTGAATAGCAGGATGAGGGCGCGGCTCCACCGCGATCGCAGGCGTCGCCACAGCACGATGCTCGCCAATGCCACTAAGCTCAGCTCGGCAAGTGCCCCATAGCGGCCAAAATGATCGCTATCCCAATAAGAGACGGGGCTAATGAAGCGATAGTTGCTCAGCGGCCAAAAATGTCGATGGGCGTCGTCATGGTGCAGGGGCAGATCTTCGAGGTGATGCAACAGCATACTGGCGCAGATTGCCGTGAGTCGGGGTCGCTTTAAGGCCAGACAAAGCACCAGCCCCAACAGCGCTAGGGGAATCGAGTTGCCGATCGCAAAAATGTCTTGCCAAAGGGGATCGTAGTAAGTCTCTCGCCAGATCTGTGCTTCGGGAATGTTGGACCACCGGGCCCACGCATAGAAGACAAACAGCGCGGCATCGGGTAGCCAGCTGCCGATCAAAATGGGCCAGGTCAACTCTGGCCGCTGCGCTCGGCCCAGAATCGCTAAATTGAGAAGACTATGACCGGGGGTATTCATTCGGCAAAGCCATGACGAAACACAAGCGACCTATCTACTTAGACTGCCATGCCACGACCCCCGTCGATCCGCAGGTGATGGCGGCGATGCTGCCGTTTTTTACCGAACAGTTTGGCAATCCGGCCAGCTCGGCCCATGCCTACGGATGGGAAGCCGAAGCCGCTGTGCAGCGATCACGGGAAATTTTGGCCGCTGGCATCAACGCCGCTCCTGAAGAAATCGTGTTCACTAGCGGCGCGACGGAGGCTAACAACCTGGCCATCAAGGGCGTCGCCGAAGCTTACTTTAGCCGTGGTCGCCACATGGTGACCGTGCAGACTGAACACAGTGCGGTGCTCGACCCCTGCCGCTATTTAGAGACGCTGGGCTTTGAGGTGACGTACTTGCCCGTGCAGCCCGATGGCCTGATTAATTTGACGGAGCTGGAGCGATCGCTGCGAGCCGACACCGTTTTAGTTTCCGTTATGGCGGCGAATAACGAAATTGGCGTGCTGCAGCCGCTGGCGGCGATTGGCCAGCGCTGCCGCGATCGCGGCATTTTGTTTCACACCGATGCAGCGCAGGCGATCGGCAAGGTTGAGTTAGATGTGCAGGCCCAATACATCGACCTGATGTCAGTCACGGCCCACAAGGTCTACGGCCCCAAAGGCATCGGTGCGCTCTATGTGCGGCGGCGGCATCCGCGCGTCAACCTAGCCACGCAGCTGCATGGCGGCGGGCACGAGCGCGGTCGCCGCTCGGGGACGCTGTATACCCCACAGATTGTCGGCTTCGGGGAAGCGTTGCGTCTGGCTTGGGCCAACCAGGATGCCGAACAGTTGTGTCTACAAGGCTTGCGAGATCGCCTTTGGCAGTCTTTACAAATCCTGCCAGGCATCGTTCTCAACGGCCACGCCACCCAGCGACTGGCGAACAATCTCAATGTGAGCATTGCTGAGGTCGATGGCCAAGCCCTGCTGCTGGCCTTGAGAACCGTGGTGGCCCTATCGTCAGGAGCCGCCTGCAGCTCTGCCAGCACCGCCCCCTCTCATGTGCTCAAGGCATTGGGGCGGGAAGATGATCTGGCCTATGCCTCGCTGCGGTTTGGCTTGGGCCGCTTCACCACTGCAGAGGAAATTGACCAGGTCGCCCACCACTGCCGCGAAACGATTTTGGCGCTGCGGCAATCGGGACGCCCGGTTTCCATTATTCACTAGGGAAACCTTAACAAAGCCATCATTACTGCAAGGGTTCTACCCCTTATTTCAGTTGGCTGATAGGTTTGTAACCTGCGGGTGGCAATATCGGGGTGTCGCTGGCTAAACAGCCACCGCCACCACCACCTCGTGCGTAAGCGGCCTCCGTTGAACATAGAAAAGACAGCATCAAAGCCAGAATGATTCCTGGTAACTGACGTAATTGATCCTTAGGTTTCATATGCCGAGGAGAGGCTAGCTTTAGTGTGAAGGCCGGAAAAGAGCATAGAGTAAACAATCTATGCATAAATTGTTGAGTTCTGGGTCGAGGGGCAAGCGAATTACGGATGCGTCCCCTCACCCATGCCTCTGCTCATTTGACAAAGCCCTTTCTCAAATAGCTGCTTAAGCTATCAACCATCGTTACCATAACTAAAACCACCATCAGCAGCGCCGAAACCTGCTGATATTGCAAAATTCTGAGGGCGCTGATGATCTCCAGGCCAATTCCTCCGGCCCCGACCGCGCCCAAGACCATTGACGCCCGAAAGTTGTATTCCCACCGATAAAAGGTGACATCGGCCATCTGCGGAAACACCTGGGGTAACACGCTGTGGACAATCACCTGGGGTTCGGTAGCCCCCACAGAACGGGCCGCTTCGACGGGGGCCGGATCGCTGAGCTCAATGGTCTCCGCAAAAAATTTACCCACCATGCCCACTGAATGCAGCCCTAAGGCTAGCGTCCCCGGCAGTTTGCCAAACCCCACAGCAGCGACCAAAATCATTCCGAGAATCAGTTCAGGAATAGCCCGAGCGATATTCAGGAGCGTCCGCGTCAGGTGAAAGAGTACCGGGTGCGGGGTCGTATTGCGGGCGGCCAAAAAGCACAGCGGTAAGGAGAGCCCGATCGCGATCGCCGTCCCCGCAACGCTCATAGCCAGCGTGTCGATAATGGGCCTAATCCACTGGGGAAAGCGGCTAAAATCCGGAGGCAACATTTCGCTCAGGAGCTGCACAATCGCCGGGATGCCTTCGACTAATCGCTCACCATCGAACAGCTCTACCACGACAAAACTGACGACGATCACGCCACCCAGTAGGAGAGACCGCACCAGTTGCTGCCGCCATCCCCGCTGGTATTGGCGCAGCAGGCAGCTAATGGATGCATCCGAAACATTGGCAATGGGGTCGGTAGGATTGTTCATCAGGGGGAGATGCGCTACTGAACAAATTCGCCTAGGTCGAGGCCGAGCATCTCACCGGCTTTACGGATGCTGTTGTAGTCCCCATCGGTCATTTCGGCAAAGCCATCGGCTTTGAAGGGCGCGAGGATGGCCTCATCGTCCAGATTGAGAAAGGCGGTGCGAATGTCGTCTTTTAGCGCGGGGTCTAAATCAGAACGCAGGGTCCAGGGATATTGGGGAATCGGCTCCGACTCGGCAATCACCACGACCTGACTCGGGTCGATGGTGCCCTCTTCCACCAGGGCATCGAAAATGGGACGGCTGAGTCCGCCCGCCTGGGCATTCCCGTTTTGGACTGCCAGGGCGACCGCATCATGGGCCCCCAAGAAAACCGCTTCGTAGTCTTCACCTGCGGTGAGGTCGGCTTGGGCCAGGGTCAGCTCGGGGAATAGGCGGCTGGAAGTGGAGGCTGGATCACCAAAGGCCACAGTTTGGCCTGCGATGTCGGCAAACTCGTCAACATCCGCTTCGACGTTGCCAATAATGACCGAGGTGTAGGTGGTGGAGCCATCTTCGAGGCGGGCGGCAAAGGGCTCGATGTCGCTCTTGGTCTTGGCCAGCACGTAGGAGAGGGGGCCAAAGTAGGCGAGGTCGATGCGCCCGTTACTGGCGGCTTCGATCATCGAAGAGTAGTCGGTGGTGACCACGAGTTCGATTTCTTTATCAAGGGTTTCCGCAAGATAATCCGATAACCCTTCGTTGTCTTGGATGATAGTGGCAGCATTTTCGTCGGGCAGTAAGGCCACGATCAGCTTGGCAGGATTGCTGTCAGCAGCGGCTTGATCCGATGCGCCGTCGGCATTGTCATCTACGGTAGATGCCCCGCTACAACCGGCGATCGCTACTAAGCCCATGAAAACGATGCCAGAGAAACCTGGTTTCACCCTAAGTTCAATCATGATGGTCTAATACTTTGGTTCTAGTACAGTGCTTTAATGCCTGGAAAGGCGCTTTTGTGAGTGATGAATAATCTAACGTGAAAACCGGTGTCTCTAGCCTGACCGACGGGGTTGATTGATGCGGGACGACCTTGCCTGCGCCCACTCAAATCTGGCGGTCAGGATTAATGAGATGGGCTGGGTTTTCTGCAGGCTGTGCTATGGGTTGTCGCTCTGCAGGAGAATGATAGATCTGCTCTAAATCGCGATCGCTGACCTGAGCAGGGGGCGCATCAAAGACGACACATCCTTGGGCCAGACCAATGATGCGATCGCCATATGCCATGGCGAATTCTACCTGGTGTAGGCTCAAGAGCGCCGCAATGCCATCGGTTTTACAGATGGTGCGCAGCAGCGACAGCACCCCATGCGCACTAGCAGGATCGAGGCTGGCAATGGGTTCATCGGCCAGCATGAGCCGGGGCTGTTGGGCCAGAGCTCGGGCAATCCCCACCCGCTGTTTTTGACCGCCGCTGAGATTTTTGACGGGGGTGAGGGCCTTATCAATCAGGCCCACTCGCCGTAGACAGTCGAGGGCAAGCTCCTGGTCTGGCTGAGACAG
Organism: Leptolyngbyaceae cyanobacterium; assembly: GCA_050042805.1. Classification (GTDB taxonomy): domain Bacteria; phylum Cyanobacteriota; class Cyanobacteriia; order Phormidesmidales; family Phormidesmidaceae; genus Halomicronema. Next base: position 5,250 of record JBHJJI010000090.1, read on the forward strand.
GGGCAGCAGGCTGCGCCAAAAAGAATAGTAGGCGAGTCTGCCCATGAGCACATTTTGGAGAGCTGACTGCCGCTCAATCAGCTGATGCTGTTGAAAGATCATGCCGGTTTGCTGACGGTGCGATCGCACTGCATCGACAGCGCCTAAGGGGTGAAGTCCCTTCCTCAGTCCGTCATCCAGCCCACTCACCAGCACGGTCCCTTGGCTGGGCGGGTTGAGGTAATTGATCGCTCGCAGCAGAGTAGACTTACCGGCTCCCGATGCGCCTAAGACAACGGCAAACTCCCCCCGATTAAGCTGTAGCGAGATCGATTTGAGCGCTACATTACCGTCTGGGTAGGTCACTCCAATATTGTTGAGCCGGACAATCGCCGGGTTGTCTATTGCAGACATAGGGCTTGTAGAGACACTCTCAGAGAGATACCCAACGAACTTACCCCGAAATCTTTAGCTCAACATCTTGACTCTCAACTTGAGGCCGCTTTAGTCAGTCCAACTCTTTGATGCTGTGCGATTAAATCAGCCTCGGTACTCTTGTCAGGCAACTGGTAGCGATCGCTGCGAGCCAACACCGTTTTAGTCTCCGTCATGGCGACTAATAACGAAATCAGCGTGCTGCAGCCCCTGGCAGCGATTGGCCAGCGTTGTCGCGATCGCGGCATTTTGTTTCACACCGATGCAGCGCAAGTGATCGGCAAGATTGAGTTATACCAATTCGCTGAATTTGGACGACACATCCAAAAAGTGTGTAGCCCCCTTCGACAAGGCGGCAGCGACAGCGGGGGATTCCCGATCTGTAGCGCTACTTTGCAGAACTGGTATTAGATGTACAGGCCCAATACATCAAATGATTAGCCACTATTTTGGGAATCGTGAGGCTTTGGTCGATGCGATGGCCCAGCGCATCATTGATGCCTTTAACTCGCGCACGAATGAGGCGCTGGCGCATCTGGCCCCGTCGGCAGGGTTTATGGAACTTGTCGATGTGTTCTACGGTTCGGAGGATGCGATTGAGCGGACGGAAATCCTCTGGATGGAGATCGTGGCCTACGCGACGCGATCCGAAACCGTGCGCGATCGCCTGCGACAGAGTTACGACAAGATGCTCTGGGCCGTGGACGAAACCCTAAGGCGTGAATATCCGCAGGCACCGGCAAGTCAACTGCAGACGGCAGCCTATACCGTGGGTATCCTGCTCGATCGCGCACCCACATTTGAGTTGATCGATGTTAAAGGGTCTCCGCTCAAGTCGGCCAAGGTAGCGATCGCAAAAGTATTGGAGAGTCTGGAGTGACGAAGCCCTGGGTCTCAATCGACTGCCACTTGAGCGGCTCCTAACCCCATGCCGCTGCTGCCACCGACAATCACTACGGTCTTTCTACTCAAGGAATTCATGATTCACAACCTCACTAAACCAGCCGACTGCCCCCATCAACATCAATGATTGCACCCGTCATATAGGGGTTGGTCATCAGCATTAGAGCCACTGCGGCAATGTCTTCGGCGGCCCCGACCTGTCCAACCGGCAAAGCTTTGGCAGCTGAGTCATACATGGCCTGCCGCTCGCTATCGGGCAGGGCGCTGTAGGCGGGGGTTTTCACCAGGCCCGGAGCAATCACGTTAACCCGCACGGGTGCTAGCTCGATGGCAAGTGCCTGACCAAGCCCCTCTACTGCCGCATTGACTGCGGTCACGGCGGCTGTCCCTACCTTGGGGCGGCGGCTTAGTCCACCGGAAAATAGGGTGACAGACCCGCCTGGACAAACTGTCGCTGCCTGGATCGCCCGATATTGTCCGAAGAACTTGCTGTTCATGGCAGCGATCGCCTCCTCAACGGACACTTCCTTAAAGCCACCCCATGTGACAACGCCGCCCGTGATCACCAGATGGTCAATTTCGCCCTCTCGCCGGAAGAACTCTTGCAGCGACGCCATATCGGTGATATCGACCGGGTAGGCCAGCACATTTTCCTCGATTTCGGCGAGGGCGTTTTCCAGTTTTTGAGGCGATCGCCCCGAAATCACGACCTTGGCTTTCTCGGCAGCAACAGCTTTGGCGATTGCCAGCCCCATCCCCGAACTGCCCCCAATAACCACCACTTTTTTGCCTTCTATAGTCATGTTCAGATCAGTTTATGGGATGGAAGTCATTCATCATGATATTTCTGTTTGTGTGAGTTGGGTTGGGGGCAACGGCCATGTGCCGTTGGCAAAACGACCTTTCCGGATGTGTGCTGTTCGTCGGTAGGTGTGTGCAGCAACGACATCCTGCTCAAACCGCCACCAATGCAACCAGAAAGCGCGGCTCAACCGTCTCCTATTTGAGCAAAGCGGGTGTCATTTCCGCTTTTGCTGAAGGATCAACTTACGCAGTCGCCACGTAAATAGTCCTGCAACTAACGCGATCGCCACCGATTGCCCAATCCACAAACCTTGCGTACCCATGTCGAGATAAAAACCCAGCGCACAAGCCACCGATAGCCCAAAGCCCCAGTATCCCAAGGCAATCAGCACCATCGGCACCTGGGTATCTTGCAGCCCTTGCAAAGAGCCATAAATCGCTTTTTGAAACGCATCCAGAACTTGGGCGATCGCGGCAATCACTAGTAGTGTTGTGGCCAGGGAAACAATGGCAAGATTTTCAGGATTTTGCACATCCAGATAAATTCCAATAACCTGCCGAGGAAACAAGAGGAACATGACTGACATGCTGCCAGCAAAAACTGTACTTAAACCAATGCTGACCCAAGTCGCTCGCTGAACGCCCTGAAGATCTTTGCGGCCTAACCACTGCCCAACCCGCACCGTTGTCGCGAAAGAACTACCCAGCGGCACCATAAACACAATCGTCAATGTTTGCAAGACGATCTGGTGGGCCGCCAGCGCGATCGTCCCAAAAGTACCCACCCAGAACATGATGACCATGAAAAAAGCGACTTCCAGTCCTGAGAAGATGCCGATAGGCACGCCGACCCAGATGAGCTGCCAGAGAATGCGGGGACGCAGGCGATGGAGTTCTTGAAAAATTCGATATTCTCTTAGCTTGGGATGCTTCAGAACGTACAGCACCATAGCGATGAACATGCCCCACTGGGCCATCACACTGGCCAATGCCAGCCCGGCTAGGCCCATCTGCGGAAATCCCAGTTTGCCAAATCCTAAAACGTAATTGCCCACAATGTTGAAAGCCGTGCCCGTTACCATAATGGTCATCACTGGACGAGCATGAGACAGCGCCGAGACCGTAGCGCGCAGAGCCGCAAACCCGACGACAGGAAACAGGCCCCAGAGAATGATATCGAGATAGGTGTCGGCCAGTTGTACTGTGGTCTCAGCTTGGCCGGCTTGCAGCAGCCAGCGATCAGCGTGCCCCATTGCCATCATCACGGGAATGGCCACCAGGAGCGACAGCCACAATCCCTGTCTCGCCAGATGCTGAATTCGAGTCTTTTGCTCAGATCCGAAAGCTTCCGCAATCAGAGGGCTGACGCCCATCACCATGCCGGTGGCAGTCATCATTGCGGTTAGAAAAATGATGGAGGCGAGTCCTCCGGCGGCGAGTGCGTCAGGCCCCATGCGGCCCATCATAAGGGTATCGACAAAGCCAGTAGCGGACTGGGCGAGTTGAGCGCTCGCCAGGGGCACCGCCAGGTTGAGAAATTCGCGAACTTCGGTTTTGAAGGGCGTTTTTAAGGAAAAGCTGCTCATAATTTGATGGCTAAAAATCATCGGTTGTCAATTTCCAAGCATTCTGCCGCGCAGGAATGAACCCCAAAGTTACGGTTTTGGAGAGGTCGGAATAAACAGCACAGACCCCACCGTGAACACAAGACTGGCGGAAATGTGCAGCAGCGAAGAAATCGAAACGCCTTTAAGGATTTCTAAAATGCTGTCTACCAAGAACATCAGCGAGCCGACGAGAAAGAGCCAACTGACAAATTTTTCGCGATCGCTAGCGGCGCTGTCTGGCGATGCCATCTCAACAGCGGGCTTCTGCGGCAGGGGTAGTGACGGGCGGCTTAACGATGGGTTGCGCGGTTCAAAATCTATAACATTCACAAGATTTCCTCCTTATTTGTCGGCTACAGTCACTGCTCAGCGGCACGATCATCCCGGCAGCTTAAGCAAACAGAACCGTGAAGTTCTGACCAGATCAGTCAGGTAACTGGGTTGGCTACAATGACAAATTAAGGGAATCTAAAGCGCCGCAATATCTGAAGCTTGCGGAATTGTCAGAATCTTGCGGTCAATTTTGAAAGGGGCGACACCGGCCATGACACAGATATCTCGAAAAGGTAGTACGCCCTCTTCAAACCCTACCTCCGAACCGATCACATCGAGTGAGTCACTGGGCTGGCAGCCCCTATTGACCCCTGAACCGATCGCATCGAGTGAGTCGCTGGGCTGGCAGCCCCTATTGGCCGAGGAGTTTCAGCAGCCTCCTGGCAGTACCGACATTTTGGAATCCTGGGAAGGGTACTCGATCGCACTGTGCCTAGCATCGCGTCCTTATCGCATTCATCAAGTAGTGGGAGATCGCCATTACACCGGACTGTACGTCAAAGGCGACATTACGATTACCCCGGCAAATATTCCAGCCACCTACCGTACCGAGGGAGATGACCACTATTTCCATGTGCAGCTCCCGATGCAGTTTTTGCAATCGGTCGCCCAATCCGCTGCCGAGCTCGACCTCGATCGCTTAGAACTCAGGAATGAGTTTCGCATCCGCGATCCGCAACTGGAGCAGGTGTTGCAACTGCTGCGGGCGGAACTCCATAAGGGCAACGGCTGGGTCGGGCAGCTTTATGTGGAATCGTTGGCGAACGTACTCGCCGTCAATTTGCTGCGGGAGTACTCCACCGCTAAGCCGAAAGTCGCCGTTTATGACGGGGGCTTAGGCGATCGCAAGATTGTGCAAATTTCTGACTACATCCACGCCCATCTAGATCAGTCTATTAAGTTGGCCGATCTGGCTGAAGTGGCCGGTATCAGCCAATTTCACTTCAGCCGCCTGTTCAAACAGTCGATGGGTATGACGCCGCACCAATATCTAACTCAGCAGCGCATTGAACAGGCCAAGCAGTTGTTAAAAGGAACGAAAGGGGCGATCTCAGACATTGCTTTACTGTGCGGATTCTATAGCCAAAGTCTTTTCAGCAAGCATTTTAAGGATGCCACTGGCATGACACCTACAAGCTACCGCAGTAATTAGTATCACAATTTAGTGTCAGGTTAGGCATCATGCCAACACAACTTTTGTTGAGAAACGGCACCCATCAATTTCCTGCTCACCTGACAATCTCTCAAATGCTTCTGCGTCACGAAGGTCTGCTGAGTTATAAACTAAATAAATCAGATGCCTGAGGAACCTCCACCGTGGATATAACACGAGGGCTTGAGAGTACTCATCGAAAAGACGCTTTTGATCCTCCGGCCCGTGGACATACTTTAGCTCAATAAGAATCCCTAATTCCTCAATTGAGATATCAGCGCGGCTAGACTTTGCCCCGGCAACCTTTGGCAGTGGATCTTCTTGAACGGAATATTTCAGGTAACCCCTAAGGACAGCGTGGAGAAGATCCTGCACATCATACTCGTCAGAAACCTCGTAGGCACTCTTTCCTTTTCTTGAACGGACTGCAAGAATTCTTGCGACTTGCGGGAGTCGTTGGCATAGCTGCTCCACCAATGCATAATCAGGCTCTTGAGGCTTCGCTTCCTGACCAGAGAATAATAATTCGAAGGTTAGGTCGGTGCCCTGAGACAGTGGTAAGAGACTGCGATTTGTCACCATGTCAGAAATCCTGCTGGCTCGCATTTTGGAATTGTGCACATCGGCAAAGTGCTGCTGCGTATTGTCCGTGTGAGCAATCCGAATTTCTGCTACCTGCTCCGAAGACCTGATAATGGTTCCTGAAATTACAAACGGGCAGCCTGCAAGCCACGGCTGCACCACCGTCCGATTCAACTCCTCAAACGTCAGGTCGTTTACAACGGAAGGATACTGCGCCCCGACGATTTGAACTGAGCAGTGCCAAAACCGTTCTGGTGGGTTGGATAAATCCATACATGTGCTTGGTTTATAGCCAAATATATATTCACATCAGAACTGTAACTTTATTATCTAACTCTATAGATTTCAGGGTGTTATCCGCCATCTACCTGCCAAATCAGACGTAAAATCGAGCTTGCTTGATAGGCGCAACAGCAAGTGGAGCAAGTTCAGCAGTTATTGAAGGGAACGAAAGGGGCGATCGCGGACAGTACAGCGGCACATCAAGCAGGCTGAGCAAGTGTTGAAAGGAGGGAGGGAGAGATCGCAGACATCGCCCTCCAATGTGGATTCAATACCAGAGCCATTTCAGCAAGCACTTTAAAAATGCGATCGGCATGACACCCAGGGAATATCGCAACGTTTAAAATTTCAAGTAACCGCTAAGAAATGCGCGGTTCAGCCTTATGAAAACGCCAGAAAAGCGATCGTATTCCTCAGATTATTTACCTCCCTCGAGTTGTTGGCTGCACCAATATTGATAGATATTGGTGCGCATAGTTTCATCTGACCGATCACCAGCTTTGATTATTCAAAGACAATCAGGCTCCTGAGCAAAAGTGATGTACCAAATGAAATCCTCGGTGCTGATCCATTCATAATGCATGGCGATTTCTTCGCTCATACAGTAAGTGACTGCATGTAATGTTCCTTGCGGGATGCTTGGCTCAAGTGATTGTTGCAAGCGAGACATAATCGGCGGTTGATAACCAAAAATATACGCAAATACATCCTCAAAAACGTTTGTTGAATTATCGGCAGAGGGGAGCTTGTCGGCGGGGATACTGAAACCAGCACCATTTTCGTGAACCCGAACAGCCACCGCTTCGTCGTTAACAAACCGAACTGACAGTCTTAAGTCTTCTGCATTATCGAAAAAAGATCGCATTGCTCCAGGGCTATAGGTATAAGTGACGGTGCGATCGCCTGCGGCATTCGTCAGGGTTAAACGAGTCCAATATTAACCAAAGTAATCTTCAATCCTAGCAGGAGTTTCGCCAAAAATTGATCGTTCGCTAGAGATTACCGAGGATTGCATGCCCATCCCGAGCAAAGTACTCAACCCCAGAATCGTTAGAGCTTTGATGGAGTGACGTCGCCAAACTTTGGCGATTTTCAGCCGAGCCAGCTCGGAGTAAGAGGCACCCGACAAAATCAAACGTATCATCTGACCTTATCCCCTAAAATCTATAGAAAGCCTCAATCCTCTACAGCTTAATCTCCTCTCTTTTCGAACTGATCCGCACATCGTTGCGACAATGATTTTTTCAACGCTTTGGAGTTATGGAGTTAACTCCTGATTAGCAAGAACAGTTTTAGAGCAAATTGTTCCACATGGCACTCCTATACAGGCATTTCGGCAGAATTTTTGCCGTCTAAATTAAAAACAAAAAAGCTGTGTGGGCTATAAGGCCATGCTCTAGAGCCTCAGGGTGCTAAAAGAAGGGCGATCGCTCAAATGAGCTGCTTTAGCTGAGGTAGCAAGTATCAGTCAATGTCACTTCAGCCGATTGTTCAAGCAATCGATGGGGAGGAAGTCGCATCAATACCTAACTCAGCAGCGCATTGAGCAGGCCAAGCAGTTGTTAAAAGGAACGAAAGGGGCGATCGCAGGAATTGCTTTACCGCGCGGCTTCAACAGCCAGAGTCATTTCACCAAGCATTTTCGAGAAGACTCGTGACTGTTAGCTAGTAGCGATTAAAACCTCCAGCGTCTGTTTAGCAAACTGCGCTCCTGTCGGATTCCCTTCGATGGTTGCCATCAGACTTGCACCGCCAATCAACAATAAATACTGCTGTGAAAATGCTCTTGGATCGCTGACTCCGGCCTCTACAGCCAATTGCATAATGTATGTGCGAAGCCGTTCTCTCAACTGCACCGAAACCTGATGCGCCGGATGAGAAGCATCGGCAATTTCCAAAACGACATTGATAAATGGGCAGCCGCGAAAATAAGGGTCAGCATACCAACTCTGAAGCACATCAAACGTTGCCAGCAGCCGTTCCTTTGCCGTTCCTCCTTTGCTGTTGACGGCTTCCTCAAACCAAGTCATCCAGTGATTGGCTCGATGTTGCATGACCTCGATAATCAAGTCGTCTTTTGACGGGAAATGTCGATACAGCGTTCTTTTCGCCACTCCCGCTTGGGTAATAACTTCGTTGATGCCAACGTTTTGAGTGCCCTTTTGATAGAAGAGCTGCGAGGCGATGTCTAAAATTTGCTGCCGAGCAGCACTCGATTCGGAAGTTGCCATAACAAAGTAGACAAACCTGTCTCCATATGAGTACACTAGCAGCAATCAAAGGGAGACAACTCTGTCTCCCTTGCTAAGTAAGGATTGATTTAACCAGGCTTGAGCAGGCAGGGCAGTTTGTCCTGCACAGTTTTGAGCGTCTGTATACCAATTTGAAAAGAAGGAGCGATTTCATGGCTGGAGTGTCTAAGAAACCTGATCTCAATGATCCAAAACTACGTGCCAAGCTCATGGAAGGCATGGGGCATAACTACTATGGAGAACCGGCATGGCCCAATGAACTGCTTTACATTTTCCCGGTTGTGATACTTGGAACGATTGCTTTGTGTGTAGGATTGGCTGTGCTTGAGCCAGCGATCGTTGGGGAACCGGCAAATCCTTTTGCCACGCCCCTAGAAATTCTTCCCGAGTGGTATCTTTACCCAGTTTTTCAGATTCTCCGAGTTGTACCCAATAAACTTCTGGGTATTTCGATGATGGTTGCGATTCCCCTCGGAATTATGTGCATTCCGTTCATCGAGAGCGTGAATAAGTTTCAAAACCCATTCCGTCGGCCAATTGCTACCACTATTTTCTTGATTGGCACTTTAGTGACACTCTGGCTGGGAATTGGGGCAACTTTGCCCATTGACCAGTCTTTAACCTTTGGACTGTTCTGAATCTTCTGGATACTGGAAGACTAGACAACCAAACGACACATGGATGCAGCTAAGGGGCAAGCAGGCTAAGCAATCTTTAAAAGGGATAAAGGGAGCGATCGCCGAGATTGCCTTGCAGTGTGGCTTCAATAGCCAGAGTCACTTCACCAAACACTTTCGAGACGCGATCGGCATGACACCCAGCCATTATCGTCAAAATTAGATCTGGCAAGATGACAGCTCAAATCAGTGGCGAAAGTAACCTTGAACTCAGTATCAACAGCTGATAAACGTCCGCTAAATTTGAATTGTCAGGTGGCTCTTCTGTAATATCTTCAATCACATTATTAAGGTCTGATCCTGCTTAGGCTACTCATCCTTGACAGCAGTACCCATCACTTTGATTTTGCTATTGAACGGCAATGCTGCGGCTTGATAAATTGTTCGAGCAGGTCGTTTGTCCGTTGGAAAAAGATTGGAAAACAATGTGTTTACCTCATTCAGGTCAGCAAGGTCAATAAAAGCAATATCGACGAAGACAATTTCATCGTTTGAAAAGCCTGCAGCTTTCACCGCAGCAAAAAAGTTATCAAAAGCACGCTCTGCCTCTTCCCGCGCAGAACCAGGCAAATATTCTCCAGAACCATCAACTGAAACTTGACCACTGACGTAGCACGTATTGCCGACCACGACTGCATGGCTAATTGGCATAGACCACTGCGGTAGCCCTTCTCCCTGTGTAATGAATCTTCGAGAACTCACAGTAGCATTCCCCACAAACAACATTGACAATATCGTCTCATAAGCCAATTCGTGGTAACTGGATTGCGATCGCGCATCAAACAGGCTCAGCAGTTGTTGAAGGGGATGAGGAGGCGATTTCAGAAATTGCCTTACAGCGCAAATTCAATAGCCAAAGTTACTTCAGCTCCAGCACCCTTGCTCAACTACTTAAAGAACTGCATCAATGACTCACTCTGGTGCATCTCAATTGGCTAGCCCCAGTGATGTTGTCGAGCTTCATTGACGATCCCTTGAGCCTCTTCGAGTGAAATATCATAGCGGGTGCTCAAGAGTTGAGGAATACGATCGCAGTCGCGATTGGGATTCACACGGGGTTGTTGAGCATAAGCAGGCAGAGCAACATTACATAAAAAAGGCGAAGGTTGAGCCTTTAGTTGAAACGGCTCAAGATTGAGAGCTTCTCGTGAATTAATAAAAAATAGCAAGGCCCCGCTGAGGTTGGCATCGCTGAGGTTGGCATCGATGATTAAGGCACAGTTGAGGTCAGCCCCGCTGAGGTTAGCACAGTTGAAGTCAGCCCCACTGAGGTTGGCATACCTCAGGTTGGCCCCGCTGAGGTAGGCATATCTGAGCCCAGCTTTGTTGAGGTCAGCACCATTCAGGTTGGCGCTGATGAGGTTAGCCCCGCTGAGGTTAGCCCCGCTGAGGTTAGCACCGCTCAGCTCAGCTCCGTTGAGGTTGGCCCCGCTGAGGTCGGCCCCGCTGAGGTTGGCGTCACTGAGGTTAGCCCCGTTGAGGTTAGCCCCGTTGAGGTCAGCCCCACAAAAGTCAGCACCGTTAAGGTCAGCACAGCAGAAATCAGCACCGCTGAGGTCGAAAGTCTCAGCATTGCTTTTGGCCATGCGGCACTTGAATAATAGGAAGACTCCAGCGGCAACCACTGCTATCGCGCCAAGATCACTAATAGAGGCTTCACGATGGGGGTCAACAAGGGGGGCGCTTTCGTTCTGGGAGTGGTAACCCTCATCGGGTTGCAGACTGCGATGAGGGAGTAGCCACAGCCACCCCACCATGCCGAGACAGACTGGAGTGGCGATCGCTCCCATCAGCCACCACTTGTTGAGCTTTCCCTGTGGCGATCGCTGCTCGAATCGCTCTCGCATGCTTAAAACTCCCTCATTGCTGAGCCCATTATTACGCCCCTGATTCGGGGAGGCTCTAATCTTTAGGCACGCTTAAACACTCCGGCGTTCATGCCCAAGCAAGCGGGCACTTCTTGACTATGCCGTCAGCCTTTTGGCAATTCACCGTCGTCGGGACGGGTTACCTCGCTGCGGCTTAGGACGGACTCCCAACTGCAGCTACCTGATTCAGCAACGGGTTGAGCAATGAAGGGGACAAAAGGAGCGATCGCTGTTCTGGTAGAGCCATTGGCGGTTAATTATCTGACTCTACAAGCCTACCGAGAGCTTCAACCGACTGCCGCCAACCGCTTTCCATACCGCTTGCAACCATCCCATCCCGGTCTTCCAAGGTCATGGCTGTGCTATGCGTGCGAATCTCAGTCGTATGTTTATCAATGGCGACAAACTCGGCTTTTTCCAACATGACATGCCCACGTTCTGGCATCCCCAAAAATTCAAACGTTTGCACAAT
>JBHJJI010000091.1:0-24226 GCA_050042805.1 Leptolyngbyaceae cyanobacterium
GGCATCGGGTGAAACGGGGAAAATCTGGGCCAAGTCCAGGCCGTAAACGCTGAGGTAAGACAGACCAAAGCAGGCAGCGGCAACGATCGCCCAGCGTTCAGCTTTCCAGACGAAGTAAACGAGCAGTAGGCTGCCGATGCACAAGGTGGTTAAAAACGTATTGAAGGCACCCAAGGTAAAGGGATTGATGTGGGCAAAGCTGCGCGTCTCGATGGGACCACCCGGCACCAGAGTGCTGAGCGCAATTCCTGATGCACCTAATAAAATTGCAGTCCAGTAGTTGTAGCGTGTCATAGTGCTAGACCTCAAAGTGAATCAGAACAAAGTTGACGAATTTTCTAAGTGGGTAGGCGCAATTGTGTGTAGACGGGTTTTCTCCTCACGGAGACGCGTTGCGAACGACTCCGCTCAACCCTCGACTTCTTATCGAGGCGATGACCCAGCTGATTGAGCGAAGTCGAAATCAGCGATAGGGTTTAAGACTTGACTAGACCCTGCTACCTAGTGGCGATCGCTCGGCTGATAGGGCATTTCATTCAACAAATGACTGATGAGCAGCTTGAGGAAAAACAGGGGCAAAAACCATTCCAACCCTGGCGTTGGGGCAAAGAGATAGAGATTGCCCAACAAAGCCAGACTGTAAAGTCCTAGAGCGATCGGTCTTTGCAGATAAAGCGGGCTGCGCAAAATCAGTCCCGCCGCCAGCAACAGATAGCCAGAGACGCCGACAAAGCAGCGGGCATCGCCGCCGCGAAACAGTATCGCTACCAGGCCAACGTGAAACAAATGCACCGTCACAAAGGTCATATGCTGTTGCCAGCCCTGACTGGGCCGGTGATACCAGCGCTTGGCGGCTGCAGTGGCATTGGTGAGTACGCCACCGACCAAGTCAAATCCCAAAATGCCGATTAGGCCCAACTGCCAAGGACTCCAGTCAATTGGCAGCGTTGAGGCATAGAGGGGGGCGGCGATCGCGCCCATCACCGAGGGCACCAGTTGCAATGCGAGTTCTGTCGGAGTGGCCCCTAGTCCGATCAATCGATCTAGCTGCCCCAACCATCCCGAACGCGGAGCGGGCAGATGACCGGGCGGCTGCATTTCTATTTGCATTGTTAGCTCCTTCGATCTCATAACAGTTGTTATGCGGTGAAGATAACAACTGTTATGATAAATTGTCAATAGGTCAGTTCTGAGGTTGTGTAATAACCCATGGTTCAGCAAGATCGGCGTTTGGAAGTGTCGGAATCGGCCTGGCGGGTAATTGTGCGTGAAGGATTAGATCGCACCAGCATGCGAGCGATCGCCCAAGAGATGAACTGCACGACGGGGGTCGTCACCCACTACTTTCGCAACAAGCAGGAGCTGATTTTGTTTGCCCTGCATCAAGTGACGGAGCGGTTGCAGGGGCTGATGGAGGTCGCGATCACAAACGTTTCCGGTATTGACCGGTTGGTGGCGATGCTGTCGTCGTTTTTGCCTGTGGATCAAGAACGGCAAGCAATTCTGCGAGTGTGGGTCGCTTTTTTGGGCTATGCCGTCGGGCGTGAGGACTTAATGGCAGAGCATCAGCAGAGCGCCGGACAGCTCCGGCAAGTCATGATTCAAGAATTGGCCACGCTACAGCAGCAGGGCGTCATTCGTCCTGACGTTGAGCCGGAGAGTGAGGCCAATGTGCTGTTGGCGTTGGTGAATGGGGTCAGTTTAGATACACTGGTTCAAGCTCAACGGCTGAGTGCTGAGCAGCAACAAACGGTCTTGCAAAACTATGTATATGGTCTGCGGCCTGCGGATTAAACCCGGTGTGCTTGCGTCCGGTTTCCCCGGAATTGGGGGCGAGGAGGCCAAAACCGGATGCAACTGCATAAGTCCTGTGATTGTCAGTTGAGGATTAACTGCCGTATCGCCGCTCCAGTTATCGGGTTGGCTTGACTGGATCACGTTTGCTTGAATACATGCCCCTTTAGCCACAGGCATCACCCGCTGAAACCATTTCCATCGCTAGGAAATCGCCTCCTGCCCTTGCACCTGAAATCTTTTACCCTGCACCTAGAACCTGCCCGCTCATCCCCTGGCCACTAACTGATTGGGCGAGAGTTTCTGGTGCATAACCCGCGCTGAGAAGTTTGGCTAAATCAGCTCCTGATTGCCAGCGATCTCGCAGTGCCTGAGCCGGTGTGTTTCCCTGCTGCACCATTTGCCAGAGCGGTTGCAGCAGCGATCGCTCTGCGTCATCCGTCAGGGCTGACTCAGCGGCACTCAACAGCAACATCGCCTGATCGCGCAGCGCCGCATCTTGAAAGCCAGTCAGCGCCGATCGCTGATGAGCCTCAGCATCGGGTACCAGGGCCAGCCCTGGCAGCGTTTGCTCCAGCACCAGTCCTTTCATCAGGGCCAGCAGACTGCCGTAGAGGGCAAAGTCGCCACAACTGTCGCAGGCCTTAAACTCGATCCGCCCCACCTCCGCCGGTAAACGGGCAATTTTGGTGAGCGAAGGCGTACTCGCGATCAACTCTTCAGGCCGTTCTAAAAACACCATGGCCGCTGGCCGCCGCCCCGTGCGCAGGTGAGTGCGAACTGATAGCCCTGACCAGAGCTGCCCAGCATAGAAGGGCGAACTAAAGCTAAACGGCACGATCGCGGGGCTATAGTACGTCAGCTTTTGGCCAACCCGAATCAACGCGGCGGGCGATAGGCCAGTCACCGAAAAGTTGAGATCGGGGCCATAGGTCAGCATGGGAATATGGGCCGTGCGTTTTTCAGGAGAGGCTTCCCGGCGAGCACTTTCATAGCGGTTGAGGGGCGGCTGGGGCAAAAACTCAGTTTGAATCGGATTAAAACTGGTCAGCACGGGCAGCAAGTGGGCTGGGGCTGCCACCTCACAGAGTCGTGCAAAACTCTCTCGCAGTTCGCGAATTGTGCCCGCGAGCGTCGGCTGGATGGTCGTGCGAATTTCGATGCTCTTGGGCGTACAGTCCAACAACGCTCCCGTTTCAGAAAAGCGCTCATATCCTTCGATATACCACCGTTTCCGTTTGATATTCATATCCCCAATACGCAACTGAGGATAATCGGTCGCGTATTCCGGCAGTTGGGCAATCAACTGGTCAAACTGGTCAAATGCCGTGTTGGTAAAGTCAGCAAACTGCTGGGTTTGCAAGTTCCAAAAGGCCACTTCGTGCTCAATGCCGAAATGGTATTGCCCGATCCGATCATGTGTGGACTGATCACTCATTTGAATACCCCCTGTGTTTGGCATCGCTGCCAGCATTACCTGGCAATCAGCAGCGATGCCATATTGTATCTGCCTGCGAACAATTCTCAAGAGTTAACAGGGTCAATTCTTGAATACATTTTAGGAATTCCCCCAAAACCCTTGCAGAAAGCCTCTTTTGAGTCATGAAAATCCCTCAGAAGCCAACCTTAAAGTAAGGGCAACCCTCGACATTGCCTTAGAGTTTGCTTTTCTAGATGAGAAAATATATCATTAGTGTATTGAGATTTAGAAGCGGGAAAAATCCAGTTGCGGCGATCGCCCCCGGCTGCTTGGTTGATTGCTCTGTTCGGTTGAGCGCGATCTCCTTGCCGTTCGTTCTCAGTCTTGCCCCCAAGGGTTATTTATAGTCAGGAGTTCGCTCCATGCCTGCCTCCGTCGTCTCGGCAACTCAATCGGCATCTCTCAGTGGGACGGCAGTTCCGGCTGAAATCTTTGTGTTGTTAGAAGTTCCGCTTCCTTGGGATAAGCCTGCCCTGCTCTCAACAGGGGTGCCGGAAAGCTTGCGACAGGTCATCAAGCCGCTGCTAAACTCGCCCGCCAAGGTGCGGGTGCATTTGATTGCCAATGAGCAAACGGCTACTCAGACCCAACGCCGGATGCTGGTTTTTCAACAGGAGGATCGGTTATCGCGTCAGGGCCGATCAGCCTTAGACAATTGTCTCAGCAACCGATATGCCGCTTGGGAAATCCGCGTGGCAACGCCTGCTGCCATGGCCCCGGCCCTAAACGATTTTTTCACTCACCCGGCACAGGGGGAGCGTAAAACCGGATGGCACCGTTCTGAGCAGCGGCATCTGATGATTTGCACCCATGCTAGTCACAATCAGTGTTGCGGGGCGTATGGTTATCCCTTTTACCAACAGGCGATCGCCCAAATTCAACAACTCGGCTTAACGCCGCAAATTCAACCCTGGCAAATCACTCACATTGGCGGTCATCGTTTCGCGCCCACGCTGATTGACTTTCCCCAAGGCCGCTACTACGGCAACCTGAATGAGGCTTCTCTGCAATGCCTGCTGAGTCCCCCGGAAGACATAAAGCCCTTGCTTGATGCCTACCGGGGCTGGAGCTTACTGCCTAAACCGCTCCAAATTTTGGAAGCAGAGTTGTTGCACCAATACGGCTGGCGTTGGTTTGAAGCGGCAGTAACAGGGCGCATTTTGGCCTGTGACGAGGCCCAAAAACAGCATCAGGTAGAACTCTGGTTTAAGCTGCCCGATCAGCCATTGCAGTGCTGCATCGCCGACATGCAAAACTATCAAGTTATCAACTACAAAGTCGAATCGGGCGATGAACTGGATGCGCAATATTGGTCACAACGCAAAACCGGCTAGTCCTGCCTGGCAGAAGTCTCCTCATCTTTAGGCGGTTCCCCACCTCGACCCCTCAGTCGTTATGTATCGCAGCATCGGGGTGAATGACTCCGCACACCTATATGCCGAGATAGGGCATGAGAAAAAAACCTTTAAGTGCCGTGCCGATCGCGGCCAGCAAGATCAGCGCCAGCGGCATGCCATTGCCAAAGAAGATGCAAAAAAAGCCCAGCCCCCAAGAGACCCAACTGGCTAAAAACCAGGTGCGGTGTAGTCGATAGTTGTGCCGATTTGCCGGATGCAGATGGCGAATCAACCAGAATTGCATGAAGCCTAAAATCAGCCCCCCAGAGACAGCCAACGCTGGCAAGCTGAGGAGTAGAATCAGAACCCCTTGCCCGCTGGTATTGGTGTCTAACAGCAACAGTTCATGGGCTAGCATCAATAGAAATCCGGTGATGGCAGTGGTCAATAACCATTTCAGGGCGAATGAAAACCCCTGCACCCGCCAGAGGAGGAGACTTTGCAACCCACTTACCAGCCCCCAATACGTGCCATAAATCGCCAGCGAGAGCATCAGATTTGAAGATGCTGGATACCAGTTCATCTGCCCCGTTTGCAGGAAGCTCATAATCAGGATCAGGCAGCCAGGACTAATTAAACTCCAGGGAATAAGAAATTGCTTCATGGCCAGACGGTGATGAGTGGGTCTGAGTCAGATGCGGGGTAATTTTCTGAGTTTCCATCGTAGGGAAAAAATTCTGGTGGTTGTTGAGAGCTAGGACAGTATTGTGACTGGAAACAGGAAGACAAACCTCGCATCTATTCCCATCTATCTAAGCCTTGATGGGAATAGAGGGGAGGTATCAAAGTTGCGATCGCCAAAATGGATTGAGCGATCGCAACTTGGGATTATTCAAACGCAGCTGAACCCGTTTTGATGGTGGCTTTAAGAGTTAGTTTGACTGGCAGCAGCACAAAGGCGTTATCGCTACCGTGATGACACTAATGAGGAGAGCGTTGACCTTGGAGTAACCACTAATCGTGTACTCGGCTCGATGGAATGACAATGTTTAATCGTAGTATATCGCTACCCCTGTCTCAGCAACTTGATCTTCGCTATCAAAACAAACATTGTAGGAAAGCCAGGCAAAGTCCCATATCCAGGAAGCGCCATCGGAGCCGTATTGCCAACAGGATTTCACCTCACTCGATGACTGTTGGAAAACTTTGTTCAGGTCTTCTCGATAGGCAGCCGGTACATCTTTTTGAAAATCATAGGGGGGCTGCCCCAACAATGATTCCACCTCAGCAACATCCATGTCCGGCGTAATCGTGTGAAAGTCTTGAGTGAAATTGGGCGGTAAGACGGTGTCTATAGCAGGATATAGAGGGAAGTATGACTCGGTGTAATAAAGACAGGTGGCGATTACACCGACGCTAATTATTCCGACGCTAATTATTCCGATGCCAAATATCAGTTTTTTCATGATTTTACTCATCAAGGAATCACGAGTTTTATCTAAATCTACAGACGCGCTCAAGAGCCTTCCGGTGAGATTGCCTGCTCAGGTAAAATTGCTCTATCCCTTATCTTGCACCGAACGCTTGAAACCGCTATCGCAACACGCCCCATGTTATTAAACCCGATATTTCTAGGGCTCTACTGTTAGTTCAAGCAGACGCTGAAACTGTCTCAACAGTGGCCAGAACCGTTATTAAATCAAGACGTCAAGACTAGCGATGAAGTTGCGCGGCGGCAGAAATCACTCAAGTTTTACAGAGTACCGAGCGATCGTGCCGACTGGGTGTAGGTGATGTTGAATCCTGAAATGGGTTGAGTCATGGTGCGGCGATCGCCGCAACTTCTTGGGGCAGGCGCGATGTGTCTAGCAGTGACCCTTGCGGTAATCGACTGACCTTTTTCAGATTTTCCGGATTGGTCGCGGCTCTGGCGAAAGCTGTAGTGGTAGATGCACCCTGATTGTCGCGCCCTGAGCCTCTTGATGAGACTCGGGGCTTTTTTTTCGCAGTCCCTCAGGGGCATGGCGCGATTGCCGACTGGGTGACGTTTGCAAATCCCCTTTGACGTGATAGGAATACTTAGACGTTGAGTCGGTGGTCTTGGGATCACGATTATTCCCGGTGCCGCCTAACCAGTGAGACTCATCGCAGATCATCCTAGCCAAAGGCGAGAGGGCAGACATGGCAAAGTGTCGAGTGGGCTTATTGTTTGGCGGTTGCTCCGGCGAGCACGAAGTGTCGATTTGCTCAGCCCAGGCGATCGCGGGGGCTCTGTCGCGCGGCCACAATCAAGACAAATATGTCGTGGTGCCGGTTTATATCACTAAGGCTGGCGTTTGGCGGTTTGGCGATGAGTCTGCTGGTATCTTGCAATCTGGGCAGGCGTTAGTCGTCGAAGAAACGGCAACGGCCGCGAGCCGGTTGCCCGACTCCCAACAGGTTGATGAGATTGACGTGTGGTTTCCAGTACTGCATGGTCCCAATGGTGAAGACGGCACGATCCAGGGGTTGCTGTCGCTGCTGCAGGTGCCATTTGTGGGCTCTGGCGTGTTGGGGTCAGCCGTCGGGATGGACAAGCTGGCAATGAAAACGGCCTTTGCCCAGGCGGGACTGCCCCAGGTGAAGTATGTGGCCGTGTCACGGGTCGAGGTGTGGTCCAATCCCTGTGTGTTTCCGAAGCTGGGCGATCGCATTGAGACTGAACTGGGCTATCCCATGTTTGTGAAACCGGCGAACTTGGGCTCCTCCGTCGGCATTGCCAAGGTGCGATCGCGGCAAGAGCTGGAAGCCGCGCTAGACAGTGCCGCCAGCTATGACCGCCGGTTGATTGTGGAAGCCGGGGTGACCGCCCGAGAGGTGGAATGTGCCGTGTTGGGCAATGATGTGCCCAAAGCCTCCGTGGTGGGTGAAATCACCTTTAGCAGCGACTTTTACGACTACGAAACCAAATATACGGCGGGGCAGGCCGACCTGAGCATTCCCGCTGACTTGCCCGCTGCGATTGTGCAGCAAATTCAAGAAATGGCGGTGCAGGCGTTTCAAGCGGTGGATGCGGCGGGGCTGTCGCGGGTCGATTTCTTTTATGAGGAGGCGACCGGCGCGATTTATCTCAACGAAATCAATACTTTGCCGGGCTTTACCCAAACCAGCATGTATCCGATGCTGTGGCAGGCCAGCGGTGTAGAGTTCGAGGAGCTAGTCGATCGGCTCGTGCAGCTAGGATTAGAGCGCACGGGCACTCAGACGGCCTAACGATATTGTTAGGGAGTTGCTTAAAATAACGTACCGATCGCAGGGATTTGGCACTGCCAAAGTATCTGTCTAGCGTCCAGCTACTGCCGATCCCCCTCAATCCCTACAGAAAACGTTTCTACAAATGGGAGGTTATTTAAGCGCCGATCCCTTAATACAGCGTAAATCAAGTTTTCTACCGTCATTGACGGAGGTTTGATCCCCTCAACCCCCCTTAAAAAAGGGGCATCCCAATCCAGGTATTGAATAGCCCCTTTTTCTGTGGCGCAGCCTGCCCGGAGGGCGTAGGGGCGGCGACAGCGGGGGATCGAAATACTATCGCTGCGATGTGGCAAGAAATTTAGTTTCCAGAGTACTTAACCTCAGAGCCTGTTCGCGTAACGTAAGAGTCGAATTTTGGTATCCCCATGACGATCGCCCACCTAATTGAAAAGTTTGAAGCTTGGGCTCCGCCTCATTGGCAAGAGAGTTGGGATAACTGCGGCTGGCAGATTCAGCCAGGCGTGCTGGAAGCAGTGCCGCAGGTGCTGGTCTGTCTGACGCCGACGCTGGCGGTGATGCAAGAGGCGATCGCCCTGCAGCAAGCGGGCACGCCGATCAATCTGATTGTGGCCCATCACCCGCTGATCTTCAGTCCCTTGAAGTCGGTGCAGCGGGGCGACGCGATTGGCGAAATGGTGCATCTGAGCATGGCCCATGGCATTGGTGTGTATACTGCTCACACCAATTTTGACCAGGTGCCCGATGGCACTGCCGACGTGCTGGCCCAACTGCTGCAGCTCCAAACTGTGGAACCGATTGTGCCGACGCAGCCTGCAGTGGGCTATGGCCGGGTGGGCAACCTGCCTCAGTCCCTGCCCCTGCGGCAGCTCCTCGCCAAAATTCAACAGCAGTTGGCCCCGCCCGATTTGATCTATTCGCCGGAGGCTGACCTCACGCAGAGCGTTGAACGCGTAGCGGTGTTAGGCGGTTCGGGGGCGAGCTTCATCGGCGATGTCGTTAAGACAGGGGCGCAGGTCTATCTGACCTCAGATTGCAAATTTCATCAGTTTCAGGAGGCGCGCGATCGCGGCTTGATCCTGGTGGATGCGGGGCACTACGCCACCGAACGACCCGCCTGTGAACGATTGGTGGCCCAGCTGATGGCCCTCGGGGCAGCAACCGCCAGGCTGAGCGATCGCGATGAAGATTTCCGGCAGTTTTTCACCGCCAACCCCAGCTTAGTCGAGACATCTTGAATAGCTGAAACGACGCTTTGACCAGCCTCTCATACCAGTTCTCAGTGATCGGACTTGCAATGCAATCTTGAAAACGCAGGAGAGCCGAGGGGCAGGGGAGCCAGATCTGTAACCTTGTTTCAGAGAATCTGTATCAATTCCGTCTCCCGACTTCCAACTTCCGAATTCTGACTTCCGACTTCCGCTTTCCGAATTCTGCCATACCGCTACAGCTCAGCCTGCCACCCTCAAGATTTCTTCCGCAGGGCTCTGAGCAGATCACGCCGTTCTTGGGGGGTCAGGCCAAACAGTAAGAAGCGGGCTTCTTTCACCAGCAGGGCGACGGTTAGCCCCAAGCACAATCCCAGACCCGCTGCCGCGAGCCGATTAAACGCCAACCCATAGCGAATGGCCGCCCAGGTAAAGTACTCTGCGGCCTGCTGCCAGGTGCGTCTGAGGCTCCAGAGACTGGTCACCCCGGCGGTGGCCCACAGCCCCAGCGTCACTAGCCACCAACGACGCATCCAAACGCGCCTCAGGGCTAGCATCCGTTCCGTAGTCTGGGGGGAAGCTTCAGGCTGCACAGGGATCTTCAACCAACGAACGGCTCTGACCGATCTAGGCGTTTCTTCGACGGGCTGCACGGCATCGGCCAGTCCGGCAATGGCCTGACCAGACTGCACGCGCCACCAGGCCAGCAGTGTACTCGCCACAAAAATACTGGAATAGGCCCCGGCCAAAAAGCCCATAATTAACGCCAACGCAAAGAATTTCAGGGTTTCGCCCCCAAAGAGAACGATCGCCACCAGCGGCAACACGGTGGTCAAGGTTGTATTGATGGAGCGGGTCAGGGTCTGATTGACGCCATCATCCACCAAATCGTTAATGTGACGCTCGGGATGCAGCTTGATATTTTCGCGAATGCGATCGTAAATGACGACGGTATCGTTCACTGAGAAGCCGACAATAGTCAGCAGCGCCACAATGAACAGGCTGTTGACTTCGACCTGGAGCAATAACCCCAGCCAAGCAAACAGCCCCATGGTAATCACCACATCATGGAACAGCGCCACGATCGCCAACAAGGCATAGTCGAGCTGAAACCGCACGCTGAGGTAAATGACAATCCCGGCAAAGGCCACAATCAGCGCAATGAGACCCGAGGCAAAGAGTTGTTGCCCAATCACCGGCCCGACCGAGTCGATTTGCGTCGATTGGTTATCCAACGGCCCGAAGGTGGTTCCCAGGGCGGAGCGGAGGGTGGATTCTTCGTCAACGTCGAGGTTGCGGGTGCGGATGGAAACGCTTTGGCCGTCGTCTCCCGTGACTTGAATGACCCCTGTTTCTAACCCCTGCTGCGCTAGCAGTGCTCGCACCTCAGAGGAATCAATGGGGCTTTCACAGTCGGCACGAGCACAATCGCGCGTGATCTGAATGCGGGTGCCGCCCGCAAAGTCGAGACCGGGACGGAGCGGTGCCCCCAACTGCTGCCAGCTAATCACCATGCCAATCAGGCTAGCCGCAATGAATAGACTGGAAATTAACCACCAGAACGGTCGCTGTCGAATAATATCTAGCTTCATGATTTCGAAGGAGCGGTGGTGGACAGACCGGGGCAAAAGAGTTCCGGCTTGCGAAATTGGGGCAATCCCAAGGAAACGAATAGTAGCGTGCGGCTGCAGGTGACGGCGGTAAACAAGCTAATGACAACACCAATGGCGAGCGTCAGGGCAAACCCTTTGACTAAACCGGCGCCAAACCAAAAGAGCGCGGCACAGGCAATCAAGGTGGTGACATTGCTGTCAAGAATGCTCGAAAAGGCTCGGTAAAAGCCCGATTCTACTGACCGATACAGCGTTTTGCCGCTTCTCAGTTCTTCGCGGGTGCGTTCAAAAATCAGCACGTTGGCGTCGACGGCCATGCCAATACTCAAAATAAAGCCCGCGATGCCCGGCAGCGTCAGGGTGACGCCAAAGGCGTTGAAAGCGGCCAGGGTCAGCAGGGCATACACCACCAGGGCAATATCCGCCAGCACGCCCGGTAGCCGGTAGTAAACGGCCATGAAAATCAGCACTAAACCCAAGCCCACGCTCGCGGCGTAGAGGCTGCGACGAATGCTGTCTTGGCCTAAGGTCGGTCCGACGGTGCGCGTCTCCACAACAGCAACCGGCAAGGGCAACGCCCCACCCCGCAGCTGAATCGCTAAGTCACTCGCCCCCTCGGCATCAAAGTTGCCGGAGATGACCGCCCCCCCGGTGATGCCCGTTTCGGCGTACTGCACGTCAACGGTGGGGGCACTAATCAAGCGATCGTCTAAAAAGATGCCCAGACTGCGACCGGTACCGGCAACGTTACGGCTCAGCTCAGCAAACTGATTGCCGCCTGCGCCATCGAAGTCTAGGACGACCTCCCACTGGTTGCTGCCCTGGCGCGGCTGGGCATAGGCATCGGTGAGTCGTTCGCCGGTCAAGGCGGCTGGGGCAAACAATTCGCGAATGGCCTGATTGCTCTCGCGAATCGCGGTTTGCACCGACTGAATCTGTTGTTCTAACTCGGCGGACACCGGCGCGTTGTCGGGGTCCGCCGTTGTCGCGTTCAACAGACTTTGATTGCCCGTGTCAGCCGCTTGCTGGAGCGCCAGCAGTTCTAGCTGGTGCTGTTGCAAAATCTGATTTTCGATTTGAAATTGCTGGTTGGTTTCGGGTTTCTGCGCTCGAAACTCGAGCTGCGCCGTTTCGCCCAGCACGCGCTGCGCTTGTTCGGGATCGCTGACCCCAGGCAGCTGCACCAACAGCTGATTTTGTCCCAAGATTTGCACTGATGTTTCCGACACACCCAACTCATTGACGCGGTCAGAAATCACTCGTTGCACGGCTTCTAAGTCCGTCTCGGTGAGGGTGGGGATTTGCTCAGTGGTCTCGACCTGCAGCGTCAGCTGAGTCCCCCCGCGCAGATCCAACCCCAGCCGAGTGGGGGTGGTGGAAATGACTACGATCGCCGCGATCGCGAGCCCAAAAATCATGGCCAGCAGTAGCCGTCGTTTGCCCATACCGTTTCTAGACTCGCAACATCATCATTATCATCATCATTGGCGCTCCCTCATTGCACGAAGGCTGCACAGTGACTTGGCTCTCTAGTGTACCGCTGAAAGCCCGGCGCAGATCCTCTGAAAAGAGTCGTCGATCTAGCGCCCAGAGGGCGGCAATGGCGGCTCTGCCGTGACGACAGGGCGGTCGGATTTTTAACAATTCCATCGGTCAGGGGAGCGTTCTGCTCGGTAACGGCATGGCCACGCATTGGCCTTGATCTCATCCTGAGGCCCACTGTCCGCAACCGGGGTAGCGGATTGGCCACCGCGATCGCGCCGCTCACCCGCAGGGTTAACATCCCGTGACGATCAGCAAATACGGGACTAGATCTGGAGTGCCATCATCTTTTCAACGGCTTCCTCAATTTTTTGAGGCTGCACAATTGTCAGGCTCGCAAGCTTGCCGTTGTAAGGCGTCGGAATATCTTGTGATGACAGTCGCAGCACCGGGGCATCCAGTTCATCAAAAAAGCGATCGTTGATCGAGGCGACGATTTCAGCGCCGATGCCCCCCGTTTTCATACATTCTTCCACCTCAATCACGCGATGTGTTTTTTTGATCGATGCGCCAATGGTGTCAAAATCCAGCGGCTTCAGCGAAATTAGATCAATCACCTCCGGGTCAAATCCTTTTTGCTCCAGTTTCTTCGCCGCTTGAGTGACGTGGTGACGCATCCGCGAGTAGGTCAAAATGGTGACGTCCTTACCGGGGCGCACCACTTCTGCCTGATCGAGGGGCACTAGATATTCGTGATCGGGCAAATCTTCTTTGAGGTTGTAGAGCAGCACATGCTCAAAAAATAGGACAGGATTGTTGTCGCGAATCGCGGATTTCAACAAGCCTTTGGCGTTGTAGGGGGTGGAGCAGGCGACAATTTTAAGCCCCGGTACCGCCTGAAAATAGGCTTCTAGGCGCTGAGAATGCTCGGCCCCGAGCTGCCGCCCGACGCCACCAGGGCCGCGAATCACCATGGGAATTTTATAGTTGCCGCCGGAGGTGTAGCGCAGCATCCCGGCATTGTTGGCAATCTGGTTAAAGGCCAAGAGCAAAAAGCCCATATTCATGCCTTCAATGCTCGGCCGCAGCCCGGTCATCGCCGCACCTACAGCCATACCGGTAAAGCTATTTTCCGCGATGGGGGTGTCCAACACGCGGAACTCACCGTATTTTTCGTACAGCCCTTTGGTGACTTTATAGGAGCCGCCGTAGACGCCGACGTCTTCGCCTAATACAAAAACGGTATCGTCGCGGCCCATTTCCTCATCGACGGCTTCGCGGAGAGCGTTGAACAAGAGAGTGTCTGCCATAGGTCGTGCTTCTAGAAAGTTGAAAAAACAAGAGATTACGCGGGCCACGCTGACGATTCAGAGCGAAATATTCCCATCCGGGCGCGGGCGGGCTGGGGCGATGGCGCTGACCAGTCTGGCCTAACGCGCGGCAAAAATGTAGCGATAGAGGTCGCTGGGGTCGGGTTCAGGGCTCTGTTCGGCAAAGGTGACGGCCTCATCCACAAGGGTTTGAATGCGATCTCGAATGGCCTTCAGGTCGCTGTCTTTCACCAATCTTTGTTGGAGCAAATACGTTTCAAAGCGCTTCAGCGGGTCGCGAGCCAGCCATTCTTCTTTCTCTTCCTTTGATCGCAGCTCATCGGGGTCGGCCAGCGAGTGCCCCCGAAACCGGTAGGTGAGACACTCGATCAGGGTGGGGCCTTCGCCTGCCCGAGCTTTCCGCACCGCTTCGAGAGCGGCGTCTCTGACGGCGAGCACATCCATGCCATCGACTTCGACGCCGGTCATGCCAAAGACACTGGCTTTTTTATAAATTTCGGTTTGGGAACTGGCGCGATCGTGGGCCATGCCGATCGCCCACTTGTTGTTTTCCACCACGAAGATAATTGGCAGCTTCCACAGCGCGGCCATGTTGAGGCATTCAAAGAACTGACCATTGTTCGTCGTGCCATCGCCAAAGAAACAGGCCGTCACCTGATCCGCCGCGGCATCCCCCAAGGCGTTGCGGCGATAGTGCGACTGAAATGCAGCTCCCAGGGCCACCGGAATGCCTTCGCCAATAAAGGCAAAGCCTCCCAGCAAATTATGTTCCGCCGAAAACAGGTGCATGGAGCCGCCCCGGCCCTTGCTGCAACCCGTTTCTTTGCCAAATAGCTCGGCCATGACGTTGCGTGCGGGCACCCCCACGCTCAGGGCATGAACGTGATCGCGGTAGGTGCTGCAGACATAGTCATCGGCTCGCAAACACTTGATCACCCCTGAAGAGACGGCCTCTTGACCGTTATACAGGTGAACAAAGCCAAACATGCGACCCCGATAATACATCTCCGCACACTTATCTTCGAAGTAGCGGCCAAGTACCATGTCCTCATAGATGGTGAGCCCTTCCTCTGGCGTGACGAGGGCATCGATTGCATGAAATACGGGTAGGGTCCGTTCCTGAGCCATGGGTTTGACGTATCCTTACGGCAGTTCCAACTTTACACAATAAACAATATTGTCCTTTTGATAAGGTTTCTCAACCTCGAAATTATCTCAAGGACAGACTTGGCCACCCCTGTGTGGTGAGGTTGTCAGCGGCAGCCGCTCCGGCCAGGCGTAAATTTCACCAATTTTATACTGGTATCTGACTTTAGACATCAGCAGCGGCGGTTGGCCATAAAGGAACTTAAATTGAACGGTCAAGAACTCGACAACCGACCTATCATGAGGAACGATTTACGAACAGGTTTCTGACGCGGACTAGTTTCGGGGGTTAGCCCCCGCAATGATGGCTGAGGGCATCGCCCGAACGACTGATAGCAAGATGGGCACTTGGGGACAAGACAGCAGTGCGGATTCCACTGGATCATTACCGAATATTGGGGTTGCCGATTCAGGCAACGACCGACCAACTGAAGCAGGCCCATCGCGATCGCACTCTGCAACTACCGCGACGGGAATATTCTGAGATTGCGATCGAGTCGCGCAAATCCTTGATTGATGAGGCGTATACCCTGCTCTCCGATGCTGAGCAGCGGCAAGTGTATGATGCACAATTTTTGGGCCGGGCCTATACCGCCGAGGCGCTAGCGACGCCTAAACCCAGTGCGGGAGCCGTGTCTCCAGCCGAGTTAAACCCTCAGGTGGGAGAAGACGCCTTGCGATCTCTGGCCGCTGACAATGCGCCCCTCGCGTCGCCGGAACCCTATACGCCCACGGTTGAAATTGACGAGCCCCAGTTTGTCGGGGCGCTGCTGATCTTACTGGAGCTGGGCGAATACGAACTCGCGATTCGGTTGGGTCGCCCCTTTGTCACCAATGGCAGCGCCAGCTTGAGCGCTGGCCGCTACGGCGACCCGCAGCAAGTGAGAGCCGATATTGTATTGACCTTAGCCCTGGCCTGTCTAGAGCTGGGCCGAGAGCAGTGGCAGCAAAACCAGTACGAAAATGCGGCTGAGTCCTTAGAAACAGGTCAGACGCTGCTCGTGCAAGAAAGTAGCTTTCCGGTGATTCGCAGTGAGCTGCAGTCTGACCTGTACAAGCTGCGCCCCTATCGGGTGTTGGAATTGGTAGCCCGCTCGGTGGATCAAACTGCCCCCCGTCGCCAGGGCGTCAAGCTCTTGAAAACGATGCTGCAAGATCGGGGCGGCATTGATGGCATCGGCGATGACCTGTCAGGCCTCTCGACCGATGATTTTTTGCGGTTTATTCAGCAACTGCGAGGCTATTTGACCGCAGGCGAGCAGCAGGAAATTTTTGAAGCTGAAGCGCGTCGCCCCTCGGCCGTCGCTACCTATCTGGCCGTATATGCCCTGCTCGCCCGTGGTTTTGCCTTTCACCAACCGGCCCTCGTTAGGCGCGCCAAGCAGTTGCTGGAACAGGTCGGCGCGAAACAGGATGTCTATCTAGAGCAAGCGGTCTGCTCATTGCTATTGGGTCAGGCCGAAGAGGCGGGTCGCGCCCTAGAACGCAGCCAAGAATACGAACCGTTAGCCTTTATTCGCGAACATTCCCAGGGATCACCTGATCTGCTGCCGGGGTTGTGTCTCTATTCTGAGCGGTGGCTGCAAGAAGAGGTCTTTAACCACTTTCGCGATTTAGCCAATCAGCAAACGATGCTGAAAGACTATTTCGCTGACCCTCAGGTGCAGTCTTTCTTAGAGACGATGCCCGCGCCGGCGCTCGCCGAACCGCGTCAACCTGCTCCTACCCACCTCGCCGACCCCTTGACGTCTGACGCGATCGCCTTCGGCACCCCACCGGCGATGCCCACTATGTCAGCCCCCGTCACACCGGCCTATACCGATACAGTGGCTGGGTCGCCCACAAGGGAGCGCTCCCCAGCTGATACCAGTCCAGCTCGGGAAGAGGTCGGTCTGAGCGTGGCCGAGCGCGTCTCCCAGCTGTCGCCAGAGGGGCAACTCCAGGCGTCCGGCTCGGGTCGCGCCTTTGGCACCCCGTCACCCAACGGTCACCGCCCCTCAGCGGCGGTTGTAACGCCCGCATCAACGGCACCGGTTGATCGGTCGTCGCTGTCGTCGCCCCGCTGGGGCCGCATCGCTGGGGTCGTGGTGGTGGGTGCTCTGACCATGGGCGCTTTGGGCTTCGTTACGGTGCGTGCCTTCAGTTGGGTAGGGTCAGCCTTTAGCGGCCCCAAAATTCAAAAACCGGCCCTCGATATTGGGCTGGTCAGGCCACCCGTCAACATTCCTGCACCACCGCCGCCAGAGGCGCAAATTGGCGTCAAAGACATTGCTGAACGCACCATCACCCGCTGGCTGTCGGCCAAGCGTGAGGCTCTGGGGCCAGAACACGCCATGGAAAACTTAGACACGGCGTTGGTTGATCCGGTGCTAACCGAAAAGCGTAACCAAGCCCTAGGAGGACAACGCGATAACTGGTACTACACCTACGAGCATTCAGTTGAGGTGGTGTCGGTCGAGCCCGATGACCCCACCGCTGAGGCGTTGACGGTTGAGGCTCAGGTCAAAGAAGTGGCTGAGTACTATGAACTGGGGGTGCTCAACAGCAACCTTTCCTACGACCGAGATCTCAATATGCGCTACGGACTGGTGCGTCAAGAGGGTGAGTGGTTCATTCAAAGCATGGAAGAAAGTCAATGATTCTCGCCCCCGGTGGGCACCTTAGAACGACGCTCTACCGCGCCACTGCCTGGCTGCCTGGTTTCCTTGGAGAACAGCAGTGGTGCAATGACTCATTTTGCGGTATGTTGAGCGCTTGTGTGTCAAGGCTATGATGGTGATTGCACCATTGGGCCCGGCCACTGAAAACGCGCTTTTTGTGTGTACCTTAATTTTGCTGCCCTACTGAACTGAGGATATGCAACTCGACAGTCCTCCGGCGCCCTCGTCGCCCTCGATTTTAGAAACGCTTCCGGCCCCCAACCTGCCTACCCAGGATTGCCCGCGCCGGGTGCGGATGGATTTGGATTTGCTGATGCTGGCGATCGAATCGCTCGACGTGGCGGGCTCAGAGGCCTTGCTCAAAGTATCAGAACAGCTGGGACTGCAGTCGGTGATTCCGGGCCGCGTCAAGCTCTGGCGCATTCGCAGCACCAACCCCATGCGGCGACAAAATCAACGGGATCCCTTGGCGATCGCAGAGGCCAAAGCGCTCACCATTGTCATTTGCTTCCTGGCCAAGCGCCTCTCAGTTCTGATGCGCCAGCTCTTGCTGGGCTATCAGCAACTCAGCGATAAGCAGCTATCGTTAGACCATCATTTTCGGCTAGCCGACTATCTACAGCGATTTCGCAGCCTGTTTCGCTCGCGCATGAACCCGCAGCGGGCTGGTGTGATTGCCTACAGCACTGACGAAAAACTCAACGAGCTGGCAATTTCGCTACTGACTCGCCTGCTATTTTGCACCGGCACCCAAGGCCCACAGCGCCTGTGGAGCAGCCTGTTCGACGGAGAAGTCGTATGACCGTTCAGCGCCAATACACCCTGCCCAACTGCAACCTCAAACTGGAAGGGCTCAATACGGGGGACGACACCGACCCGATGGCTCCCCTGACGGTGGTACTTAACTCGGAATGCATTTTTCCCGGTACGCCCCATGTCCTCAGCGGTGGTCGGGAGTTTCTCGACGCGCTGGTCAAAACCGTGAGCGACTACGCTCAATCACTGTTGAGCGGCATCCCCTATCCCCTGCCAACAGAGGTCTCGGCGGCACAGCCAGTGACCCTGCAACCCGGCGAACACCATCGTCACCACCAGATGGCCACCGTGACTGACGCCGATGGCACCGCGACGCGCCAGACCCTGGAGTTGAACTCGGTGCAGCTGTTTGATCTGGTCGAGGCGGTTGATCAGCTGCTGGCCGATACGCTGACCCTGCCCGATCTGACGCTGCAATTGTCCTCCCTAGAACGTCGCCATGCTCGCCCGGCTGAGCCGATAGCTCAACGAGCTGTGCCCGCAGCTGTGGGTTTGTCTACCCTGGCTGCTGCCGCCGCGCTGCTCTTTATGCCGCCAGTGCCTGAGTTTGAGCCCCAGCGCCAGGAGAGCGAAGGCGCCTCGCTCTCAGAATTAGTGGAACAAGAAGCGGCTAATTTGGCTGAAGCAGAGTCTTCCCCTGACGACTCAGAAACCGCAACGGGCGATCGCGCTGAGGTCACCCCCTCTGACGCCGCGACCGAAGTCGATCCGATCGCGGCCGGGATTGCGCTCGGTCGATTGGCAACGGCTGCGACGATTACCGATGCGGAGACCCTGAGTGAGTTAGAAGACGAGTTAGAAGACGCCTTAGAAGACGCCTTAGACGCCGAAGCATCCTTCGAAGACGCCCTGATTTATCGCGTAGCGGTCTCAGAATCGGGCGATATTTTGGGCTACAAATACGAAAATGATGCCGCCCTCACTAACATTGACGACACTCCCCTGCCAGAGCTGACCTTCATTCGAGTAGATGCGACGACAACAACTGACGAGGCAGTCGCCCAGTTTTTGGTCACCTTCGACGCAGATGGCGATGTCACTGCTGAGCCCATTGATGCGGATGAGTCAACGGACGCGGATAGCGAAGAGTAGGCCGGGCGGCTCATTGCTTAAAATCGGTTCACTGGCCAAGTTCTGGCGGCAATCGTCGCGATCGCTCCCAGGCCCTGCACTCGGTCGCGGGGCAAGTCAACGGCAGCTCCAGACCCGGCTGCGATCACCGTTTTGGGAGCGCGATCGCAGCCCTCAGAGTCACGTCCTTTAGAATAAAAAGACTCGCCACTGTTGATTGAAGTGGGCCACAACCATGCATGACACCACCGGCCTTGCCATTTCCCAGGCTGACCCACCGCGCCCGCCGCGTGAAACGCTGCCTACCATGTACGATTTGCCCAGCGAGTTTCCTGAGGAACCTGGCTTGCCCGACGAATTTCATGATTTGCAGCCACAGTTATTGAGCCGAACCCTGACGCTATCGGCCTATCAGCGTGACCGGTGGTTTACCGGCAGCGATCTGAACCTTTACTACGACGTGCATCATCCGCTGTGGCACAAGCGGCCTGACTGGTTTTTAGCTTTAGACGTACCGCGTCTTTATGAAGGTCGTGACCTGCGTCGCAGCTATGTGGTGTGGCAAGAAGGACAGGCTCCAACGGTAGCGGTCGAGTTTTTGTCGCCGCGCACCGAGCGGGAAGATTTGGGCCGGTTTTATGAGCCCCAAGACCAGGTCGCTGTCGAGGCAACATCTGATTCGGTCTCTAACCAGGATTTACCCGTTGACGCCGCGATTCCTGGCAAGTTGGAAGTGTACGAGCGCTACTTGCGGGTGCCACACTATTTCGTTTACAGCCGCTATAGTCAAAACCTGCGGTATTTCAAGCTGGTCGGCACCCGGTATGAAGAGCAGCCCCTCAGCGCTGAGCCGCCACTGGTTTGGTTAGACGACCTGGAAATTGGTCTAGGTCTCTGGCAAGGAGAATTTGAGGGGATTCCCGCGAGTTGGTTGCGGTGGTGTGATGCGGCCGGTCATTGGTTGCTGACCGATACCGAACGGGCAGAACAGCAAGCGGAGACCGAACGGTCTGAAAAAGACAAGGCTCAACAACGTGCTGAAACTGCCCAACAGCGAGCAGAGCAGCTAGCTGAGCAACTACGGGCTTTGGGCATCGACCCTGATCCAGCATGAGATTGAGGGTGGGCAGATCGCGAGCCATGCACTGAGTTCTCAAACAACTGGCACACCGAACACTCTATGCCAGGGAGGGTATTGGATAACCGAATAAGGCCAAATTTGATCAGGCGAAAACACACCAAGCGGCTGTATCACGGCGGAAGATGATGCCAGCCGAGGTATTTGGAAAACCGTTTTTCTTTGCTTGGGACTCGCAAAACGAAATGCCATGACAATCACAAAAAGTGTCTAGCCTTAGCGGCGGCATCTAGACTTTCCCGTTACGTTATTTGTAACGAAATCAGTCACCTTCATCGTAGGGACTCTGAAAATAGTCACTGCACTCATCTACGTCTATGTCCACTGCTAGTCTGAGTTCCCCGCCGGTTAACACCCATTCTCTCGCTTTGTCACGGTGCTCTCCCTGGTTGACCCCACTGGCCTATTTTTTCGGGGAAAAGCTGATTGTTCCCAGCTATTTTCGCCAGGTCAAAATCAGAGGGCAGCAAAACTTATCGCATCAAGGGCCGATTATTTTGGCCCCGACCCATCGGGCTCGCTGGGACTCGATCATCATTCCCTATGCGGCAGGACGCTCAATCACGGGGCGAGACTTGCATTTTATGGTGACCTCCGATGAAGTCAAAGGGTTGCAGGGCTGGTTCATCCGCCGTTTGGGAGGCTTTGCCGTCAACGTGCGATCGCCCAGCGTTTCGAGCCTGCGTCACGGCATCGATCTGCTGCAGCAAGCGCAAATGATGGTGATTTATCCAGAAGGCGGCATTTTCCGCGATTGCCAGGTGCATCGGTTAAAACCGGGGCTGGCCCGCATTGCGCTACAGGCTGAAGCCCAAGCCCACAATCTGGGCATCAAAATCATTCCCGTGAGTCTGCAGTACGATGACCCCCACCCCCACTGGCGCAGCAGTGTCGAAATCGCCTTTGGCCCAGCTTTGGACGTGTCTTCCTATTTGCCAACTCAACAAAAACGGCCCCTCACCGCTGAGGAACTCAAGACGACGGCCCGCCAGCTCACCGATGATTTGACGGTGGATTTAACAGCGCTTTCTGACAACCAAAATCAGCGCGGCCCGTTCTAAATGGCATTGCTGATGGGGTGATATTGCGAGAGCGATCGCCCGGTGGCTGAGTGGCTGCAGAGTGGATTATCAATGAGATGCCTCGTTGCTGGGGTGGCCGATTGCTTCTACCGTCCCGCCAAGGCAAACCAGGATTAGTCGTTAGGCATCCAGCCCTGCTTCCGCTTTGGCGTATCCTAAACGTGAAGACTCTGCCTGTCTCACTAACGCTATGGTTCACTCCAACGCTACTCCGGCTCCGGAGCCGCCCCCCGCTGACGATCTGATCATCGAAGAAGTCGAAGACGATACTCCCCTCGACATTGAGCCAGAAAAGCGGCGGGTCAAAACTGAGAAGCAAGACCTGCCGGTCGAAACGCTGGTTAGCTGGGTGAATCGCGGCAAGCTCAACCTGCAGCCAGATTTTCAACGCAATTTTGTGTGGAACAGCGGCAAAGCGAGTCGGTTGGTCGAGTCTTTGCTGCTAGCGATTCCGATTCCGGTGATTTATGTCGCGGAGGAGGCCAATCGCACCTATTCAGTTGTCGATGGACAGCAGCGTTTGACCAGTATTTGTTCCTTTATCAATGGCGCGTTTCCCAACGGTCAAAAGTTTAAGCTGTCGGGTTTGCAAGTGCTTAAAGATCTGAATCGCAAAGCCTTTACTGACTTGCCGGTTGAGCTGCAAGAAGAGATGCTCAACTTCATTCTCAGACTGATTGTGATTGAAAAAGATTCTGACCCCGATGTGAAGTTTGAGGTATTTGAGCGGCTCAATTTGGGCGCTGAAAAGCTGAACGATCAAGAAGTGCGAAATTGTGTTTATCGCGGCAACTATAACGAGCTATTGCGATCGCTGGCCCAAAACGAATTTTTGCTGAGAATTTTGCAATCGAAAGAGCCCCATAGTCGCATGGCTGATCGCCAACTGGTGCTGCGATTTTTTGCCATGTGGCGCAATACACCTCAGCATTACAAAGGCCCGGCCAAGCGCTTTTTGAATACGGAAATGGAGCGGCATCGCCAACTGAGTGAAGCGGCGCAAACTGAAATGCAGCAGGTGTTTGAGACGTCGATTGAAATGGCCTATGCCGTGTTTCAAGAAAAAGCCTTTCGGCGGTACTACCTGGGCAATGCCTATAACCCCAACGGCACCTGGGAAAAATCTCGGCTCAACGTCGCCCTGTGGGACACAATTCTCTACACCTTCAGCCACTATACGCTGGAGCAAATCTTGCCGATTAAAGACCACATCCGCGAAGAATTTTTGGATTTACTGACCCACGATAAAAAGTTTGTTGAATACATCAGCACCAGCACCGACCGGAGCGATCGCATTCAATATCGGGCGAATACTTGGCACGAGCGATTAGATCGTCTGATCGATTTACCTACGGGTGAACCTCGCACCTATTCCTTCGATTTCAAACAGACGCTGTTAGAGCAGCATCCGACCTGCCATGTCTGCTGGAAGCTCATTGAGGAGGTGGATGATGCGGTGATCGCCCATGTGACTGATTACTGGCGTGAACCCAAACAAATTCCGGAAAACGCTCGCCTGGATCACCGTTTTTGTCATCGGGTGCGGCAAAAGCTGTAGCTGGTCATTGAGGCGGCCTGCTGACACCCTTCACCGGTTTTCAAAGGGAATCAAAAAACAGCCGGCAATGCGCCAGTCTTTAGAGGGCTGCTGCTCCATCAAATAGACGGCCTTCACAATATCGCCATCCTGAGCCATCAAAAACACCGACTGCGCCGGAAAGCCCTGCATCTCAGTCAGGTCGTTGAAAATGACGCTGCGGGGTCGGTAGACAGCAGGGTAAGAACTCCGCACCATGCGCATAAAATTGCCGACGCTCTTGAACTGCTGCCGAATGGAGGGAGCCGCGTAGAGAAAGGCCTGAATCCCGTCATCGGACTGAAACGCTTCGATCTGCGCAATGATCACTCGGCGAATGGTGTCTTTATCTGTACTTGTTAGTTTCATGGGCATTGCACTGAGACTCCCTAATTGCACCAGTAAGCATGATAAGCAGGTGACGCGATCGCTGCTGTTGCCTAGATATCACCTCTGAGAGCGATCACTTCAGAATTTGACCACTTGATCGATTGGCTTGAGCCGCTAACTCACACCCGCGCGGCGATCGCCCCTGGCTGGAGCCCATCAGCCATCTCAACCAGGCTGCGATGGCCCTACTCTATCCGTGAGGACAAAGATGGGGACGCGCCCCCGATGAAGTTGTCAAACTCACGGTTAAATAGAAGTGTCTTCTGGCCGTGAGGCTTGCTTACTCAAGATGCCCATTATTGATGTCACTGTGCTCAACAAGGTCTATCCGATCGCTCTGAAAGATCCGGGGTTTAAGGGCACGTTAAAACATTTTTTTCGCCGCCAATATCGTTACGTGGAAGCCGTCAAAAAGGTCTCTTTTCAGTTTGAACCGGGCGTAGTGGTGGGCTTTTTGGGGCCAAACGGGGCGGGCAAAACGACCACGCTCAAAATGCTCACCGGGCTGATCTATCCCTCTAGCGGGCAGGTGACGGTGGCGGGGCAGGTGCCGGTGCGGCGGCAAACCGATTTTTTGCAGCAGATCACGTTGGTGATGGGGCAAAAGCAGCAGCTCCTGTGGGATCTGCCCGCAATGGATTCGCTACGCATTAACGGTGCCATTTATGGTCTGGACGATCGCACCTTTCGCGATCGCGTCTCAGAGCTGGCCACCCTGCTCGATATCACGGAGCAGTTGCGGCAGCCGGTGCGCAAACTTTCCCTGGGTGAACGGATGAAGGCCGAAATGCTGGCGGCCTTGATTCACCGGCCCAAAGTGCTCTTTTTAGATGAGCCGACATTGGGACTG
>JBHJJI010000092.1:0-9294 GCA_050042805.1 Leptolyngbyaceae cyanobacterium
CACACCCGCATTTGTCAGTTTAAAGCCGACAATTTCTGTAAAAATGTCGTCACAGCGGCCCATAACGCCCCAAGATTAGGCAGAATATCATGTTTACTCCTTCCGGCCCTAACCCTCCCACACCCCGCAGCCCTCAGGATCAAGACGACTGGCTGGCGATTTTAGTGGCGCTGGGCATCTTGGGAGGCCTGGGCGGATGGCTCATCTTCAGTGGGTTTCCCAGTCTGACAACGCCTCTGACCGAGACGCCCGACTCAGTGGTCACCCCCCCGGCAGTCACCGACTCCGGTGCCCCTCTTGGGGGCGAGGCTGTCTCCGGTGACGGTACGATAATTGTTCCCGACCCAGCCTTGCCGCCATCTCCCTCCACTGAGGAGGCTTTGTCCGGCAACACCGGGCCAGAGAGCGGTAGCAGCTCCATCACAGCGCCAGCCACCACAGCGCCAGACCGCACGGGGCCGTCTTCCCCAGAGCAACCCGCCCTAGTCGTGCCTGATCCCCAAATCCCCGACAGTGCCAGTGCTAGCAGTTTGCCCCCCATTCGACCCGCGATCGCTTTTCCCGATGTGGCTGACGACTATTGGGCCAAACCTTACATTGATGCCCTGACGGCGCGCGGAGTCCTCAATGGCCTGCCCGATGGCTCCTTTGCGCCCAATCGCCCCTTAACTCGGGCCGAACTCGCGGCCCAGGTCGCCCCAGCCTTTGAGGTCGAGCCCAAAACGGTGAGCGCTGGCTTTGCTGACGTGCCTGCCGACTATTGGGCCGCTGCCACCATTGATGAATCAGTCGCGTTGGGATTTATGACGGGGTATCCTGACCGCACCTTTCAGCCTAATCAGGTGGTACCCCGTCTGCAGGTGTTAGTCACGCTCGCCACCGGTCTCTCTTTACCGAAGCCCCCAGGCTCTGAAGCGCTGCTGCAGGGTTATGCCGACCAGGGCACGATTCCCGCTTGGGGCAGAGATCAGGTCGCTGCCGCGATCGCTGCTGGTCTGATTGCCCCTGGGGCCACAGCCGATAGTCAATTACGTCCCAACGACCCTGCGACTCGCGCCGAAGTGGCAGCGCTGATCTACAGCGCCTTGGTTTACATGGGCAAAGTGGAGCCGGTGGAGTAATTCCCCTGCTCAGTGATCAGACTGCCGGTGGACTCCGAACCAGACCTAGGAAGCACCGCCTAACCCAACCGCGATCGCATCCATGACTCGGGCGACCGGCACGACGTCCATGGGCGTGGCGACACCGCCCTGAACCTTGGGCACGATCGCCCGCTTAAAGCCGAGTTTGGTCGCTTCTTTGAGGCGCAGTTCAAGCTGTGAGACGGGCCGCACTTGCCCTCCCAAGCCCACTTCACCCAAAATCACCGTATAGGGATCGACCACGCGATCGCGAAAGCTTGCCGCAATGGCGATGGCCATGCCCAGGTCAGCGGCAGGCTCGCCCACATTCAACCCGCCCGATGAGGCGACGTAGGCATCCAGCTTCGAGAGGGGGATGCCGACCCGCTTTTCCAGGACTGCCAAGATCTGCAACAGGCGGCTGAATTCGATGCCGGTGGTCGATCTCCGGGGCGAACTGTAGCTGGTGGGGCTTACCAATGACTGCAGTTCCACAACCAAGGGCCGCGTCCCTTCACAAGCCACGATCGTGGCGATGCCGGGAACCGCCTCATCGCGGTTGCCCAAAAAGAGTTCCGAGGGGTTGTGTACTTCCTGCAGGCCGCGATCGACCATTTCAAAAATGCCCAGTTCGTGGGTGGCCCCAAAGCGATTTTTGACGGAACGCAGCAGACGGTGACTGGCAAAGCGATCGCCCTCAAAATACAGCACCGTATCGACCAAATGCTCCAGCACTTTAGGCCCCGCGATCGCCCCCTCTTTGGTCACATGCCCCACGATAAAGAGGGCAATATCATCCCGCTTGGCCACCTGCATCAGGGCCGACGTGCATTCCCGCACCTGCGACACCGACCCCGGGGCCGAAATCAGAGCCCCGTAATACAGGGCTTGAATGCTGTCGATCACGGCGATGGTCGGCTTCAGCGCCTCTAGCTCCATCAAAATCGTTTCCAGATCGACCTCGGGCAGCAAATACAGTCCCGTTTGGCCGTCGCTTGCCGCCGCTCCCTTCGGGGTTTGAGAGATCGGCGCAGTTGTTGAATCACTCGCTTCGGAACCCCCAATGCCCAAACGCTGCGATCGCAGCTTCACCTGCTGTCCCGATTCTTCAGCGCAGACGTAGAGCACACCGGTCTGATTAGCCAGATAGTTCGCCACCTGCAGCAGCAGGGTGGATTTGCCAATGCCAGGATCACCCCCCACCAGCACCAGTGACCCCGGCACGATGCCGCCCCCCAGCACCCGATCCAGCTCTTGATAGCCTGAGGGACAGCGGGGCTGAGGTCGATCTTCGATTTGATTCAGAGTCAACGCCAGACGAGGGGCCGGGGCTTGGGCCGATTTTTTCGCAGTGGTCGTGCGCGATCGCCCACGCAGCGCCCCGACTTTAGCTGCTTCAGCGGGGGGAGCAACCTGCTCAACCATGGTGTTCCACTCGCTGCAGACAGCGCATTTACCAAAATATTGCGGCGATTCAGCACCACAGCTGTTGCATACGTAAATTGAGCGGGTTTTTGCCATCCCCAATCCCTCCTGCACCCTTTGGACTGCCGCTATCCACGTCAGCGATCGCGTCAGTTCGCTTAAGTGCATTTGCACTACTTTTGCTGATGACTAATTTAGCACTTTGAAGTCGAGAACGAAGGTTCTGGCATTACTCAGATTCCAAGAGACCTCAGGCGAGCTGCGTATCGCCGAAACAACTCGAGATTGGTCTCTGGATGCCGGTTGTGCCAGCAATGTTGAGGATTGATCACCGATGACGTCCAGGGTAACCGAATATCCTCTAGCACTCGCACTAAAGAGGACACAAATTTTGATCGACTACAAAGCCTTGATGAGGATTCAGTAATATCCACAGGTTGGGCGATTGGATTGGGTAAACTACATACAAATCTCCTAGTGTCCTACGTAAGATTGCATAGGAGTTAGAAAACTGTTCGATAGAATCTAGGGAGTTATTTAAAGAAATGACTATTCCTCAGAAGTTTGTGGTCTGTAAAGGCACATCGGGGATGGGTAACCGAATCCTCGCAGCCTGTACGGCAATTTTGTACGGTGAGATCTCCAACCGAAAGGTTGTCATCGATTGGCGAGACAACAGCTATTCAGATGATAATAATGAGAATGCTTTCCCTACCTATTTTAACTGCCCCACTTCTTATCCAATAGAGTCTTTGCCAGTAACTAATTCTATCTATCCTGATCTGTGGAGTGGAAACCTCGATAAGTCTTTAGGAGGACTGAAATCTGAGATAAGCCTCGAAGGCTTCTCTCAAATGACTTTTGATTCCTCAAAAATAGACTATTCGGAAGAGGTAATTGTTTTCTGCGCTTACACTCACAAGATTAGAAGTTTACAATCTCTTTTTACGGGGAAATTTGAATATCTGAGCAAAATGACAATTCCTGAGATCTTGAGCTCAGTCTTGAACTCAAAGCTCCAGCTGGTCGAGAATATTCAGAATTCTATATCTCATTACAAGCAGGCGAATTTTTCATCCCATACGATTGGAGTTCATATCCGTTATACAGACATCAAGGTTCCCTTAGCAAAAATAATTGACAAGGTCGAAAACTTGGCTAATGCAGAGCCGGACTCGACAGTCTTTTTGGCCACAGACTCTCAGGTAGTCGTTGAGCATTTAAAGGAGCGATTCTCAAAGGTGGTTACTGCAGAAAAATGGTTTCCTCCAAAAGGGGAGCGTATGCATCAAAATTGGGGTAATTGCCCAAGCCGTTACCAGAATGGATTAGAAGCTATCACAGATCTCTATCTACTTTCAGAATGCGATAAGTTAGTTTTCTCATCAAAATCTTCTTTTGGCTACGTATCATCTCTGCTCAGTAAAGCCAAATCTCAAAATGTTTATGATGTCGAAATTGACGATTCCTTACTCGTACGTTTACAACGAAAACTGAAATCTAGGTCAAAGCATCGAATCCGTCTCTGAGATAATATGTTTTGAGTCAGTATTCTTTATTTTTTTGTGCTAGATGTTGTGACGGCAGAAATGACAACTACTAAACGTCATAAGCCAACAGCTTTATCGATCACCTTTGATTCGCGTATAATACATGCTTTTAGGAACGGTAAAATTCTTGCTAGTCACAAGTTTAAAGATTGACGGTAAAGACTAATTCGATTTATCTACCAGGGAGTTTAGAGGAGCTTAAAGTCTGCTTTGCAAGCGCACTCTACTTTGGCTTTTGACCCATCTCTAGAAATTGAGTCATGACATGACTAACTTGTAAAACAGGCTTTTAGGCTGTAGAAAATTTTAATTTATAGTCTGAAACCGCTCAAACAATCAACTTTATTTGAACTTCTGAAGAAATCAAAAAGTAGCTGTTCTCGAAAAAGGAATTCAGACAGGCTTAGCTAAAAAACACTGTGCCAGTTTAAAGTTCTCAAATAGCTCTCCACAGCTGAACCTCAGCAAAATTTAAGGCTCAGCTGTGGAGACGATGCAACCTATCGCAACTCAGGGTAAAGTGGGAAAGTTATGTGAACAACTGTAAACGCTTTTCTCAGGTCGCCGCTGTGGATGTTAACGCCCCTCGTAAAATTCGCCGGTCTTCTGTGGGTCACTTTCTCAAGACCTTGGTGGACGACAGCCTCACGGTTTTTTGGGGAGATTGGCTCGATTTGCGAGTGCGGATTCCTCAAGTCGCGGCGTCTGGGCTAGTATCGCCGCTGATTTATATCTTGGCCTTTGGCCTGGGGCTGGGCAGTTCGCTTGATCGGGTCAGTCAGCCCACTGCCGGAGATAACTATCTGGAGTTTATTCTGCCGGGCATGGTGGCGCTCTCTTCTATGGTGATTAGCTTTGGCGGCACGACCTTTTCGATTTGCGGCGATCGCCTGTTCACCAAAACCTTTGAGGAAATGCTGCTCTATCCCGTCCATCCCCTAGCACTGTACCTGGGCAAAATGCTGGCGGGCATTGTGCGGGGCATGATGACGGCGGCTTCGGTGATATTGGTGGCGGTCTTGTTTACGGGGCAGCTCTGGAGCTTTTTGAATCCGCTCTTTCTCGGATTGCTGGTGCTTAACTCCGCTGTCTTTGCCGGATTAGGCGTCATCGTTGGTTTGAACGTCAAATCTCTGGAAAGTGTGGGCCTGTTCAATAATTTTTTGATTGTGCCAATGTCATTTCTAGGCGGCACCTTTTTTGACCCCAGTACTCTACCGGTCATCCTCAAAGGGATCGTCTATCTGTTGCCGCTCACCTACACCACCATTGGTCTGCGGGCTGCTGCTTATCAACCGCTGTCGGAGTTTCCCTGGTATAGCTTTCCGGTGTTGGGCGCGTTTGCGATCGCCCTAGCCTATGCCGGGGCCTATCAGTTTTCCCATCAGCAGGACTAGCTGTTAGATTACGGGCGGTTCTTCTGCGCTGGGTTCAGAATCAGGCTCAGACTCATCAAACTCAGGACAGAGGGGCGATCGCTCAGTGGGGACAGGCACCAAAGTCAGCGGCTCCGGTTCCCCATTGACTGACACAGTGAGCTGATAGAGCTGCCAGGCTCCCTGTTCGTTTTGCGCCTCGGCATAGACACTGCCGTTGCGGTCTTCACCGGCCACGTTAAATCGAATGCAGACCTGCCCCGCCTCGTTAGCTGGGTAGCTTTCTTGAACGTGTGACGTCCAACCCGTCTCGACCGGACTGCCCAAGACCTCAGCCACTTCATCGCTGGCCTCGATTTCAGTAGACGCCAATTGATACACCTGATAAGAGCCCGTGGATTTGTAGAGTCGCTGTACCGAGGTGCCTAAGCCAAATAGCACAGACAAGATCACAATCAGCGGCAAACACACACAGCCACAGCCCAATGCCACCACTGGAATGATCCATTTTCTGCCACCGTCACTGACAGCATCCTC
Organism: Leptolyngbyaceae cyanobacterium; assembly: GCA_050042805.1. Classification (GTDB taxonomy): domain Bacteria; phylum Cyanobacteriota; class Cyanobacteriia; order Phormidesmidales; family Phormidesmidaceae; genus Halomicronema. The sequence continues at coordinate 6,010 of JBHJJI010000092.1, forward strand.
TTCTGGTGGTGTAAAACCGGGATCAATCGGGGGCTTACCGGGTGCGTCAAAGTTCGACTCTTCTGACATGGGGTAGCGGCACTGGCGTTGTCTGCATCTTACTCGCGATCGCCCGACTCACGAGACCGCTTACAGAAATCGTTGCGTCCTCCCATCGTGATTTTTGGCAGCCAATGATGTGGCGCAGCCATCGGATGAATCTGGCGAAAGATCGCGGGTGAAACGATAGCAACACGCCCACAGCTCCGCACCCATTAATCCACGTTCCTGACCCCTGAACCGTCAATTCTGAACCGGCCCAACTTCACATCGCTTGCTGTACCATCGATGCCGCGCACACCATGGTCGCGTCATTCCTCATCGCCGTCCGCCGACAACAACCGGAGGCGCACCATGTGCGACAGCGGACTTTCGGGATCGCCGAGCTGCACTTCTATTGTTTGGCTAGTCAAGGGTTCTAAGTGGCTCAACAAATTGCGTAGATGAGGCGTGCTCGAACCGCTATCGACAAAGACGCGTTCTGACAGTTTGTTCATCTGGGTCCAAGCGTTGTAGAGCTTGGCGGTGGCCTGCTCTAGCTGGGCAGCTTGTTTCACCAAATCCGCTGTGGCGTTGAGACAGCCAATCCGCAACGCCTCTTCGAGGGCCTGTTCTAAATCCAGGTTTTCGCTGTCGAGCGCCTGCACCTGCACCGCCGCTTCCAGGTATTTAGCCAAATAGCGAGCCTCAGCCGTCACCTGTTTCAGCGTATCGATGTCAGGATTGAGCATCACCTCGGTTTTGAGGGTCTCCCGATGGGGAATGGGCAGTTTCTCCATTTCCTTGACGAGAGGCGCGAGATAGCGGGTGGGAATGGTGTTGTTCGCGGCCTTCTCCTTGAGTTCAGCAGGCAGCAAGTCCGAACTCATGGCGGTCCATTCATCCGAGATTTGTCGCACCTCACGACGGGTGATCTGCTCGCCGCGCTGGGCAGCATCACTCACGAGTTGCTGCACCTCGGGGGCCGACTGCGCCGTCTCAATAAAGGCTCGCTTGCTGAAGTTGTTGACCGATTCGGGCTCCAACATGCCATCTTGCAGCAGGGTATCGGCGCTTTCGGCCAGCTCAATCAGCGAGTAGGCTTGACTTTTGGTGATTTCACGATCGCGCAACCAATTCAAAAAGCCGGTGCCCCGACCATCCCCCCCACGCTTTTCGCGATCGCGCACCGTGCGCATGATGCGCCCGCGCCAAATGTCCGTTTGCAAATCAAAGCGATCGCACACCTGCCAGGCCAGTTCAATCTGCCGCTGAAACTCAAACTCTGATAGGTTCTCATCCTCGGGGTTGGGCAGGGCGAAGTTGAGGTCAGTGCTGGGGTCGAGCGCCGCAGAAATACTGTCGGCAGACGGTTGAGAGGCAGAGTTCATAAATTGGGGAGTAACGGCACAGACCCATCATTGTTGCATAGGGGGGAAGGGCAGTCGGGAGCAATTTGATGAATGAGGAGGAATTTGGAATACCCTGCGGGAAGGGCAGAGCCCTACGGAAGTCGGAGTTCAGCATACAGAATTTGAGAGGCGGCATACCCTGGCTGGTCGTCGCATCCGCTAGCCAGTTATCGCCAATTCGCAGTTATCGGCCTCCCAAGATGCTCCTGGAAATGCCGGGGAGCCAGGGACCGGAACTCCATCTTCCATTGCAACACCAGAATCTAGTACTGTCCAACCCTGACAGCAAGCTTGGTTAGTTCGAAGCCATGATTGCTGTACAGAACCTTCAGCGGACAGTGGCTCGCAGGACTTCGGTATCGATTGGTTTCAGCAGGAACAACCGGAGGAGATCGCCAGCAGTACCCAAGATGTGGGGCACTTTGCGCAAAAACTTGAAGGGGCGGGGCAGATTGCTGGTAGCGATCGCTTTCAATTTCACATTCCGCTCGACACAGCGATCGAGTCGCTTAAAAAAGTCGGGATGATCGACATTTAGCATGACTGGAAAAGCCCGCGCTGCCGTGGCATTGGTTTGGCGCACCACCTCTTCATCAAAGGCGGCGGCATCCAACCCCAGCATTTCGTAAAATTTGCTGCGCTCGTGGACGGTCAATGAGTGGGTGGCAAACACCGACAGCAGAAAGAAGCGACTCCATAACCGCGCCTGCCAGCCTTGCCACATGTGGGGCTGCGATCGCAGCAGTGCCTTAAAGATATCGCCGTGTCGGTTTTCGTCTTGACACCAGCTTTCAAAGTTGTCAAATAGGGGGTAGAACTTGTTTTCGGGCTGCTGTTCCAGATGATGGAAAATCAGAATGTAGCGCCAGTAGCCAATTTTTTCGGACAGATAAACCGCATAAATTACCCACTCCACTGGAAAAAAGGTGTAGGTGCGGTTTTTCGTCAGCTTCGCCAGATCGAGGGAGATATTGAAATCTGCCATCGCTTTGTTGATGAAACCAGCGTGGCGCGCCTCATCGCGAGCCATCAGCTGAAAGATTTCGGCCAGCAAGGGGCTGCGCTGCTTGAGCTTGCGCGACAGCTCTTTGAACAGCAAAAAGCCGGAAAATTCTGAGACACAAGAGCGTTCTAAATAATCGACGAAGGCCTTGCGTTCTTCCCCTTGAATGTGATTCCAGGCCGCTTCAAAGGCTTCAGTCCGAACAAAGTGATAACGGTTATAGTCGCCCCGCATCTCGACCAGCAGCGCCTGCAGTGCTTCTTCACCCTGAGACAGATCCATCTCAGCCGCTTTTTCAAAGTTGGTGGTGTAAAACCGGGGCGCGAGCAGGCTCTCTTCGACGGTGGTTTTGACGCTGGGTGAGTTAGGAACAGTGCTGACCATAATTCTCCTGATACGGTGCCCATCGGGGATGGCAAGGCCATTTGTGGCGGCCATCGGTTGCACCCACGTTATCAGGAAGCTGGTGGGCGATCGCGCCACGAACCGGCACCTGTTACAAACTGTCAAACACAGTCGTGACAGTCACTTCAGCGTTCTTAAGTAACCTCAAGTAAAAAAATGGCAGCAGCTTGCATCGTAGCGATTCCATACGCCTGCAACTGGGTCAGGCGATCATTTCTATCTGTTTGCCAAAGTTTAGAAGTCATCACGCAGCGAGTTGTGATCAAGTGCCGGTGACCGTCGGGCGCGGACCCAAGACAGCAAAACCCGTCTCAGCGGGTATCTTTTGCGCTGGAAATCTCCTAAGGAAACAAGAGGCGCGCCGCCCCCTTGACCAGAGCACGGGGAATGCCGCTGACCGGCAGCGCCGATAGCCGCACTACAGCTCGGAAGAGCACACGTCACAAC
>JBHJJI010000093.1:0-24655 GCA_050042805.1 Leptolyngbyaceae cyanobacterium
CCAGCTCAGCGCTCTTGAGAGGGTGGCAACCCCGAGCGAAACGGACAGCACGAGCAGAAATCTCCGCAGTCCTTCCTCAATGACGGGATCTTCGAGGGCGACTTCGGTTAAGAGCAGGGGGAAATGCATGGGCGCTGCGAATTGAGGACAAATTGCCATTCAAAACATTAACCTTACAGCTTCTCACTGGCAATCCGTTGACAGCGATCGCGATCACGCCGACCTTTTCTGATCGATCAGGCTTGCCGCAGACTCTTGGCCTGCTTCAACAACGCATCGGCAAACGAGAGCGCGTCTTGGTGCGACTGGCCTCCCGCCAGCTGAGCCAGTTCATCGCGACGCATGGCGTCATCTAAGGGCGTCACTCTGACCACCGTTCTTTCGGCGGTCGCGGCGTTGGCCCCGTTACCTTTTGACTTAGATTTTTTGCTAGAGCTAGCCGCCACTTGCTCAATCACTTCTTTGCCGACTCGAAAATGGGCATCGGCCATGGCGGCCACCATCGGCTGGTGGGTGACACACAACACCTGCTGCGATCGCCCCAGGTGATATAGCTTTTCGGCGATCGCCTGAGCGACTCGCCCCGAAACCCCGACATCAACCTCGTCAAACACCAGCGTGTTCACAACATCCAACTGCGACAGACAAGCCTTAAGTGCTAGCAAAAAGCGGCTCATTTCGCCGCCAGAGGCGGTCTCGGCTAAGGGTTGCAGCGGTTCTCCTGGATTAGGGCTGAAGCGAAACTGAATCTTGTCAGCGCCCGCGATCGTGGGCGCAGTGGGGGTCAAACTGACTTGAAACTGCACCCGCTCCATGGCTAGGGGCTTGAGTTCATTCACCAAACTGGCTTCTAATTCCTTAGCCGCCTTTTGCCGAAGCTTCGTGAGTTTTTGACAGGTTTTGTCGAGGGTGGCCTGAGCAGTCTGCAGAGCGGCTTCTAACGCTTCTAACGACTGGCCATCGCCATTCAGCAGGGCCAGCGAAGCCTGAATTTCCTGCGTATAGTCGATCAGTTCGGGCAGGGTTTTGCCGTACTTGCGGGTCAACTGCTTGAGCTGACTCATGCGGGCCTGCACTTCTTGTAGCCGTTGGGGATCGGTCTCCATATCTTCGCCATAGGTGTTGATTTGGCGACCCGCTTCTTCAATTTGAGCGAGGGCATCGTTCACCATGTCGAGAATCGGCTCAACGGTGTTGTCGTACTGCAGCATGTCTTCCAGGGTCTGCACCGCTTGACCAAGCAGATCGGCGCAGGCGTTACCCTCTTGGTCATTCTCGTAGAGCCGCTGATAAACCTGATAGCTCTGCTGCTGCAGCTCTACCGCGTGACTCAGCCGCTGCTGCTCTTGCTCAAGTTGAGTCAACTCGTTGGGATCTTCCAGGCCGACGGCGCTTAGTTCCTGCCACTGATAGTCAAATAGGTCGAGCTGGTCTTGGCGCTGTTGCTCGGCCCGCCGCCGCCGGTCTAACAGCGTTTGTGCCGCCACCATGGCCTCATAGTGGCGGGCGACCACCTGGCGCTGCTGGGCGATCGCCGTTCCCCCCACGCCATCGAGCCAGTACAGCTGCATTTGCGGATTGCCCACCTGTAGGGTTTGACCTTGGGCGGTAATCTCGACCAGGTGCAATCGCAGCGCTTCGACCTGAGGCTTGTTAACCGTGACCCCGTTCAGGCGCGAGCGGCTGCGCACGGTATTTTTGCCTGCCGTCAGCTCGCGCGTACACACTAAGCGATCGCCTGCCACCGGCACTTCGTGGGCTTCGAGCCACTGTCGAGTGCGATCGGTCACAGCAAAGGTGGCTTCGATTACCCCGCGTTTTTCGCCCGCTCGAATCATCCGCTGACTGACGCGCCCGCCCAAGACAGCATCCAGCGCATCCAGCATGATTGATTTGCCGGCGCCGGTTTCGCCGGTCAGCACATTCAACCCAGCCTGAAACTCTAATGCTAGATGGTCAATGAGGGCAAAATTTTCTATCTTCAGAGCAACCAGCATGGGGACGATTTACTGAGGGCGAGAATGCGAATCAGGATCAGAAACAAAGCCACTAGCTGGGCGATCTCCACGGGGAACCAAGGGCTTTGCGCTTCAATCATATCCTCAGGAACAGAACCGTTTTCGATCAGGGTTGAACAGTGCCAATCCCTGGCGATCAAGGGCGCTACTTTGAGCCATTCTCCAAGGACTTGATATCCGCGTCAGCAGCCGACGGGAACAGCTCAGAAACACTATGACACGAATTGATCGGGCATTTCCCGACTGCTACAGCGACGGGTCGCCAACCGGGAGAGTCCGTGCCCGCTTGACCATCTCCACTGCGTCCACGGGGGGCAGATCGGTAATCCTCAGACCGGCGTCGAGGCGATTTGCTGCAGTAGCAAGTACGGTCACAATGCGATCGCCTCAGAATGCTGGTCAATCCTTCCCTAAATTATCGCAGAAAAGTACAAACGAACCATTTTGAGGGGGATCGGGCTTTTCTACCGGTGCTGATGACTCAAACTCATTACAATAGTTAAGAAAGGTAAAATATTTAAGGGGCCGTGACGGTGACACAGACTACTCCATCACCTCGCACTGTAACTGTCGTAGACGTTGAGCCGACGGTGCCGGATCGGGCCGCTGCGACGCCGACTCATGTGACTCCGAAGGCAGGGCGATCGCCGCGCAAGTTCGACCCCTTCGAAGACTTTGCCTACGATCCCGACGCCATTAATGCCTATTACCGGGGGCGCTGGCCTAAGGTGATTGGCCGTCTGTTCACCATTATTTGGCCATTTGTTACCTTTTTGACCGGGGTTTGGTGGAATCGTCGGGGCACCGTTTCGGAAGCTACGCAGCGGCGGCAGGCGAAACGACTGCGAGAATTGTTGACTGATCTCGGCCCGGCCTATATCAAGATCGGCCAGGCCCTATCGACTCGACCCGATTTGGTGCCGCCGATTTATCTGGACGAGCTGACGCGCCTGCAAGATCAGCTGCCTCCCTTTCCCAATGAAGTGGCCTTTCGCTACATCGAAGAAGAACTGGGTGCACCTCCGGCTGAAGTCTATGCCGAGCTATCGGCAGATCCGGTCGCCGCCGCTTCGTTGGGCCAAGTCTACAAAGGTCGCCTCAAAACTGGGGAAACCGTGGCGGTCAAGGTGCAGCGTCCAGGTTTGGCGCAGCGCATCGCCTTAGATCTTTACATTCTCCGTCGGTTGGCGCAGTGGGCGACGAACAATGTTAGCCGCATTCGCAGCGACCTCGTCGCCATCATGGATGAGTTTGGCGCGCGCATTTTTGAAGAAATGGATTATACCCATGAGGGTGAAAATGCCGTTCGCTTCGCAGCGCTGTATGGACATCTCAAAGATATTTACGTGCCCCGCATCTACGGCGACTATACAGCTCGTCGAGTGCTGACGATGGAGTGGATTGACGGTACCAAACTGACGCAGTTAGATGAACTCCAGCGCCAGAACATTGATGCCACTTACCTCATTGATGTGGGGGTGCAGTGTTCGCTGCGGCAGCTGCTAGAGCATGGATTTTTCCATGCGGATCCGCATCCTGGTAATCTGCTGGCGACCCCCGATGGCAAGCTGGCCTATCTCGACTTCGGCATGATGAGTGAGGTCAAGCCTTATCAGCGCTACGGCCTGATCGAAGCGGTGGTGCACATGGTCAACCGCGATTTTGAAGGGCTGGCCGGCGACTATGTCAAGCTCGAGTTTTTGACACCCGACACCGATCTCACCCCGATTATTCCGGCTTTAACGGTAGTCTTTAGTAACGCGCTGGGAGCCAGCGTCGCCGAGCTGAATTTCAAAAGCATCACGGATGAGTTTTCGGCGTTGATGTACGAATATCCCTTTCGGGTGCCCGCTTACTATGCGTTGATTATTCGCTCTCTTGTCACGTTGGAAGGCATCGCGATCAACGTCGATCCTGAGTTCAAGGTGTTGAGCAAGGCCTATCCCTATGTCGCAAAACGGCTGTTGACCGATTCTTCGCCTCAGTTGCGCGATTCTCTACAAGATCTGCTCTTTAAAGACGGTGAATTTCGCTGGAATCGGCTGGAGAATTTGCTGAGAAATGCCGGTGACAGTGATGATTACGACATGGAACGGATGGTTGATCAGACGGTCGAGTTTTTGTTCTCAGAGCGGGGTGAATTTATTCGCGATCGCATTGCCGACGAATTGGCCAAAGAACTAGACAACCTGGGTCAAAATATGGTGCAGACTGTTCGGCAGTCGGTGCAAAGCCGCTTCGGCTGGGGCGCTGTGGATAAAAATTCGGCCTCATCGAACATGACAGTCACAGCGACCACTGATGATGACAGCAACTTCAACCGCATTCTGCGCATTGTGGAGATGTTGCGTCAGAGCAAAGGGTTTGATGCCAGTCTGCTAGCGCGTCAGCTACCGCAGGTCTTGGTTAAATCCGAAACGCGGGATATGGGACAGCGCATCGTCGGCAATTTAACCCAACGAGCCGCCGCCCGGTTTATTCGTGATGTATTGCTGGCCGGTTCATCGTCTCAGCCCGGGATTGCCCCCGCCGCTTACTCGCGATCGCTGTGAGTGCTCCCGACTTGAGGTCTGCATTTTGCAGATTTATTCTCAGGGCAGACAACTTTCTGTGAGGGTTTGGCAGTGCCAAACCCCTGCGATCTGAGACGCTATTTTTGAGCCACTCCCGAAGCGGTTTTCGAGCAAGAGTATGCCAATACTGTAAGGACGGGTTTAGCTAGAAACCTTGATTTCATTGGGATAAGGTATCAACAAAACCCGCCCTTACAGGCATCGCTTTGGCTGGAAACTCTTTTCTTTGATTGACCTTAAGCCATGATGCGCCGCCGCCCCTGAGTGAACGGACTGCAGGATTCTTCCAGCGATCGCGTCCGGTAAGTGGCTTCAAACACGTTGAACTGGTGAACCAGTTCATTATCAATGTCGAGCGCGGTGAGCCAGCCACTTTTGGGATGATAGGCTCCAGTGTCAATATTGAGCCAACCCGGCCCTTCCACGAGTTGTCCGGGCTGGATGTCGGGGAACGTAAAGGTAATCGTGTGACCGGTCAAGATCAGCTTGTTCTGGAAGTAAGGCTCCGGCTCGCTGTGAAAGGCATCCCGAATCCAGCAGCACTCTTCTGAGGTTTGCTCCGAAATTTTGAGGGTGGGGTCGATGCCCGCGTGCACCAGCCAGATATCACCTAAATCCAAATACAGGGGTAGCGTCCTAAACCACTCGATGTGGCGGGTCAACAGGTCAACATTCTGGTTATAGCTGTTTAGCGTTGACTGCCCGCCGCTGTAGAGCCAGGCGTGCAGTGTTTGGCCTGCCCCCTGTTTGGTCGCAAGGGCATCCAGCAGCAGCCGTTCGTGATTGCCTAAAACACAGCTATGTCCCTGCTGACGCACATAGTCCACCACTTGAGAACTCTGGGGTCCGCGATCGATTAAGTCGCCGACAAAGTAAACCTGATCGGCTGAGTCTGGGGCGACTTCCTCAAAGAGGCTCATCAGGCCAGCATAGTGACCGTGAACATCGCCAACAAAAATACGTCGGGGCATGGGCCAACAGCGTGCAACAGCTAGAACTACAACAGCAAACCACCCGATTAAAGATGGCACCCCGAAAAAATCGAGTTTCCTTAACCTAACAAACTTATGGGTCGGCAATCCCTTAAAAAATCAGTAAAGTGCCTGAGTCTGCAGGACGGCGAGTGGTGCCATCAGCTACGACGATCGCGCTGGATGTCGTAAATCGCTTTCTCAATACACCAACTTTTCGAGCGGCCAGGATGGTTGAACTCGACGCGTTCAATCAACCGTTCGGAGACTCGCCGGTCTTTGGTTAACCGGTCTAAACGTCGCATGAGCTGCGGGGAAGCAGAGGCTGCTCCCGACCGCGATCGCCCCAAGTGCGGCGCTGTCCCCAAGCGTCTGGGTGAGCGCCGACGGCGGCTTAACCACCATCCCAAAATCCCCAAAACCATTACTGCTAATAGGATTTCAGTCATCGCAATCGTCGATTGAGTAAGTCTCTCGGTCTGTTATTCCCTTGTTTCTACAAAGGGCTGTGCAGGTGTCGTTCAACCAAGAACGATCAACGACATCACAGGACGCCGCTGTTGGTGTTTGATGTTCTATCATTCCCCAATTGAGTCTGACGACAACGTCGTCTCGGGCTCCGGGGTTGCTGTTGATTGGGTGGATGACTCACCGCTGGGGTGGATGACATCCATTAGCTGCGTCTCGCCGATTTGCCAGATCAATTCAGGAACCGGGTCATAGCCCCCGGCATTAAACGGATGACAGCGGACAATGCGACGGATGGCTAATCCTAAACCTGATACTGCCCCAAAGCGCCGGATGGCCTCCAGCGCATATTGCGAGCAGCTGGGGGTAAAGCGGCAGGTGGGCGGTAGCAACGGCGAAATCACGCTGCGATATCCCTGAATGCTCCAAATTAATAGGGTCTTCATGGGGGATGAGAAGGCATTCATCCGATCCTAGCTTGTCGCTTCTCATTCCTGGGGTAGAAAAGTGCGATCGCTCCGTTACATTTGTTAAAGTGCTTCCAGACGGCGGTGAGCAAACTGCCTGGAGAGCGCCCTGTTTTTTTCTTTGAAATCGCTCAATTGTCCTCGCTGTTGCCGAGATCCCTATAGGAATTGCCACCATGCTGCGCCTCGAAAATATTTGTAAAATCTACCCCACTGGCGAAGTGCTGAAGGACGTCAATTGGGAAGTTAAATCCGGCGATCGCATCGGTTTGGTCGGTGTGAATGGGGCGGGTAAATCGACGCAGCTCAAAATCATTCGGGGCGATGTTGAGCCGACCAGCGGCAGTGTCGTGCGGCCCGCTAGCCTGAAAATTGGCTACCTAAATCAAGAATTTGAAGTGGAAGTCGATCGCACGGTGCGGGATGAGTTTTGGACAGTCTTCAATGAGGCGAATGCGATCCACCATCGGCTGATGGAAATTCCGCACCATATGGAAACGGCGGATGCCGATGAGTTAGACAAATTAATCCACGAGCTAGATCGGCAACAGCGTAAGTTTGAAGCGTTGGATGGCTACGGCTTGGATGCCCGCATTGAAAAAATCTTGCCCGAAATGGGATTTAGTGCCGCCGATGGCGATCGCCTGGTGAGTGAATTCAGTGGGGGCTGGCAGATGCGCATGGGGCTCGGCAAAGTGTTGCTCCAAGATCCGGATCTGCTGCTGCTGGACGAGCCGACGAACCATTTGGACTTAGAAACGATTGAGTGGCTAGAGAATTATCTTAAAGGCGTCAACACGCCGATGGTAATCGTGTCCCATGACCGCGAGTTTTTAGACCGTCTCTGCACGCAAATTGTGGAAACCGAGCGCGGCATTTCGACCACATACCTGGGCAACTACAGCAAATACTTAGAGCAAAAAGCCGAGAATCGTTTAGCCCAGCTCAGTGCCTACGAACGGCAGCAAAAGGAAATCTCCCAGCAGCAGGCTTATATTGACCGCTTTCGGGCCAGTGCCACTCGCAGCACCCAGGCTAAAAGCCGCGAAAAACAGCTGAATAAGGTAGAGCGCATCGAAGCGCCCGAATCGGATGTGCGGACGCTGAAATTTCAGTTTCCCCCCGCGCCGCGCAGTGGTGAAGAGGTGGTGGTGATTGAAGACATGACCCACTGCTACGAAGACAAAATCCTGTTCCTAGGGGCGAATCTACAAATCGAGCGGGGCGATCGCATTGCCTTTTTAGGCCCCAACGGCGCCGGTAAATCGACTCTGCTGCGCCTGATTTTAGGGCGAGAGCAACCGACCGAAGGCATCGTGCGCACGGGCAAACACAACGTGTTGCCGAAGTATTTTGAACAAAATCAGGCCGAAGCGCTCGATCTCACTAAAACCGTGATGGATACGCTGCAAGACATCGTCCCCGATTGGAAGATGGAGCAGGTGCGCACGCTGCTTGGTCAGTTCTTATTCAGCGGTGACATGGTCTATAAGAAGGTCGAGGCGCTCAGCGGGGGTGAAAAGGCTCGCCTAGCAATGGCGGCGATGTTAATTCAACCGGCGAATCTGCTGATTTTGGATGAGCCGACGAATCACCTCGATATTCCGGCGAAAGAAACCTTAGAGGCGGCTTTACGCCAGTACGACGGCACCATTTTGTTGGTGTCGCACGATCGCTACTTTATTTCTCAGGTGGCGACCAAGATTGTGGAAATTCGCGACGGCGAGCTGCGCCTCTATCGCGGCGACTATCACTATTATCTAGAGAAGCTAGAAGCGGAAAAAGAGCAGGCTAAACGTCAGGCAGCTGAAGCCTTGAGAGCGGCGAAACAAGCGTCTAAGCAACAAAAGCAAAAAGAAAAGCAGAAATCTAAAGCGGCGGCTCGCAAAGCGGCTCAGGCTTAACGGTTGAATGTGGTGGATTAAGGCGATTTCCGAGCCAGCATATACCGGCAATTTTAGGGCGGGTTTAGCGAGTAACCTTCATTGTCATCGCCTACCAGGCATCCACAAAACCCGCCCCTACGGGTATCGTCTTTGCTAGAAATCTCCTGAGCGATTGCCGATATGTGGGAGCGCTTCAGCTCCAACCTTGATGGATGGGAGGCACCGCGTCGCTCTGGTCGCCTGCCAGCACGCGCACTCGCGCAAACTTTAATCCGGTGACGCCCTGTAGGGGTTCAACCCCGCCCTGCTCAATGTCAGCGCCGACCCAGCCTTCGCGGTGGAGATAGCGTAGGTAGTCTTGATATTCTTGCCATTCGTCGCTGGTGGAATAGACCAGCGTCAGGCAACCCGGTTGGGTGATGCGCTCGTGGGTTTTCGCATCCAGGGCTTTGTCAATACGCTTCTTGACGATTTCATAGCGGGTGTCACGGGTGCCGCGCACCTCAAACAGCCGCTCGGTATTTTCGTCGTGGGTGATATCGACGGTGCAGTCTTGCACCAACACCAGATGGGTGATATCCATTTCGGTAGTATGTTGCGCCTTGAGGCGAAAGCCCGTGCGGGCACAATCGCAGACGGCCCGCAGTTGCTCATAGCGCAGGCTGCGCAAGTGAAAGGGGGAAAAGTTGCGATCGATCGCGGTTCCCGTATAGATCATGTGATCAATGCCGTCGGTCGATTCGATGTCGCAATAGTGGGGCGAGACGGCCTGCATCGTGTGCTGCCAGCGCTGCCAGGTATGGCGCAGCGATAGATTGATGTGCTGCACGGTTTTGTCATAGATCGATCGCGCTCGATAAATGCAGCCCTGCTCCGGATCTTTGGCCGATTGATAGGCCGCGATCGCCGCTTGGGCCGACTCACCACAGGTGTTAAAGAAGTCGAAGTGGGCTTCTAAATTGTCCTGTAAGTACCGCAGTAGGGTGATTTCGGCATCCACCGTGACGCCCTGCTGCAGCTGCTCAATTTTTTCCAGCAGATCATCACGGCACTGCTGGGCAAAGGCTTGATTGACGGCAGCGCAGATGGCATTGGCGATCGCGAGCCCGAGGCGAAACTGCTCTAGCAGATCCTGCTGAATGGCGCGATTGCGCTCGTGGGAAGAGCCGCGAATGTCAGAAATGCCGTAGAGCGGATACACGTCGCTGAAGGTGATGGGCGCGGGGGGTAGACCCAACCCCCGGCGCTCCGACTCCTCTTCAAAACGCCAACGAACCGACTCATGAATGTGTTGAAAGCGTTCATTCACGGTTTGCCGCATGGCGATCGTCAGGGCCGGTGCCAAGGTTTTGCCATTGTGCTCATCAATCACATCAAAGGCATCAGGCTGGTCACTGATTAAGCCCACCACGCCCAGCCTTTGTGCTGAATCATTCAACTGCGCCGGTTTGACCACCAGTGGCAAAATCAGCATGGATTTGGCCGACCGTTCTTGCAGCAGAGTTTCGCAGGTTGAGAGGGCAGGACTACTGAGGTCTCGCAGATTTAAGACGGTGCCCTGAGAGGCGGCCTCGAATAATACTGACCCCTGCAAGGACTCGACTGGTAGCGGATGCACTGTCCACTCGGTGCTGTCTAAATCGAGATAAAGTTCGGCATTGCCGCCCTCAGCGGTGAGAATCAGGCTATCCGTAGCGCGAAATAGGCGCTTCAGCAAGTGATTGGCCTGCTGGAAACGATGGGGCTGCAGAATCGACTCGCGGTCTAACAGGAGATGCATGAGTCGCTGCGCGACCTCGCGATCGCTGACGTCCATGCCTTCGATCAAAATGATGCCGCTGGCCTGATACGTTTGCGGATTTAGCAGCTGTAGCGCCTTCTGGAGAGGTGACTGAGGCTGATTGAGCTGCTGCATCACTGCCGTCGCATCGGGCGGGGTGCTCCAGCAGGCATCCAGGGCCGCGTCTACAGCCGGATCGAGTGACAGCAACCGCACGTGATCGCTGCTGATTGTAAATTCCACAAAGCGGGCGCGATCGCCGTCAAAGGGGCGCACCGATAAAATTAGGGATTCATGCAGCCAGCGTGACGGCATGAGGTCATCCCGGTGATAGCGACTCGTCAAGATTGCATTTAAGACATGGCGACGAATCCGCTCTCGCACCCAGAGTTGATCGTCGGGCTCGAGCCGTTTCAACACGACATCGCCCAGGGTCGGTGGGGTATCGACCATGCCCACGAGATGACGAAAGCGATTGCTCGTCCATTCAATGCGATGGCTAGAGAGATCGACAGCGGCGACGAGTAATCGGCTGTGGCGCTCTAAGACGGCCCACCAACTCGGCATCGTTGGGGCGGTCGGACTCGGCAACGGTTCCTTGCTGGCAACGCTTGTCTGCCCAGCGGACTCGGTAGGTTCGAAAGCCATGGTGGTGTCCCTTTTGGTTTCTTGACAGTGGCACGGTTCAAGCCCGCGATCGCGAGTCGAGAAAACCTCAATTGATTGATTGCGCTGAACACCCTGATGCACCTTGCCCCTCTTGCCCGCTGGCTGATCGACGCTGACAACCTCAACGTCCGCTGCCCCGTTTCCAGAAAACCGTCCTTGCCTAGCGCTGTAGCCTGCGGCGACAACCCCTTACAATAGAAATCCTAGAAAGTCGGTAAAAGATCACAAAGTTACCTTCATTCTGCCCTATTTTTTCGTTCCATCCCGCTTAATCGCATCAACTCAACCTATGTTTGAAGCCCTCTCTGAACGTTTTGACTCGGCCTGGAAAAAGCTCCGGGGTCAAGACAAAATTAGCGAAGCCAATGTGCAAGAAGCCTTGCGGGATGTGCGTCGAGCGCTGTTAGAAGCCGACGTCAATTTACAGGTGGTCAAGTCTTTTATTGCCAATGTGCAAGAACAGGCGTTGGGCGCAGAAGTGGTTTCGGGCGTTAATCCCGGCCAGCAATTTATCAAAATTGTGAACGATGAGTTGACCCAACTCATGGGTGAAACCAATAGCCCCCTCGCCCAGGCTGAAACCGCCCCCACGGTGATTTTGATGGCGGGCCTGCAGGGCACTGGTAAGACCACCGCTTCGGCGAAACTTGCGCTGCATCTGCGCAAACTATCGCGCTCCACAATGATGGTGGCGACTGATGTCTATCGCCCCGCCGCTCTGGATCAGCTGATTACGCTGGGTAAGCAGATTGAGGTGCCGGTGTTTGACATGGGTACCGATGCCAACCCGGTTGACATCGCCCGTGAGGGCGTCGCCCGCGCCAAAGCCGAAGGCGTGGATACAGTCATTGTCGATACGGCAGGGCGGCTGCAAATTGACCCCGCCATGATGGCGGAGCTAGCCCAGATTAAGACTGTCATTCAGCCCGACGAAGTGCTGCTGGTGGTGGATGCGATGACGGGCCAAGAGGCCGCTAGCCTGACCCGCACCTTTCACGATGAGATTGGGATTACGGGTGCCATTCTCACCAAGATGGATGGCGACTCGCGGGGTGGGGCGGCTCTCTCCGTGCGGCAAATATCGGGCAAGCCGATTAAGTTCATCGGGGTCGGCGAAAAGGTGGAGGCGCTGCAGCCGTTTTATCCCGATCGCATGGCGTCTCGTATTTTGGGCATGGGCGACGTGCTCACCCTGGTGGAAAAAGCCCAGGAAGCGGTCGATATTGCCGATGCTGAAAAGCTACAGGAGAAGATTCTCGAAGCGAAGTTTGACTTCGATGATTTTCTCAAACAAACCCGGCTGATGAAAAACATGGGCTCTCTCGGCGGCATCATGAAGATGATTCCAGGGATGGCCGGAAAGATTTCTGACGATCAGCTGCGGCAGGGCGAAACCCAGCTCCGCCGAGTCGAAGCCATGATTAATTCCATGACGAAGCAGGAGCGCAAAAATCCCGAGTTGCTCTCTGGCTCACCCAGTCGCCGTCGCCGCATTGCGAAAGGGGCAGGCTATCAGGATCGCGACGTCAGCAAGCTGGTCAGCGACTTTCAAAAAATGCGCACCATGATGCAGCAGATGGGCTCTGGTCAGATGGGCATGCCTGGTATGGGCGGTGGTATGCCTGGTATGGGCGGTGGTTTCCCCGGCATGGGCGGCGGTATGCCTGGTATGGGGGGCGCTCAACCCGGCTTTCGCGGCTATCCAGGGATGGGTGGCGGCGGCAAAAAGAAGAAGAAAGGCAAAAAGAAAAAGGGATTTGGTGAGCTGTAGCGATCGCGGTTGAAGCTTAGGAGCGTTACCGGTTCCAGGAGACGCATCAGGATATCCTCTGGGCGTGGGCTGGGATGATCGTTCGCGATCGCAGCAGCGTCAATGAAAACCTCGCCCGTTCTAGGATTGCCCATGAGCCAGCTCGGGGGAGAAGGCGCGCGCGAGGGCTCGATCAAAGTCACGGAATTGTTGGCGACGCGATCGCTGAGCTGGAACATCCGAGTGAGGGGTATCATCCAGCCGCCTCACTCCCTAGCTCCGAAGCGCAGTGGGTATTACAGCGATTCGTCCGAAGACAGCGATTCGTCTGCAGGGTCTGCGGACTCGATCAACGCGGTCTTGGCTGCCGGATTTGGATATTCGCCTTCTACATAGGTGTAAATCCCATAGCTGGCTAAACCAAACAGCATCATGCCCATAATGGCACCGCTGCTGAGGCAGAGCTTGCGCACCGCTTGAGAGGTGCGAGCAGCAATGGGGTAGTCGCCCCGACGGTAAGCCGGTTTGACTTGGGCGGCTAACACCAAAGCCAAGACGCCAAACGGGGGAAATAGCAGCAACGTTGTGGCCACAGCATCCCGCCAGTGTGCTGGTGGGCAAGGCGCTTTGTCATAGATGCTGTAGGTTTGATCCCACTCTGAGAGGGAAGAGTCTCCGGCTTTCGCAATCAGGCGAAAGCGCCTCACGACCGGTAGCTGCAGCTCGACGAGGCGATCGCGCAATGCATTGGGCAACTTGAAATAATTGACCGGTGCCCGCACGGGGCGATGTAAGGTCAGTATCAGTAGCTTGTCCTGCGGTTCAGCGCTTAAAGAGAAATTTTCCGGGAGCAGATCCGCAAATTGCTCCTGTAGAGACAGAGTGTTGGTCTGTTCTCGTGTTTCCGCGAGCAGTGCGTAGGCTTCATCAAGGCGCAAATCATTGCACAGGGCCAGTTCCCAATCTTGAATGGCGGCGGGTAAGTTGCCCAATAGCTGCTGCACTTTGCCCCGATGCAGATAGGCTTCGGCTAGCAGTGGGTTTTGCGCCAGCGCGATATCAAAGTCGGCCAAGGCCTCGGTGTACTGCTCTTGCTGAGCCCGCACCAGACCCCGGTGATAGCGAATGGTGGCGTCATTTGGTTTGAGACGTAGGGCGCTTTCCCAATCCGCTAAAGCACCTTCCACGTCTGACAGTTGGTTACGAAGCAGACCCCGATGACCATAGGCACGAGCATCGTCTGGGCGCAGGGCGATCGCCTGATCAAAATCAAGCCGCGCTTGCTCCAGGGTGCCCTGTTGAAAATACGCTAATCCCCGTCTAATCAACACTTCTGTGGGATTTTGGTGAGAGTTTAATGCCGCTGTTAGCAACCGGATGGCTCTGTCTAGGTTCTTTTGCTGCATGTTTCACCCACGCCGCAGTAAATATCTTCCCTGCTGACGCTGCACCCAAGTTTGCAGTGATCGTGTCATTGCTTCCGCCTCATTGGACAGTTCCATAGTGCCCACTTCAAAGGGTGACAAACTTATTCCGTAACGACAACCAGCAGGGCAACCGTCACAGTCACTTTTAGCGCGATCGCCAGGCTCTAAAATCCTTATGCAGCAAGGCTTAAACGCCTCTCGCTTGAATTTCTACGTGATCCTACAGACGAGCATTTTCAGCAATTGTCTGTCGATGCCAAACCGTCACCGACCGGCCGTGAGCGCATCGCATCATGGCCATAACTGGTGTCATTAGCCGGTGGGACAGTGGCCCTTTTGCCTGACCAAGGCCATCGCTGCGTCACAATGAAGCTAGAAAGTTTTTCTGCAGTGAATGATGACTCAGCCTTCTACAGAACTTGCCACGTTTGGCGCGGGCTGCTTTTGGGGCACGGAAGCCACCTTGAGTCGATTGACAGGAGTGGTCAAGACCTCGGTAGGCTATATGGGCGGCCATTTTGAGAATCCCTGCTATTTGGATGTGCTCTCCCGCATCACTGGTCACGCGGAAGTTGCGCAGGTGGAATATGACCCCCAACAAATCAGTTACGCAACCCTGCTGGAGACGTTTTGGCGGTGTCATGATCCCACCAGTCTGAATCGTCAGGGAGCCGATCGCGGTGACCAATATCGCTCCGTCATCTTCTACCACACCCCAGAGCAGGGGGCGATTGCCCAGCGATCTAAAGCTGAGCTAGACAAATCAGGGCGCTACGAAAAGGCGATCGTGACGCAAATCGAACCGGCTAGCGCCTACTGGCTCGCCTCTGAAGATCACCAGCAATATTTTGAGAAGCGGGCTTTGCATAAAGCGGGCTCCAACTGACTCGACCAGAAACAGTCGGGTTCAACTGTGAACGAATTCGTCGCAGCAACACCTTCTGACAGAAGACAGTCGGGCAATAGCTCTTTACGATGGGAAGCGATCGCAGCCCAGACGATATAGACTCAGGAGATTTTTATGCAGATGCGGATTTTGATGGTGTTGACCTCCCATAGTGAGCTGGGTGACACGGGCGAAAAGACTGGCTTTTGGCTAGAAGAATTTGCCGCTCCCTACTATGCCTTTCTCGATGCCGATGCTGAGATAATCATTGCGGCTCCCAAAGCGGGCAAACCGCCGATTGATCCGCGCAGTAGCGCGCCCGAAAATCAGACCGAAGCCACCCAACGGTTTGAAAATGATGCCGAGGCGCAGGCCAAGCTGGCTAATCCGGTTTTGCTCAAGGACGTCAGCGTTGACGCTGCCGAGGCGATCTTCTTTCCCGGCGGGCACGGCCCGATGTGGGATCTGGCTACCAGCGAGGATGTGGCCAAACTCGTGGAAGCATTTGATGCGCAGGGCAAAGTGGTGAGCGCCGTTTGTCACGGGCCAGCTGCATTGGTGAACGCCAAGACGTCCAACGGTGACTCGATTCTCAAGGGTAAACAGCTTACCGCTTTCACCAATGCGGAAGAGAAAGCGGTAGAACTCGATCAGGTTGTCCCCTTCGCGCTCGAAACTCGACTGCGAGAACTGGGCGGCGAGTTTAGTCAGGCGAATACTTTTCAGCCCCACGTCGTTACCGATGGCAATTTGGTGACCGGACAAAATCCGCCGTCGTCGTCGCCGACAGCGATCGCGGTGATGACGGTGCTTAACCAGGTACTGGCTTAAAGAGCCATCTGAGCAAAACACGTCCTATGCTGTTAACTGTCGAGGCATTGCTTAGGGCATGACCTCGACAGTTTTGGTTCGAGCATCCTTCACTCCCTACCCCTGATGGCTACTAGCGATCTGCCTCGTTCATCCCATTTGCCGTCGCCGTCCGCTCCGCGGCCCCGCATCACGCTGTTCACCATGTTCCGCCTGGGGCTGTTTCAAATGGGGCTGGGCCTGCTGTCATTGCTGACCCTCGGCATTTTGAATCAGGTGCTGATTTCCGAGCTACAGATTCCAGCGACTTTGGCCTCGGGGGCGATCGCCATGTATCAATTCGTTGCCCCGGCCCGCGTCTGGATTGGTCAGATTTCGGACTCCAAGCCGATTCGCGGCTATCACCGCACCGGATATGTGTGGCTGGGCATGGCGCTCCAAGCGATTTGCCTATTCGTGGCGATCCAAGTCGTTTGGCAACTGGGAGCCAGTGCTGCTGCAGGTTGGACTGCCGTGACCTGGGGCTGGATGGCACTGTTGGCAGGCATGTTTGCCCTCTATGGTCTGTGCATTTCCGCGAGCTCGACGCCCTTCGCAGCGCTGTTAGTGGATGTCTCCGATGAAGATAATCGCTCGCAACTGGTGGGTATTGTCTGGGCCATGTTGATGGTTGGCATCGTGGCTGGGGCGATCGTCGGTCAGGCGCTGCTAGAGAACATCTCGGCTGCAGAACTGCAGGGTGCCATCACACGCCTGTTCATTTTGTTTCCCGTCTCGGTCGGCGGCTTAGGGATTCTGGCTACTTTTGGCATTGAGAAAAAATATTCGCGTTACGCCAGCCGTTCTTCCTTAGCGGGCCGCGAAGACCAGATCACCTTACGACAAGCGCTCTCGGTGCTGACTGCTTCTAAACAGACCGGGGTGTTCTTCCTCTTTTTGCTGGTGATGACCGTCAGCCTGTTTCTGCAACAGCCCGTGTTAGAACCCTATGCGCGGGAGGTGTTTGGGCTCAGCATTGGCGAAAGTGCCGGACTGAATCAGTTTTGGGGCTATGGCATTTTGGCGGGTATCGGCTTGGCGGGATTTCTCATCGTGCCGCGCTTGGGTAAGCAGCGCACGGCGATGATTGGCTGTTTGTTTTCTTCTGTCTGTTTTGTGTTGGTGATTCTCGCGGGCGTCACGGCTGACCCGACCACGCTTCGCAGCGCAGTGATGCTGTTTGGGTTAGCCTCGGGCATTTTGACCAACAGCGCCGTGAGTTTGATGCTAGATTTCACCGCTGCTGAAACCGCTGGCACCTTTATCGGTGCGTGGGGATTGGCTCAGGCGATGGCGCAAGCCAGTGCGACAGTCTTGGGGGGAGCGCTGCTCGATTTGGGCCGCCAGGTCTTTAGCCAGACCTTTTTTGCCTTTGCGCTGGTGTTTGCCGTGCAGGCGGTGGGCATGGTGCTGGCCTTTGGGCTGCTGACGCGGATTAATGTGCAGCAGTTCAAGGCTGAATCTGGCAAGGCGATCGCCACCCTGATGGAACTCGATTTGGACTAGCCCATGGATGATTTTTGGGATCAGGTACTCGATTTTTCGCAGTCGATTACTGCTGAAGTCGGTGCCAAGCTGCTGGAAGTTTTTGGCCGCGTCACTGCTGAAGAAAAACAGGATGGTAGCCTCGTCACCGAGTTCGACAAGTGGTCGGATAAACGTTTGAGAACGGCGATTCAGTCAACCTTTCCCGAGCACGGGGTGCTGAGTGAAGAAACCCTGCATGTCTTTCCCGATACGGACTGGTGCTGGATTGTCGATCCCATTGATGGCACGACAAACTTTACGCAGGGGATTCCCCTCTGGGCGGTTTCGCTGGGGCTGCTCTACCGAGGAACGCCTGTATACGGATATGTTTACGTGCCGACGTTAAACCAGCATTTTTGTGGCTATTGGCCCGGTGACAGCGGATTAGACATGATGACCGGGGCTTTCTTGAATGGCGAGCCGATTCAGGTGCGCGCGGATGATCCGGGCAAAAATCAGTTCTTTAGCCTCTGTGCTCGCAGCACTGACGTGTTGCAGCAGCCCTTTCCATGCAAGGTACGGATGCTGGGAGTCGCTACCTACAATTTGCTAATTGTGGCTGCGGGTTATGCGATCGGGGCGGTCGAAGTTACCCCAAAAGTGTGGGATATCGCGGGCGTCTGGCCGATTGTGCACGCGGCTGGCGCGACCTGGACAGCGCTGGACAATCGCCCGCCCTTTCCCCTCACCGTGGGCGAAAATTATCGCAGCCGTCCGTTTCCGACCTTGGTTACCAACCGGGCCGATTTGGTTGAGCAGTTTCGCCCCTTGGTTGATCGGGTGGCGATCGATGACTCGGCCAAATGAGTCGCTCAAACCCAGCATTCTCCAACCGCTGGGTTTGGCACTGCCAACCTCGGACAGAAAACGTCTGTCCTGGAGCTGTTATTTAAGCGCAGAGGTTCCCACATCGGTTCCCCAACCAGGCGTTTTGCATGGTGGCACTGATGCGGCAGTGGTGGCGGCTAATCAACGCTGATGCGGAGTTTGTTAAAATCCAGGCGTATCATGCCGTCCGTTGCGACAGGGACGAATCATGTTTTCATGGCCCCGCGTTGAACAAACCGACCCGCCGCGATCGCCGCGAGAAACCTTACCCACTATGTATGATCTTCCTAGCGAAGATCCCAATGAACCTGGTTTGCCAGACGAATTTCATGCCCTGCAACCGCAACTGCTGAGTGCGACTCTGAGCCTCAGCGGCTATCGCGAGGACAATTTTTTTACAGGGATGGATCTCAATCTGTATTACGACATTCGTCATCCCCTCTGGCACAAGCGCCCGGATTGGTTTTTGTCCCTCGGGGTGCCCCGGTTATACGATCATCACGATATGCGTCTGAGCTACGTGATGTGGCAAGAGGGCGTGAGTCCGACCGTGGTTGTTGAACTGCTGTCACCCGGCACAGAAGCGGAGGATTTGGGTCAGCGATCGCGACAGCCCGATCAGCCGCCGGGTAAGTGGCAGGTCTACCAAGACATTTTGCGCGTCCCCTACTACTTTTTGTTTGATCGCTACGACAATCAGTTCAGAGCTTTTGTGTTGAATCAAGGTGTATATGAGCCCCAAACCATTGACAATCAGAAGTTTTGGTTGCCAGCTCTGAACCTTGGCCTGGGCATTTGGCAGGGAAAATATCAAGGCATTCGTCGCAGTTGGTTGCGTTGGTATGACTCCAATGAGCAGTGGATACCGACACCCCAAGAAGCTTTTGAGCAAGAACGACAGCGGGCCGAACAAGAACGGCAGCAGGCTGAAAATAAGATCCAGGAAATCGCTCAAAATCTCATACAGGCAGGCTTGGACATGGCGCAAATTGCTGAAATTACCGGTTTGCCTTTAGAAGAGGTGCAACAGCTGGTGGATTAGTTTGATTCTGCTAGATCGCTTTGAATCAGCTGCAACACCAAGCCGCTGTTTGGTTGGCAGATTCTGACATATCGGCATCGAGCTATGATCGCCGATCGCGCTGCCAGCGCTCGGCCAGTTGTAAACCCACAAAATAGCTCACGATCGCTAAGGGCAGGCCCATCATGACGCACCCTACCGTGAGCGTCAGCAAACAGGCGAGCCCTAACTGTGAAATTGCCGCTAAAGACATTTCTGGCTGCAGCGATAACATCAGGCATTGAGTGTCGACAAACTGCTGGCCGACCTTGAAGTTCAGCATATATAGCGGCACAAACGTTAGGGGATTGCTAATCCAGGTGCTGAGGGCAGCGGCAAAGGGATTGCCCCGAATCAACGTGGCTAAACCCACCGCAAAGATCGTTTGCACCCCAAACAGCGGCATCATGCCGGTAAAAATGCCTGCAGCAAACCCGCGAGCAATTTCAGGTGGAGTTGCCCGCAAACGCTTGAGCTTGAGGTAAATGTAACGCAGCGATCGCCACCGTCGTTGACAGCGCAGCAACCGCTGCAAATTTGGCAGATGCAGTTTGAGGCGCATGGGGTTTTACCCGCGACAGCCTGTCTGCAACTATAAACTCCAAAATAGCGACATCAAAAATTCTCGGTGCATCAAGGCAAAGGAATGTTGAGAGATCAGGGCGATCGCCGGCTTCTGCGATGATCAGAGTCTGAGTGATTTAAGGTACCTGCCAGATGCGATCGTGATATTGGGCGGGCTCAGCGTAGGGGTCTTCCATCGGGTGCTCATGACCCTGATGATCGTGGCCATGGCTGTGGCCATGATGATGGTGACCGTGACCGGAGGCCGCTTCATTGCTCGCTGCCGCTAAGCGGAACTTGCACATTTCACAGTTCATCGCGACAGCCCCTTGCTGCGTCTCAATTTCGCGGCGACGCATCACCGCTAGAAGCTGCTGATGAATGCCCATTTCTGGCAAACACACGATCGCCGTTTCGGGATGCAGACCCTGTTGCTGAGCGGCAATGTCCTGAATTTTTTTCATCAGCACCCCGGTAAACAGGAAGTACGGCAGCACGATGATCCGTTTGGGCTGATACAACCGCGCTCGCCGGAAGCCTTCTTCCAAACGGGGATGAGCAATGCCAACAAAGCAGGTTTCGACCGTGTCGTAGCCGCTGCCTTCCCACACCATACGGGCCAGCTTGTAGACGTCTCCATTGGCATCGGGGTCACTGGCTCCTCGCCCGACAAACAGCAAGACGGTATCTTGGCGCTCAATGCCAGTGGGGTTGTGGGATGGCTGGTCAAGCTGCGTCAGGCGATCGCGCCACAGCTCCAAAATTTCGGGCGTGATGCCAAAGTGTCGCCCGTAGTGAAAGGTTACCTGGGGATGCCGAGCGCGGGCGCGATCAAGCTCGTTGGTGACGTCAAATTTGTTGTGCCGCGCCGCAAAGAGTAAGACTGGCAGCGCAGAAATGTCGGTATAGCCTTCCGCCACACAGCGATCGACGCCGTCTTGAATGGTCGGTTCTGTCAGTTCTAAAAAGCAGGGAATGACCGGACGGGAACTATCGAGGACTTGGTAAGCGGCCGCAAAGTCGAGCACGTTTTGGCGGCCTTGGGCATCACGACTGCCGTGACCAATGAGTAGGAGCGGACGTTGTTGCGGCAAAGGCGGCAACGTTAAAGATGTCTCGGCATCAAAAATACCGGGATGATTCAAAATGTGGGCGATCGTCATGTCGCTATTTATCTCCAAGCCTGTGCATCGCAGGCGGTTAAGACACTAAAGCCCCTGGTGGCATTCTGACTAACGTCAAGGCGGGTCACGGGCAGGCAAACTTCAAAGTCTACCGCGCAGCGTTTGACGATCACAGTTGCGGCACAGTGTCGGATTTGTGGAAGGGCCACGCACCGAGATTTCCCACCAGGCAGCGGTGTTACTTTTGCTCTGACATCTTATCTCAGTGGCTGAGTCCGAAGTGCGCCCGAGTCGGGAATATGCAGAAACATCCGGGGCCGAGCGCGGCAATTGCGTCCAGCGTGTCCGATCGCCGACTGAGGTCAGGACATGCCCGCGATTGCACGCTGTAGGATGAAGCCTTGTCGCATTGGTGTCGATTGCTTGAGCGATTCTCATCCGTCTCCGTCGTCAGCGCGTGCTGGCAGCCTTTATGCCCTGCTCGCCTACGGTGCCTGGGGGCTGTTCCCAATTTACTGGAAGTTTTTTCAGCAAAGCTCGGCGGTGGAAGTGCTGAGCCATCGCATGATCTGGTCACTGGTGTTTTTAAGCGGTATTTTGCTGATCCAGCAGCGTCAGGCGGAGGTGGGAGCTTTGCTTCGGTCTCCCGGTCGGGTGGGGATGCTGTTGGTCTCGGCCACCCTGCTCACCTGTAACTGGGGTCTCTATATCTATGGCGTCAACAGCGATCGCGTGGTGGAAACCAGTCTGGGCTATTTCATCAATCCGCTCGTGAGCGTGTTGCTGGGGTTCCTCTTTTTGCGAGAACGATTGCACCGAGGTCAGCAGTTAGCGGTGGTATTGGCGGCGGTCGGGGTGGGCTATTTCGTGTGGCAGTTGGGTACGGTGCCCTGGATTGCTCTGGGATTGGCTTTGACCTTTGCCTTCTACGGGTTGTTGCGCAAGGTGGTGGTCGTTGCCCCGTTGGTGGGGCTAGCGATGGAAACGCTGATGATTACGCCGATCGCGTTGGCGTTAGTGGGGTACTGGCAGGCGACGGGGGTGGGCAATTTTGGCACGACGCTGCCTCTGAGTCTGCTGTTTATGGGGGCGGGGGTGATGACGTCAATGCCGCTGCTGTGGTTTAACAATGCGGCTACGCGGTTGCGGCTTTCGACGCTGGGCTTTTTTCAATATCTAGCGCCGTCGTTGCAACTGATTTTGGGAGTGTTTCTGTACCGAGAGCCGTTTACGCCAACTCATGCGGTGACCTTTGGCTGCATTTGGACGGCGCTGCTGCTGTATTCCACTACGTCATTGTTGCAGCGACAGGGTTAGTGTGGAATGCCGGTGATTGCGACAGGTTTAAATCTGGGGGCGGAGGGGGCAGTGAGGGAGTGGGAGCAAGGGGGCAGAGAAGCGGTCAGGGTCGTCTTAATTCTGCCGTGGAGTACTCGGGGGGTGAGGCGATCGCACCGCTACGTCAGGGAGCTGCTCAGAAATAGCGTTCCGGCCGCCCTATGGATAAGGCAAAGCCTTCGACAGATTTGGAGGTAGGGGATCAAAACCGGAGTCAACTGCGTAAGTCCTGTCTCAATAACCACGCTGTCGATTTACGCTGGGGGGAATTTCGCCGTGGGTGAGAAATCGGTTGATGTGGGTCGCGGCGACTAAGGCGGCAGTTTGTTTATTGGTGGGAGCGGCGATGTGAGGCAGCACCGTGATCTGGGGATGGTGCCAAAGTGGGCTGTGGGGTGGCAAGGGTTCGGTGTCAAACACATCCAGCACTGCATGGCTGAGATGCCCACGGTCTAGATTTTCCACAAGGGCGTCAGTGTCGACGATCGCCCCCCGAGCAAAGTTGATCAGCGCGGCTTTCGGCGGTAAAAGGGCCAATGTCTCTTGATTTAAGAGGTGCTGGGTGGTCTGCGTTAGCGGCAGGAGGCAAACCACAATTTGGCTCCGCTGGAGAATGCAGTTGAGCCCTGCCTCGCCAGCCATCGTCTCGACCCCGGCGATCGCTCTCGCGGTACGGCTCCAGCCACAGACGGTAAAGCCCTGTTGCACAAGCTTCTTAGCGGCCTGCTTGCCCAGGTCGCCCAGTCCCAAAATGCCAATTGTTCTTTGTGATGGCAGTGGCAAAAAGTGCTGCTGCCAGATTTGAGCCCTTTGCTGTTCACGATAGCGGGGCATGTCGCGATGCAAATAGAGAGTCCAAGCTAGGACTGCTTCGGCCATCGTGGCGGCGAGTTGTGGATCGCTCATTTTGACGATCGCAAACTCAGCGCCTGCCGTTTCCGCCACCAACCGTTCGACTCCGGCCCAGAGGCTCTGCACCCACTGCAACCGAGGTAGCGCCAAGAGGTCAGCCGGGTCAGGATTCGCGGCGATCGCGCCCTCGACAGTGGCCCGCTGTTCAGCGGTGAGATCTGCGGCTAAGACGACGGTGCAATCAGGCAGGGCCGGTTTTAGGGCTGCGAGCCAAGCGGCTGTTTCTGCCTCAGGGAGCTGGGTAATGAGGGGAATAACCGGTTTCATGCGCGGTAGACGTTGGCAAAGTGGGCAAAGCCTTTGACCTCAATCGCATTACCGGAGGGATCACGAAAGAACATCGTCCCTTGTTCGCCCGGTTCACCCACGAA
Source organism: Leptolyngbyaceae cyanobacterium (assembly GCA_050042805.1). Classification (GTDB taxonomy): domain Bacteria; phylum Cyanobacteriota; class Cyanobacteriia; order Phormidesmidales; family Phormidesmidaceae; genus Halomicronema. The sequence goes on from JBHJJI010000093.1 coordinate 23,469, forward strand.
CCGCATCGTGGGAGCGATGACAAAGTCAACGTGGGCGTCGGTGAGTTTCTGGGCCAGGGCACGCCAGTCTGACAGAGTGAGCAGAATGTCGAAGTGGGGCATCGGCACGCGGCAATGATCGACGATGCCGATGTTTTGGGTGAGCGTCGGTTCACCGAGATGGAGCGAAAGCTGATGGCCAAAAAAATCAAAATCTACCCAGGTGTCTGTACTACGGCCTTCTGGGCAACCGAGTAGCTCACCGTAAAAGGCGCGAGCTAGGGCTAGATCTTGGACGATGTAGGCCAAATGAAAAATTGCTGTCATCGTTACCGGTTTTGTCTCCTATCGCAGGGGCAGAATTCGGAATGCGGAGTTCGAAATGCGGAATGCGTAGTTCGGAATTCGGAATGCGGAATTGAGAGGGGGGTCTAAAGCATGATTTCAGCCATCCGAGATGTCTGGATCAAACTGCGGTTTGCGATGTTAATCACCGGCTGCTGCCTAAACCCAAGGGCTAATCCTGTAGGGGTTTCCAGGAACCTCATATTACTTAGCTTTCGGCTTCCATGATGGTGGCGGAGTCGCCCTTTCCGGTCGGCTCAAGTCTGTAGACAACCGGTCGGGTAGGCTTCCAGCCTGCCTCCATCACCCGCTTTTTCAAGGGTTGCGGGGCGTTCAGGACGGCCAGGATGGCCATCGAACAAGAGCGCACCGAGGCATCGATATCAGAGCGGCATTGTTAAACCCCTACAAGGTTAGCCCCAAGGGGGATGTACGGTTGCTGCGACTCTATCACTCCACCTGAGTGTCGGAATGCCCGAGTGCCGGAATGTTGGTTGGGATATGTTGGGAGTACTTCACGGCAGCAGTAATCCCCATTCTCAGGGATCGGACGCCCGCTGCCATCCTGGAAAGGCAAGGGAGCCGAGGGGCGGGGGAGCCAGAGGTGTCGCCTTGTCTCAGAGAATCGTTATAAGACGACCATTCTAGTTGCTCTGCCCTCTTGCCCCCACCGCTCCCTTGCCATCGGCAATAGTTGATGAAATAACGGCGTAGTCTAGGCGTGACTTTGCTTCAAACGGCGTCAGACTTGTTGCCGTGACCACCTACAATCAAGCCAGGAATGACACAGAGCCCATGACATTGAAGGCGACGATCGCGGCCTATCTCGACGACACCGATCAGGAAACGGGTGGGTGGGTGAC
>JBHJJI010000094.1:0-7004 GCA_050042805.1 Leptolyngbyaceae cyanobacterium
AAAACAACCCGGCAAACCAAACGACGACGCCAATGATGTGAAACGCTTTGAACCAGTAATAAGCCATGGAGAAGTGAGAGGGGAATTAGGGCAGGGAACTTCAGAGTTGAAACGGAACTTTGCGAAGCGTTAAGAACCTGAAATCTATTGTGGGACAGGCGATCGCGTTTTGCCGTCAGATGTCTCTCATCTTAATGTTTTGAGAACATCCGCCTCTCAAATGACTAGCTGCCCCGGCCCTGCTTTTACAACTCAGTAGATTAGAAGGCATTTCTTTACTTTTGCCTTTGCAAAGAAAGTAAAAGCCGTTTTGAGCCTTTGAAAATTTATAAATTAGCTTGATTTTTGTGAATTAAATCGATATATTCGTCAATATACATTTGAAAATAATGTTTATGGCAATTGATGCTTTGGATTCAAAGGTGTTGGCTCAATTGATGCGACAGGCGCGCATGACCTGGGCCGAACTCGCTTCTCAGTTGGGACTGTCCGCCCCCGCCACGGCCGATCGCGTTCGCAAACTCGAAGAGCGCGGTGTGATTCAGGGCTATCTCACCCAGGTAGATCCCAAAAGTTTGGGCTATGACCTAACGGCCTTTATCGCGGTCACGCTCGATCACCCCCGCGATCGCGATGGCTTTTTGACCCAGGTACACGCTCTGCCAGAGATTCAGGAATGTCACCACGTCACGGGCGATGACGACTACCTGCTGAAGGTGCGCTGTCAGGGGACTCAAGGCCTTGAGCGGCTGATCACTGATGGCCTTAAGCAGGTGACTGGCGTGGCTAAAACCCGCACGACGATTGCGCTGTCGACGGTCAAAGAAACGATTGCTTTGCCGATTCCCCAGGGTGATCTGGTTTAAGGCGATCGGTGGAGACGGGGCTGAGGCATTGAGGCCCAAGCGTTAATCTTTTAAGCAAGGCTGAAACTGCTCAATGCCTCAGCCCTACGGCATGGGGGCCGATTCCTCGACTTTGTTGATCACGTCACGTTTTCTCTATATCTCATGTTCTCTACCTTTTTTTCTGGGCTCACGCTGGGGTTGGCGATCGCGGCCCCCGTTGGGCCAATTGGCATTTTGTGCATTCGGCGGACTCTGGCCATGGGGCGCTGGGTCGGTTTGGTTTCCGGCTTAGGAGCAGCGACGGCAGATGGTTTGTATGGCTGCATCGCTGGCTTTGGGCTGACGGCGGTGGCAGACTTTTTGACTGAACAGTCGGTGGGGTTGCGGGTGTTTGGCGGCCTCTTTCTCTGTTATTTGGGAGTGAAGACGCTGTTGGCTAAACCGGCTGAACCCGCTGCTGCGGCTGCCGACAACAGTCAAGCCGAGTCCTTGTCTGAACTGGAAATCGCCGCGATCGGGCCGCGATCTCTTCTCACGGCTTATGGTTCAACGCTGCTGCTGACGCTAACCAATCCGGCGACGATCTTTTCGTTTGCGGCGATTTTTGCGGGGTTGGGCATCGTCGAGTCGGCGTCAGGCTATGGCACATCCGGCGTTTTGGTGCTCGGTGTGTTCTGTGGCTCGGCCCTGTGGTGGCTGTTCCTCAGCGGCGCGGTCAGCCTGTTTCGCACTCGCCTGACGGCGACTCACATGCGGTGGCTCAATCGCCTGTCTGGCATTATTTTGCTGGCGTTTGGCATTGTCGCGTTGACCGTTTGGCAAAGCAACGGATAGTGAGTGGAACGTTCTACTGGGGCGGTGCAATATGGCGCTGCATCTCGATGCCGATCGTGTGAATGGTCGGATCAGTGTGCTGTGCCAGCGTATCGGCAACGTTCTGTTGCTCGGTATGGCTGCGATTTTGGCTGAGCTTGTATTTACTTTCTAGGCGAGTGATCGGCATCTCAAAGCCCACAATGCCCTGCATCATCCCCGTACGAAATTCGCGCGACAGGCTCTGCCAATGAGCGTTGTAGCTGGCTTCATAGACGCCGACCATTTCGTCTATCATCTGCTCCATCGACTCTGGTGCTTCATCGAGGGTCAGAGTCTGGGGCTTGCCGTAGGCGTGAACGGCAATGTAGTTCCAGGTGGGCACGCTTTCGTGTTTTTCGTACAGTGTTGGTGATATGTAGGCATGGGGGCCGGTAAAAATGGCAAGCGACTCGGCTGCGCCAAAGGCTTGCCACTGCGGATTTTGTTTGGCGAGATGGCCTACTAACTTGAGTCCCTCTGCCGTCTGCCGCACGACCAGCGGCACATGGGTGGCACAGGGCACACCATCGGCGATCGACACCAGTGTGGCAAAGCTGTTGGCCTGCATAAAGGCCGTCAGCTTGTCGATATCGTCTGCTTGAAAGGCGGTGGGGCGATACATGGCACTGTGATGACGAAGGACATCGGGTTCATTAGACCGCCCGTCTAAAATAACTCAACCCTTTTAAGCTAAGTTGAAAGACCTGCCGCGCCTAGTGCCATGATCGTCTCCGCTATGCCGTTGTCCACTGCCGCCACAACTCCGGCTGTTGGCTATCCCCTCAGCATCGCTCCCATGATGGATCGAACCGATCGCCACTATCGCTATTTCATGCGGCAGATCACACGGCGGACGCTGCTGTATACCGAAATGGTGACGGCCCAGGCGATTATGCATGGCGATCGCGATCGGCTGCTGGGCTTTTCACCGGCAGAGAAGCCGCTGGTGCTACAGGTGGGCGGTGACGACCCGCAAATGCTGGCGGCCTGTGCTCGCGCGGCAGCTGACTATGGCTATGACGAAATCAACTTGAATGTTGGCTGCCCGAGCGATCGCGTGCAGAGCGGCAACTTTGGCGCTTGTCTAATGGCTCAGCCTGACCTCGTCGCCGACTGCGTGGCAGCGATGATCGCGGCGACGCCCCTGCCTGTCAGCGTCAAACATCGCATCGGCGTTGACGACCTTGACAGCTATGATGCCCTGGCCAATTTTGTGGCAACGGTGGCCGCCACCGGCTGTCAGCGGTTCAGCGTGCATGCTCGCAAAGCCTGGCTGCAGGGCCTTAGCCCGAAAGAGAATCGCGATGTGCCGCCATTGCGTTATGACGATGTTTATTGTCTAAAACAAGACTTTCCGCAGTTGTGGATTGAGATCAACGGCGGCATCAAAACCCTGCCGCACATCCAGACTCACCTGAATCACGTTGATGCCGTGATGGTGGGCCGCGCCGCCTATGAGACGCCTTATCTATTTGCTGAGGTCGATCGCACCATTTTTGGTGAGCCTGGCCCGGCGAAATCGCGCGCTCAAATCGTGCAAGCCATGTTGCCCTACATTGACCAGTGGACGGAGCAAGGGCTGAAACTCAACAGCATCACGCGCCATATGCTAATGCTCTATCACGGTCAACCCGGTAGCCGCATCTGGAAGCGCTTGATTACTGAAAATGCTTGCCGAGTTGGGGCGGGCAGCGAAGTGTTGCAAGCGGCTTTGGCTGCAGTCGAGCAAGTGGATACTAGCGTTTGTCTGAGCCAATCGCTAACGTACCGTTAGTGAACTCGGCGATCTGGGGTGCTATTGAGTACTCCATTGTGGCGGTGGCACGACTGCCCCAATTTTGCTGATCCCTTGCCTTTCTTACTCCCCAGCGATCAGGGATGCTCTGTGTATTCGTGTCGCCGTCTATATTAATAGAGCTGCTTCATGTAACAAACGCTACTGGCGAATTTCGGTAAAAAGTGCAGACTGCAGCAATAATATTTTTTGTTCAATCCCTGTCACGTAGCAGTCGCGAGATGCCAAAGCTGGGTCAAATTTTCGGATAACTTGAATGTCGTGAGATACCCCGGAGCCTGTCTCGGGTTCGATTTGCCCTTCAGGATCACTAAATCATTTTCGTTACGGGAAATCTAATCGTCACTTAGAGAAATCCCATCACAACTTAGGGAACTCTAACCACAACCTATGGGATCAAGCGCCTAATTCGGATGAATACCCGCGATCAAACCGTTCCCCTCATAGCCGGTTACACAGTTGTTGAACAGCTCTCGCAGGGAGTCCGCACTGACGTTTATCGTGCCATCCAGCGTGACCAGCAGCCGGTAGTGCTCAAGGTGCTGCACCCTGAGCAAGCCACGATCAAGGAGCTGGTTCAATTTCGCAATCAGTACGCCCTGGCGCGTGGTCTCCAACACCCCAACATTGTGCAGCCCCTTGCGTTAGAGCGCTGGGGTCATGACTATGTGCTCGTGATGCCAGACGAGGGGCTGGTGGCGTTAAACACCTATCGATCACCGCGCCCTTGGGACATCACTGAGGTGTTGGCGATCGCGTTGCAGTTGACGGATGCCCTGCACTACTTGATTCAGCAGCGTGTCATTCATAAGGACATTAAACCCAGTAACATTCTGATCCATCCCGAGAGCGGCCGGATTCAGCTGATTGATTTCAGTATTGCCAGCCTGTTGCCTAAAGAGCGGCAACAGCTGGCGAGTCCGACTGTGCTGGAAGGCACGCTGGCCTACATTTCACCGGAACAGACGGGGCGGATGAATCGGGGCATTGACTATCGCACCGATTTTTATGCGCTTGGGGTCACCTTGTTTGAGTTGTTGACGGGTGAGCGCCCCTTTGACCCGCAAGATCCAATGGAGTTGGTGCATTGTCATCTGGCTCGCCCGGTGACCTTTCCGGCCGCGAGCCAAGCCACCATTCCTGAAGCAGTGCAGGAGATCGTGCTGAAGTTGATGGCAAAAAATGCCGAAGATCGCTATCAGAGCGCCCTGGGGCTCCAGCATGATCTGCGAATCTGTCAGCAGCAGTATCAAACCACGGGAAATGTCGCTGCTTTTGAGCTGGCCCAGCAGGATGTGGGCGATCGCTTTTTGATTCCCGAAAAGCGCTACGGTCGCGAACAGGAAGTCAACCAGCTCTTGGCGGCCTTTGAGCGCGTCATCAAGGCCAGATCTGAACTGATGCTGGTGACGGGATTTTCGGGTGTGGGCAAAACTGCCATCATCAGCGAAGTTCACAAACCGATTACCCGTCAAAAGGGCTATTTTATTCAGGGCAAGTTTGACCAGTTCAATCGCAATGTCCCGTTTTCGGCCTTTGTGCAAGCGTTTCGTAGCCTGCTAGGGCAACTGCTGGGTGAATCGGATACGGCCTTACAAACTTGGCGAGCGAAAATCTTAGCGGCCGTGGGCGATCGCGGCCAGGTGATTGTTGAGGTGATTCCAGAGCTGGCCTCCATCATTGGCCCGCAACCGCCGGTGCCCGAGCTGTCGGGCAGTGCGGCTCAAAATCGCTTTAACGCCCTCTTTAGAGAGTTTGTGCGTGTTTTCACGACGAAAGCGCATCCGCTGGTAATTTTTCTCGACGATTTGCAGTGGGCTGATTCCGCTTCGTTGACCCTGCTCAAGCTGCTCATGGCAGATTTAGACACCGGCTATCTACTCGTGTTGGGTGCCTATCGCGACAACGAGGTTTTTCCGGCACACCCGCTGATGTTGACCCTCGACGAAATCGCCAGTCGTGGCGGTGTGATCAATCGGCTGACCCTGACGCCCCTGGCACCGGGCGATATCACCCACTTGGTAGCGGATACGCTGCTGTGTTCCGCTGAGATGGCGGCACCGCTCTCGCAACTGGTCTATCAAAAAACGCAGGGCAACCCGTTTTTTACCACTCGATTTTTGCAGGGGTTGTACGAAGAGGGCCGCATTGTTTTTGACTGTGAGGTCGGTCACTGGCAGTGTGACTTAGCCCAGGTGCGGCAGTTGACCTTAACTGACAACGTCGTCGAGTTCATGGTGGGACAGTTGCAAAAGCTCCCCCCAACGACCCGAGCGGTTTTGATGCTGGCTGCCTGCATCGGCAACCGATTTGATTTGCAGACGATCGCGATTGTTCGCACCTGTGACCCTGAGCAGATCGCGACGACCCTATGGCCCGCGCTGCAAGAGAACCTGATTATTCCCGAAAGCGAGACCTACAAGTTTTTTCAGCAGAGTGAACCGGGCGAGACTGGTCACCAAGAGGTGACGGTCAGCTATCGTTTTGCCCACGATCGCATTCAACAGGCCGCCAACAACCTGATTCCCCCCGAGCAGCAGCAGGCCATTCACTTGCAGATCGGTCGCATGTTACTGGGCGATACGCCCGACCAGCAGGCGAACCTATTTGAAGTGGTGAATCATTGGAACCTGGGTCGCGCACTGCTACAGCCCGCCGGGCAGCAGCAGCTGGCTTATTTGAACTGGTTGGCCGGTCGTAAGGCCAGAGCGACAGCGGCCTATGAATCAGCGCTGGAATATTTTCGGGTGGGGCTATCGCTCCTTGCCAGCGATAGTTGGCAAACGACCTACAAACTGGCCCTCGATCTGCATGCTGGGGCGGTCAAAACTGCGTTTGTCCGTGGTGATTACGCGCAGATGGAAGCCTGGTCAGCGATCGCGCTGCGCCAGAGTCGCACCGTGTTAGATCAAGTCAAGTTTTACGACGTGCAGATTCAAGCCCAGATGGCCCAGGGCAGGCCCGCTGTGGCGATTCAAATTGCGCTGACGGCGTTAACCCTGCTGGGCACCCCGTTGCCAGAGGCCCCGACGCCCGCTGACCTCCAAACCGAGTTGAGCAACACCAAAGCGCTTTGGGCGGGGCAGGCGGTGGCTGATTTGATCAATTTGCCGATCATGGCAGAGCCCGAAAAAGTGGCGGCGATGATCCTGTTGTCGAGCATCTTTGCGCCGTCTTTTATTGCTAAGCCGGAGATTTTACCGTTCATTGCCTGTCGACAAATTCAGCTCTCAATTCAGTTTGGTAACTGTGCGCAGTCAGCCTTTGGCTACGCCAACTATTCGGCCATTCTCAGCGCCGTCTCTCAAGATTTAGAGGCGTCCTATGAGTTTGGGCAGCTGGCGATTCGATTAGTGGAAAAGTTAAATGCCGAGGATGTGAAGGCGAGGACGTTTAACCAAGCCGCGATCTTCAGTATGCATGGCAAAATTCCGCTGCGAGCCGCGCCCCCCATCTTGCGAGAAAGGTGTCAAAGCGGCATCGACCAGGGCGATTTAGAGTTTGCC
>JBHJJI010000095.1:0-2591 GCA_050042805.1 Leptolyngbyaceae cyanobacterium
AGACCAGAATATCGAGTTACTGAATGAGATGCGGAACCCGGGACTTGAACCCGGAAGTTCTTGCGAACACTAGAACCTGAATCTAGCGCGTCTACCAATTCCGCCAGTTCCGCTGACTAATGCGCTGCAACTCCTGAAGAGTTATAACAGCAGTTATCTACTGTGCCTCAAAAAGAATACATTCGTCAACTCTAGGATGCGAGAAAGTTCGATCGCTGACTCTATAGCAGGGCGTATTTTTGCAGCTGCCCGAAAAAAAAAGGTAGAGAAGATGGTTGAATTGGGTAGAATCTAGACGAAAATTTACATCTGAGTTTTCGCACTCAGGTTTTGGAGGGTAAGCCCATCGTTACAGTTGCTGGTATTCAACAGATGTCCAATTCCCCTGATGCCGATCACTCAGTTTTAGAAATCTGGGGGCAGCATCCCCTCTCGGGTCACGTCACCATCAGTGGGGCTAAAAACTCTGCCCTGGTGGTGATGGCCGGTGTGTTGTTGTGTTCACAGCCCTGTCGCCTGCGCAACGTGCCCAACCTGGTTGACGTCGAGCGCATGGGGGCGGTGTTGACGGCCCTGGGGGTCAAAGTCAAACGTGACCAGGACTTTTTAGAGCTTGATCCCAGCGACATTAGCCATACCCGCGCACCTTACGATATTGTCAGCAAGCTGCGAGCCAGCTTCTTTGTGATTGGCCCACTGCTAGCTCGCATGGGCGTGGCGCGCATTCCGTTGCCCGGTGGCTGTGCGATTGGGGCGCGACCGGTAGAGCTGCACGTGCGTGGTTTGCGGGCCATGGGGGCGGATGTCCAGATTGAACATGGCACGGTGCATGCCTGCATTCCGGGGACGCGGGGCCGCCTGAAGGGGGCCAAAATTTATCTTGACTACCCGAGCGTCGGCGCGACCGAAACGCTAATGATGGCCGCGACGCTGGCTGATGGCGAGACGGTAATTGACAATGCTGCCCAAGAGCCTGAGGTCGCTGATCTGGCCAACTTCTGTCGCGCCATGGGGGCGCGCATTCGGGGGGTGGGTACTAAAACCTTGACGATTTCCGGGGTGCCCAGTCTCCACAGCACCGACTATGCGATCGTGCCAGACCGCATCGAAGCAGGGACGTTTTTGATCGCGGGGGCGATTACCCACTCGGAGATTTCACTTTCCCCAGTCGTACCTGAGCATTTAGGCGCGGTGATTGCCAAACTGCGTGAGGCGGGGTCGCATGTCGTGTCGGAATCCCATAACCGGATTAAGCTGATCCCCGGTGACGAAATTTTGCCGACGAATATCCAAACCCTGCCCTATCCTGGTTTTCCGACCGACATGCAGGCGCAGTTTATGGCCTTGATGACCCTGAGCAACGGCAATAGCATGGTCACTGAAACGGTCTTTGAAAACCGCTTACGCCATGTGGCTGAGTTTGGCCGCATGGGGGCCAACATTCGAGTCACCGGCAACTGCGCGGTGATTCAAGGCGTCCCGATGCTGTCGGGTGCACCCGTGATGGCAACTGACCTGCGCGCTTCTGCCGCGTTAGTGTTGGCCGGTCTCGGTGCCCAGGGTAAAACCATCATGAGTGGTATCCATCACCTCGATCGCGGTTATGAGCAAATAGAGCGCAAGCTAACTCAAATTGGTGCCCACATCACCCGTCTTGAGGGTGACGACGCCCAAGCTGCAGTTGAGATCGACGGTTCGGTCGCAAGGTTGCAGCAGCGGCAACTCTAAGCCTGTGCCCAGAAGAAATCTATTCCCGATGCGGGTACGGGTGGGCTGAGGAGATTTCTGGCTAAACCCGCCTCGACACCACCGGTAAATTCTTGCTTAGAAACTGCCTTAGCCCCCTGTCTCGGATGGCAATCGAGTCGACGGTCACAAAACCCGCCCCAAAAGTGGGACATGTATTTTGATGGTTTGCTTGAAGACGATCTCGATCTGATCACCCGTGCGATTTTGCGATGGGATCGGTCTTGAGGGATGCAGTACGGGGGAATGTGGGCAGGGATGCTCACATCCGGCGATGGGTTGGCGAGATCGCGGCGGAGCGGTCATAGTGGAATGAGCTAGATTTAAGCTGCTTCTCTCGCTAGCCATCTTTTCTCTCACCTATGGAATCCACGACCAAAAAGCAGATTTTATCGGGGCTTCAGGCCGATCACTTTCGTCACCCGCTGGACTTGGAAGCCACTGCCGCCTTGCGTCAGCTACCGGGTTTAGACGTCTTGATTCGAGCGGCCTTAGGCCCGGTAGCAGAGCAAGTGCGGTATCTCGACAACATTTCGTCGAGCGTGTTGGTGAGCGATCGCCAGCTGCCCGAGTTGCATCACTTACTGCTCGAAGCCTGCCAAGTTATGGATTTAGAGCCGCCCCAGCTTTATATCCGACAGCATCCCGTACCGAATGCCTATACCTTTGCAATGCGGGGCAAGCAGCCCTTTATTGTGGTGCATACGTCACTGATTGATCTGCTGACACCCGCTGAAGTGCAAGCGGTGATTGGGCATGAACTCGGCCACTTGAAGTGCGACCACAGCGTGTATCTGACCTTGGCGAATCTCTTGACGTTGGCTGCCAGTCAGCTGCCTTTCGCG
>JBHJJI010000096.1:0-21953 GCA_050042805.1 Leptolyngbyaceae cyanobacterium
CATCGTGGGGATAAACTTGCCATCCACTTCAATGCCGTTCTCTTTGGCTTCTACCGTGCCCGCATAGCGACCATGGGTCGAGTCGTATTTGAGCAGATACGCCAAATTCTCAGCGGGAACCAAATCGTTGATGCCGACAAAATCAACATTAGGATTTATGATCGCGGCTCTAAAGACCAAACGACCAATGCGGCCAAAGCCGTTGATGCCTACTTTAAGCGTTGCCATAGCGTCGGATCTCCTTTGGAGTGAGTTTACAAAGGGGCAAGTCGGCTCGTTCAGACACCGGAGCCTAAACCTTGCTGACTTCTCTTTATAAAATCACGCTTAATTTAGAACAGCCCCGATCCATCGCTTTTCCTTCAAAATTGCTCGATGAAGCTACCCCACGCGAGTAGACCGCAGCGCCAGGTGCCATCTCCTACACCACCCAGAGTGGGGGTTTATCTGGGCGTTGCTGAATCGAAGTATGGAGCTATCTGAGTTGCCAGTGATCTCGCCCTCTAATACCAGTTCTCAGTGATCGGACTTCCAATGCAATTTTGGAAACGCAGGGGAGCCGAGGGGCTGGGGAACCAAATCTGTAGCCCTGCTTTAGAGAATCGGTATAAATTCCCCTTTCTTGAATGCCCGGAGGGCTATATTCTGGGGGACTTCAAGAAATCTGGCTCCCCCAGAATTGGCGGCTGGGGGGCGAATTCATACCGTAATTCAGCAATGCCTTTGTCTGAACCCTTGGAACGATAACCCAAGCCCATAAGGCTAGAAAGCTCTGGCTTGTTGGCCCCTCTCACCGGGAACAAGCCGCGTGATGACTTCGTGCTGACCTTGGGTCGGCAAACACTGAAGCGCCTGTAAATCAAGCATCTTTCCCTGATTTGCCTAGAACGGATAAACAAGTATCGGCAAGTCGGATAACTGCTAAAACCAGCCGTCTTGCTCAAGTTCTTCAATGATCTGCAGCCCTCGCGGATCGCCCACGTTGAGAATGGCGGTACGGGCGTCTTCTCGCACGCCGAGATCGTCTTCTTCGGCAAAGGTCTCAATGAGGGCATCGATCGCCGTTGCATAAACTACATTAGAAGGCAGCTCTCGGCACAGTTGGCCCACCGCCCAGGCACAGTAGCTCCGCACCGCTGCGATCGGGTCTCGGCGCATGACCTCAATAATGGGGGGAATCGCCGCCACCACTGTCTCGTAATTGACGTTGACCATCTGCGCCAAGGCACTGGCGGCCCACAACCGCACCGCCGGAATATCAGTCTTTAAGGCATCAATAAGCGGGGGCAGGGCCGCAGGTGTGTGACTGTTACCCAAGGCCCAGACAATGCCCTTACGCACATAGCCATTCCAGTCGTGAAGCTGGGCAATGAGGGGCGCGATCGCGGCTTCGCTGCAGTTGCGACCCAAAGCATAGGCCGTACTGACTCGCACTAGGGGACAGGTATCTTGTAGCAGCTCAATTAAACGAGGAATCGCTCGAGGCTCTTCTAACTCACAAAAAGCCCTAGCCGCCAACATGCGCTGCTGCGCTTGGGGAGAATCTAGCAGCAGCAACATTTCCTCAGCATCATACTGGGGGTCTTCAGCCGCTTCGCCAACCGGATCAATATGATCCAGCGGGTCGTCAAACTCGACATCTGGGTCGACAAGTTTTAAATCGTCATCGTCATACATATCCACACTTTACAGCACTGTTTTCTTCCAATCGAGTCTGATGATTGAGGGATTCACGATTCCCGCCGCTAGCCTTAAAAAACTGTCATCTTTCAGAGGCAATTGGAATAAAGTCTGCTTCACTAAAAACCATCCCCTTAAGACGCAGAGATATGATCGTGATGAGCTTAAATCAACTAGTGCGCTATGGCGCGATCGCGGGCTTGCTCCTAGCCAGCAGCGCCTGTCAGTCATCACCCGAGTCGGCTCCCCCCAACGACACGTCAGCCGTACCCGCCGAAACCGCTCCTGCCCCTGAGCCTGACGAAGCCCCTACTGATGAGGCTACCGAGCCTGCCCCTGAACCCACTGCTGCTGAAACGCCGAATGCTGCTCCCAGCCCAGCTCCAGCTGAGACGGCAGCAGCGGAGATGTCTTGCTCCGCCACGGCGTTTGTGGCTGACACCGACCCAGCTGGCCTCAATGTACGGAGTGGTCCCGGCAGCGATTTTGCCATTCAAGACACCTTGCCAACCAATGAAGCGGTCGAGGTCTCGATTGTGGGGGCAACCAATGGCTGGTTTTTGGTGAATGAAGCCTGGAGTGCAGACCAAGCAGAACTCGAAAAACCCGGTTGGATCTATGCTCCCCTTTTGGGCGTAACCACAACCAGCTTAGATATTAATGATCCTGAAGCGCCTGCGTCTCTGTATGAAGCGCCTGATGGCTTTTCTGCTGTCAAAGCCACGGTGCCGAAATTTTCGGAAGTGACATTAGTGGACTGTGCTGGCGATTGGCTACAGGTACAAACCAGCGACAAGACGGGCTGGCTGGCCATTGGCGATCAGTGCAGCGATCCGACCTCAACCTGTCCATAACAAAGGCTTTATCGTCGTCGCAGTCTAAACTCTAGTGTTCTTGACCAGCAAACAAAACTGCCCTATCAGACTGCCTTTTTACCCATGCAAATCAACTCCGAACTCAAATGATTTATGGCGCGAGGAACCCATTCTCTATAATGGGAGAAGTCAAAACTCGTATCTCTACGCAGATTCAATTGTGAAGATCGAGCGTAATACGAGATTTTAATTGTTTTTTTCTTGTTAGAAAATTTATATGGATGGATAAAACGAGTCCTCGAACGTGGGCAACTTAGTAGAGACATTGTTAGAGCTGTCTACCTTGTGTTGGCTGGGCACTGACTGATGTTCTAAAACTTTTGTTCGGAGATAGAACGGCATGATGGCAAATCGTTTTGGCAAACTGGCGATCGCGGTGGGTATCGGTGGCATGATGACCGCTAGCGTGGTGCCTGGGGCGATCGCTCAGGCACCAGAACCTTACACCACTTTTTTGAGCAGTGGCGAATCAGAGATCTATGAGGGCTATCTGCTGGCTGGTGAAGCGGTTTATGCCAGCTGCGATTTCGATTGTGGCGATCTAGATATCTATCTGTATGACGCTCAAACGGGTGAACTCATGGAAGCAGATACGCTGCTAGATTCCCAACCCGTCGTAATTGCTCCCTATAGTGGTGACTTTATCATCGAAACGGTGATGGTTAGCTGCAGCACCAGCATTTGCGAAGCCTGGACGAATTCTGACGAAGGGTTTTAACTGCCTTTCACCTAGCGTAGCTAGATCAAGATTTTTATTGGGTTTGTAATGCGGGGCGATGCCATCAGATTGATGGCATCGCCCCTTTGTGTTACTCCTCTGTTATCCCGCTCGGGAGTAAAGGTTTGGAGATAAAAACCTGCCAGTCATGACTGAGGAGATCGGAGAACGGGCCGCAGTGATGACGGGCTTTTGCCTACGGAAGCTGGCGAATTTTGATCGCTCAAGCATGACCTAAGTGGGTAGCTCTCATTCTCGTCGGGTGCGTCTCCAGGCGATGTTGGGGCGACAGCCTCAACACGCCCTACAGCATCGTTTCATTAGGACTTTCTACTTACTGCCCCACGATCGCTTCATCACTGTCATTGGCAATGCTAGGCACAGAATCGTTGAGGGCCTTTTTAGCGATGCGCGTTACGTAAACCGTAACGGCAACGGTGGCAATAAAGGCAACGATGCGAATCGTCCAGGTAATCGTCGGATTGCTCGGTGTTTCCCCCGCCCCTAAGGTGGCTAGATTGCCCGCTAAAGATCCCAAATAAACATACATAATGGTGCCGGGGATAATGCCCGTCGTCCCCAGCACGTAGTCTTTTAATGAAACCTTCGTCAGCCCCAAGCCGTAATTGAGCAGGTTAAACGGAAAAGCCGGAGACAGCCGAATCAGAAAAATGATTTTGCGACCCTCACGACCGATCGCCTCATCGATGGCTTTAAACTTATCGCGGCTGGCAATTTTGCGACCCACCCAATCCCTGGCGAGATAGCGCCCCACCAAAAACGCTGCCGTCGCCCCGAGCATCGCCCCGACAAAGACCAACAGCGATCCTTTGACGACACCAAAGACGACGCCCGCCCCCAACGTCACGATGGAAGCAGGTAAAAACGCTACGGTGACAATGATGTAGAGGACGATGAACGCGATGGGGGCGATCGCCCCTAAGCTATCAATCCAGGCTAGTGCATCCACCAGCCAGCCCTGAATTTGGCCAAAAAAGCCGGGGCCAGACTCACTGGCGGCGGCTTGAGCCAGCACCGGTAGCAGAGGCCATAGCAAAACCATTAGCATCGTGAGCCCACTCAACAGCGTCAGACGGGCAGACCGTCGCTTCAAGCTTAAAGGAATTCGGATAGCCGAGAGGTTCATGGTGGTGTCCAGAGTTCAGTACAGGGGGTGAAAAGGATGGGCGCAATTAGATCAGGGTGAAGTCAGCAACTCAGCGGTACCACCGTGGAAACGATGGGGCTACCCGGTCAGCGAGCCGCCGCAGCTAGAGCCACTACCGGCAGTGCAGCCATAGCAATAGGGCCGGGTTTGAACGGTGGGAATGATGTCTAGCGTTCCCGCTGCGAGCAGCATGGCGACGGTGACCGGAAGGCCGTCAACGGTTTGCGCGGGCACTGCCGCCATCTGATTGAAATCGCAGTCGTAAACATCGCCGCGATAGTCAATCGACAACTCGTTGCGACACATCAGCGCGGGCACCGGTGTGGGGTTGTGATGTGTCGCCAAAAACTGCGTATAAGGTTTTAACAAGCCCCGATGTTCTAACTGAAATCGAGTACGACCAATCGGCAAATTCGTAATGGTTAAGAGGTGGTTAAAAGCAATGCCAAAGTGTTGAGCCAGATATTGCTGATAATCGTTTTGCAAGCCCGCCTGGTTGGGGGTGAGGGAGTAGTTTTCGGTGGTGGGCAAAGGGGGATTGTAAACCAGATCCAAAATCAAATCGGGCTCATGGCCGTATCCCAAAGCATTGAGCTGTTGAATCGCCTTGATGGAATCGTCGTAGACTCCCTGACCCCGCATTGAGTCCACATTGTCGGCGAGATAGCAGGGCAAAGAAGCGACCACCCGAACTTGATGACGAGCAAAATAGTCAGGCAGATCGGCAAATCCCGCCTCAAAAAAGATCGTCAAATTAGAGCGAACGATCACCTCTTTCTGGAGCGATCGCGCCTTTTCGACTAAGGGGCGAAAGCCATAATTCATCTCCGGTGCGCCCCCGGTCAAATCGACGGTCTGAATCTGCGGAAAGCGATCGAGCACCGCGAGCAACTGGTCGAGCACTTCGGGGGTCAGTTCTTCGGTGCGGTGGGGGCCAGCTTCGACATGACAGTGGCTGCAGGCCAAATTACAGCGCCGTCCCAAATTGATCTGCAAAACTTGAATAGATTGCTTCTCAAGAGGAGCCCCTAAGGCCTGCTCAAAGGTGGGCGTCGAAACTGATCGCTGAAGACTTTCGGGAGATAAAACCATAGATCGCAAAAGAGTGGAACTATTTAGACGGGCGAGGGAAAATCGCCTCTCTTTAGAATGGCACTTTCATCCGGCTGTGAACGGCTGCTGTCCCCTTTATTAGACGGGCATGAGCTGAATATTGCCTGAGAAGATTAGTTGAACTTCCTGAGTCAGAAAATCAGCGATTTCTCAGGATCCCTTGTTACCTTTGAAACCAGCTCATGAAAAAGATTTATGGCCTGGTTAAACCGCCACGTTCCCAAAATTCTGCAGCCACCCACCTTAAGTTCCATTCAGTTTCGGCTCACTGCCGGTGTAGTTCTCGCTGCGGCCCTCAGTATTGGCGGCATGGCCGGTTGGCTAAACTGGCGGCTACAGCAGGTGCTCTTGTCAGGCCATGAAGACGCCGTTGCGACCCTCTCACAGCGCTTCGACGATGACGTGATGCTCTACGAAGAAATGATGTCGACCGCCGAGGCGGTGCAAAAAGTCATTGATTTACGGGCCATGGGGGATACCGCCATTTGGGTAAAGGCCCCGAGTGGTGAGCTCATCGCCCAATCAGAAACATTGTCAATGGGCTCGTGGCAAGCGGCGGGCCTGGCCGAGTATCTGCGATCGCTCCCCATGCAAAGGCGATTGGAAACACTGATGGTTAGCGATCGCGCTTTGGCCGTTTGCATCAGTCCGATCACTCGGCAGGGCGAAGCGATTGGCACCTTGTTTATCGTCGAAGATATTACTCAAAATCATCGCACCTACGTCGCGATGACCCGCAGCTTAATCATCATTAGCGGCAGTATGATTTTGCTGCTAACCGGATTGATTGCGCTCTACGTGCGTCAGTCCCTGCAACCGATCAAGTCCCTGAGCAAAGAGATGACTGGGGTGACTGCCGATTCCCTAAACGCGACGCGACTCGCCTTAGATAAAGCACCGACTGAAGTCAAAGAGCTGGCTCAAGCCCTTGATCATACCCTTGAGCGCCTGTCACAGTCTTGGGAACAGCAGCGGCGGCTAGTGGGTGATGTCTCTCACGAATTGCGCACGCCGCTAACGCTCGTGCAGGGATATTTGCAGAGCACCCTGCGCCGTTGCCAAACGCTGACTGAGCCCCAACGCGATGGTCTAGAGACTGCCGCCGCCGAAACCGATCGCACCATTCAGATTTTGAATGACCTATTAATTTTGGCGCGCGCTAGTATGGGGCATCTTCATCTATCGGGGGAACGGTTGGACTTGAAAGGGGTTGTTTTAGACGCCATCGCGATGGCCGATGCCACCGGTAATCGGATGGAAGCTGAAATCGCCGATGCTCCCCTTTGGGTGCGAGCTGATGCCAGCGCGTTGCGGCAAGTTCTCGTCAATCTGATGAACAATGCCCTCAACTATTCTGCACCCGAAGTTGGCGTCACGGTTAGACTGTTTCGACAAGAGCAACAAGCCGTTGTGCAAGTGTGCGATCGCGGGCGGGGGATTCCCCTAGCGGATCAAACGGAAATTTTTGAGCCCTTTTATCGAGTTGATGTGGATCGATCGCGGGCAACCGGCGGCACGGGTCTAGGATTAGCCATTGTGAAAGCCCTGTTGGCCAGAATGCGCGGCACTGTTACGGTGCAGTCGAGCCCCGGTACCGGCAGCACTTTCACCGTTCACCTACCCATCTGTCAAGGAGTGTGACCTATGAAACCCAAAATTTTACTCATTGAAGATGAGCAGAAACTCGCCAAATTTGTCGAGATGGAGTTGGGCTACGAAGACTACGATGTCACCGTGGCGAATGATGGCTTGTCGGGGCTCATGGCGGCCCGCGATGCTGAGCCCAACTTGGTTTTACTCGACTGGATGATGCCGGGCCTGAGTGGGGTCGAAGTCTGTCGGCGGCTGCGAGCCACCGGCTTTAAAGAGCCGATTATTTTGATGACAGCGAAGGACGATGTCGCCGATCGCGTGGCGGGGCTGGATGCGGGAGCGGATGACTACGTCGTCAAGCCATTTAGCATTGAGGAGTTGCTGGCGCGGGTGAGGGCTCATCTCCGTCGTAACGAACCGCAGGAAGTCGATACGCTACAGTTTCAAAATCTCACGCTCAATCGCAAAACTCGAGAAGTGCAGCGCGGGAGTCGCAGCATTGAGTTGACCGCGAAGGAATTTGACCTGCTGGATTATTTGATGACGCATCCGCGCCAGGTCTTGACCCGCGATCGCATCCTCGAAGAAGTCTGGGGTTATGACTTTATGGGCGATTCCAATATTATCGAGGTCTATATCCGCTATCTCCGCTTAAAACTCGAAGCCGAGGGAGAAAAGCGATTGATTCAAACCGTACGCGGTGTTGGGTACGTCTTGAAAGATTAGGCTGTTTGAGGCAAAGGGGAAATGCCCCTTCTAGATTGCTCACACCTCTTGCTCCTCGACTCGTGTTTAGCCAGCGCGCGTATGAGCTCTCCGCCACTGGAGGCAACAGTTCAGGGAAAGTTGATATTGCGTATCGTCTGGGTCGTTCAAACCTTGATCCCGAAAGCAGCTCGTGATGACTGCAATTAAGACCCGATAAAAACTCAGAGAGAGCATGCGCGTTAATGACAGTCACACCGGCCCGTCTGGCATGGCTTGATCAAGCCATGGAGGCTGTGCCCAAAAAAGGCAGCGTAATTAAGAAGCGATAGGTCGACTCAGCATCTTCAAGCAGCGTCAGTGTGCCCCCATGACGTTCAATTAAATGACGACTCAACAGCAGCGACAACGTCTCTCGTGACTGCAAAAATTCTGACTGGGGCTGAAAGTTTTGCGACGGCGGGGCAGCAACAGCGGAGATATCGGCCCGTCCGGTCGCCCGGGCCAGTAGCCGCGATAGCATGGCCGCCTCTGTCTTCGTGTTGTCCAAACTCTTGTGCAAGGTTGCCACCCGGTTAGAAATCCCATCTCCCAACCAAGGGTGCGTCATTCTAATACTAATGTTGAGGGCGCTATCGCGTTCAGCACTGTGAACGCGAATGGTGCCCCCTTCTTTCGAGAGTTGAATAATGCTGAAAAGCAGGTGATAAAGTGAATGCCGCACCACATCGCGATCTAAAGTCCACAGCCGTGAGCCGGGTTCCACCGTGAGTCGAATCTCCTGACTTTTTTGTTCAGAGATAGGTGCAAGCATCTGTTGCACATGCTGCCCCACCATATCGACATCGACTGAGGTCGGGTGTAGTGGCTGTATCCGAGCATCTAAGCCGCTCAGTTCGAGCATTTCACTCGAAATTTTCAGCAGGTGTTGGCTACTCGTATGCACAATGTCAGCGTATTCTCGCTGTTTAGGTGTGAGGGTGCCATAAATTTCGCGGCTGAGCATGTTAGCCATCCCCGTAATGGTCGTGAGGGGATTACGCATGTCTTGCGTGAGCTGACTAATCAGAGTCAGTCGCACCGTATCTAATAAATAGTTTTCATCGGTTTCGGTAGCGGCTGTGCCCGGCGTTGCCGGTGCTGTCGGACCCGCAAGGGCTTGAGTTAGCTGGTGCCGTTCATATTCGCTAATGCTCCAGCGGGCCAGCAATTCCATAAAGGCAATCGCCTCTGCGGAAAAGCTATGGGTTTCGGTATCCATCGCTGCCAATAGGCCCAAACACTTGCCCTCTGATGTCAACAGCGGAATGCCGATGTAGGACTGAATGCCATACTCACGCACTAAATAGGATTCCGTAAAAGGGCCGCTGTCAGGGATACGCGGCAAGACCAAGCTGCGTTTGGGGTTCAACACAGCGGTGGATAAAGCGTCATTCAGGGGCAATCGACGAGTTCTGGCGAGGGGATTCATCAAACCCAACTGAGAGAGCCCTAGAGCCGCCTTTAAAATCAGTGCATCCGGCGCGGTGATGCCGACAAAACAAATCGGAATTCCCAAATTTCTTGAAGCGGGTTTGGTGGCTTCCTCAAATAGGGGAAATTCAGTATCTAGCAAGGTTGATGATTGAGACATTGGCAGGCTGGTGGAAGACTGGCTAGCAGATGCTGCGAATGAGGGAGGTGCCTGTGTCGTGACGGCATACTCTTCGGAGTCAAGAGAGAGAGTTGGCTTCATAGACATCACCGATGGCCCTAGCTAATTCAGTACACCTCAATCGTTCCCTTTAAGGTTCTATCTCTAAACGTATTGGCAAGAATTAATAGAGAAAAATTGCAGGTGTTTGCCTTAACGAGTATCGGTTATTACGGAAGTTTGGCTTCTTAGTAAAAACTTCATTAATCAGCCCTTTTATTCTGTTGAAGAGGCCTGAATTTATTGGAGCGAGCCAACAGAATTTATACGGAGAAGAGGGGCTGTCCAAGACGGCTCCGCACTATTTCTCAGCAACATTTCGTAGACCCCAGTGCGTACTTATTGTGTAAGGGGCCATCAAGCGCAGAGCGTAGACGCAGTTGTTTGCGCGGAATCAGGAATTTTGGTTGGGGATTTGACTCCCTTCATTGCGGAAGTTCCACCGGGGCTGCCTTCCTCGTTAAGGCAGCAGCCAATATGTAGAACTCTTTAAGCTTGTGCTCTGACTCCGTCTCAGTCAGGACAAGGGGAGCAAGCCAATCGTTGGTTTTAGTGGCAAGGGAAACTTGCCAGCATGTCACGCAGTTTAAAGTTTAGATGAAGACTTCGGAGGCAATATTCGGCGATCGCTTCCTGTTTGCAAGAAAGTACTGATTACCTGCGGAGAGAGTTGTCGGCATTTCTTCTGGCCAAACGCGATGAACTAGCCACTGCTGTTGGGTCAAATATTCGGGGTTGAACTGAGCTCTGGATATCTCTTCAACCGCGATCGTGCCAAAGCCTGCATAACAGATTGGTAAAGGCTGCGGCACATCATCAATGTAACGTTCACAAATTTTGATGCTAAGTATTGCCGCGCCCGCCTCCAAGGTGTCCGCTAAGGGCTGGAAACGAGGGATCACCAGTTACAGACCCTCTCAATGATGACACCCCCTAGCCGACAAGGCCCTCATGGGTTTCTACCTGTCGCAGCAAACGATTGCCTACTGGGCAGCGGGAATCTGTCATTGGCTTTCTCGCATGAGGGAAAGCGATTCAAGCCGAGCAGTTTCTACCCTTTATGGTTCCTTTTGTCTCAAAACGGGCTCAGACATCGGTAGGCCAAGAGACGGGAAGTATTGGCATCGTTGGCACCCCTCTCCGCTCCCACCATGAGCTGAGAAATCGATATCAGTTCCATCGTCGAGGTCTATAAATGGGTGCAGCCTTTGCGATATGATAATTGCGTTTAGGAAATGTTACCTATTAAGTCTTTAGAGAGAACAGAGGGTAAAGCGCAGTGATTAGAGTAGCAATTAACGGTTTTGGACGTATTGGGCGGAATTTTTTGCGTTGTTGGTTAACCCGCAACGACAGTTTGCTCGATGTGGTCGCCATCAACGACACGTCTGATCCCCACACAAATTCGCACCTGTTGAAATACGACTCGATGCTCGGTCGACTCGATGCTGACGTGCAGGCTGGTGAAGATAGCTTGATCGTCAACGGTAAAACGATTAAGTGCTGCTCTGATCGCAACCCTAACAATCTTCCTTGGAAAGCTTGGGAAATTGATCTGATCATTGAGTCCACTGGGGTTTTCCGGAGTGTTGAAGGTGCCGGGCGGCACATTGAAGCCGGGGCCAAGAAAGTTTTGATTACTGCGCCGGGTAAGGGCAGCGGTGTAGGGACGTTCGTCATGGGTGTTAATCACGAAGATTACAACCACAATGATTTTGACGTCGTGAGCAACGCTAGTTGCACAACTAACTGTCTCGCTCCGGTTGTCAAAGCCCTGCATGAGAGCTTTGGTATCGTCAAAGGAACGATGACGACCACTCACAGCTATACCGGGGATCAGCGTCTCTTAGACGCTAGCCACCGTGATTTGCGCCGAGCTCGTGCTGCGGCCCTCAACATTGTGCCGACGACGACTGGGGCCGCTGAAGCCGTCGCTAAAGTCTATCCAGCGGTTGCTGGCAAGCTGAATGGCATTGCGCTGCGAGTGCCGACTCCCAACGTATCAGTGGTTGACTTTGTGGCTCAGATTGAGAAACCCGCGATCGCCCAACAGATCAACGATGCGATGAAAGAAGCGGCGGCAGGCAAGTTGAAAGGCATTTTGGGTTATAGCGAATTGCCCCTCGTTTCCTGTGATTACCGTAAGACTGATGAGTCATCGATTGTTGACTCTAGTCTGACCATTGCTTTAGGCGGCGATCTCGTGAAGATCATTGCCTGGTATGACAATGAGTGGGGGTATAGCCAGCGAGTGGTGGATCTTGCTGAGCTAGTGGCTCAAAAGTGGAGTTAAGCGCCTGACCCTTAATTGAAGCATCATTTCCTAGACGCCGGGTGTATTAAACACTCGGCGTTTTGTCTATAATCCGTTTGTTTGTCATCATTCATCCGCCCCGATGGCAGCTCCCAAAATAACTAGGGTGAATTGCTGTGTACAGAGCGTTGAGTCGGGTAAATCTGACTCGCTTGGACAGCCGTTGATAGCAGTCGCCAGTCTGGTTAGGACAAAACTGCGAGCCAGTTTGCTGATGCGCTAAGGATTCAGAGCGCTCCTCGGTGTCCTAAGCAAAGTGGCCAGCGCTATCCCTTCTATTCTGTGGGTAATTCTGTCAAAACTGATGAGTAAACCTTGATTGAGATCAAGAACTGGAGTTGTGAAGATCGGGCTGTAAACCTACGTCAGTTCGACGGACTTAAAAGTTTGAAGTGTGATCAATTTTGATATTCCTAACTTATGAAGTTTCGATCGCTCATTCGCAAATTGCACGGTACCCTCGCCCCCATTGTGCTGCTACCGCTGCTGATTACCGTGACCACTGGCGTCGCTTATCGGCTCTCAAAAGACTGGCTGGGCCTGTCCCGCGATCAGGTGCACTTTTTGATGACCCTGCATGAAGGCGAATATTTGGGCTCAACATTAGAACCCTTTTATGTGTTGCTTAATGGATTGGGGCTGTTGTGGATGTTGGTGACCGGCAGTATCATGGCGGTGCAAAATTTTAGACGGGCTTGGCAACGAAAAGCCTGACCCGAATCAACGAGCCGTTAACGAAGTTCGCCTTTACCCAGCTTGAATCCAGCCGATGTTGCCAACTTTGGCAACGTCTGCGTCCAAGTTTCTCCGCAAATGTACCTGTGTTAACATCAGTGCAATATTCTTCAAGCAATCACCGATGAGCAAGGTTCTAGTGCTTAATGCCTCCTACGAACCGCTTAACATCACTAGTTGGCGTCGAGCGATTGTACTGGTTATTAAGGGCAAGGCTGAACAGGTTGAACATAACGGTCGATTCGTTTATCCCGATCTGCCTTTGCCAACCGTCATCCGTTTGAGACACTACGTTCGAGTGCCCTACAAAGAAATTCCCCTCACCCGCCGCAACATTCTTCAACGGGATAATCACACTTGCCAATATTGTGGCTATTCGGGCGATGGCTTGACCCTCGATCACGTGGTACCACGATCGCGCGGCGGCGGCGACACTTGGGAAAATATGGTGACTGCTTGCGTCCGCTGCAACGTCAAAAAAGGGAATCGGACGCCGCGAGAGGCGACGATGCCGCTGCGCAATCCGCCCCGTCGCCCCCACAGCAGTCTTTACTTCGAAGTGACTCGCCAGGTCAAAAGCGGCACGCACCAAGAGTGGAAAAAATACGTCATTGGGGTCTAAACCATGCCGCAGCCTAACGGCCTCAAGGACTCCCCTTCAAGTCATCACTTGGGGGGCTGGCCGACCTTGTGGGCACTCTCTGAGCAGCGTGGCGATCGCTTCGGCACTTAACGGTTTTGAGAAATAATAGCCCTGACCAAATTCGCTATTCAGCTCTTTTAACAGATAAAGCTGCACTTCGAGTTCGATGCCTTCGGCGGTGACATCCATCCCGAGCGTCTGAGCTAAGGCCGTAATAGTGCGCACAATTTCTAAGCTATCGGCCTCTAAATGCATGCGGCTGACAAACGACTGATCGATTTTCAAGTTGTCGATGGGTAAACGGCTCAGATAACTCAAAGACGAATAGCCAGTGCCAAAATCGTCAATGCTCAGCTGGACGCCGCGCTGACGGATTTGCCGTAGCACAGAGACAACCTTTTCCGTTTGCTCGATCAACGTCGTCTCTGTCATCTCTAAGCGCAAATAGTGTCCTGAGAGGCCAACGTCAATGAGGATCTGATCGAGCTTTGACAACAGCTCCGGATCCCACAACTGCGACCCGGCGATATTGACATTGACCCGCAAATGTCGGAAGCGTGGCGCAATTTGTTGCCACTGTTTTAAATGACGACAAGCCTCGGCCAAAATCCATTCCCCCAGAGGAATGATAAAGCCCGTTTCTTCGGCGATGGGAATGAATTCGGTAGGGTTGATGACCCCTTCTTTGGGGTTGTCCCAGCGCACTAACGCTTCAAACCCCACAATCGCCTCGGTTTTGAGCGCCACAATTGGTTGATAAACCAGCTTGAATTCTCGGTTTTCCAGGCCAACATGCATATCATGCTCTAGTTTAAGCCGCCGCATCAAACGGGCGTGCATCTCTAGATCAAACACCTCATAGCTGGACTGATGGCTTTCTTTGGCGCGATACATCGCAATATCCGCATCGCGTAGCAAGTCGAGGCCAGCGGTATAGGCGGTCGTGGCGACCACAATGCCAATGCTGCATCCAGTAAATACGGTGGTGCCATTAATCTTGGCGGGCTGGCTCAAGGCCGCTTGAATCTTTTGGACACAGGTGATGGCCTCGACGGTGGCATCGACATCGTCTAACAAGATGGTGAACTCATCGCCGCCTAAGCGGGCCACCGTATCCCCTGCACTGACACACCCCAAAAGCCGATTTGCGACCTCGATCAAGAGCTGATCGCCAGCGGCGTGACCCAGGCTATCGTTGACGACTTTGAAACGATCCAAATCTAAAAACAGCACGGCAAAGCCATAGTTTGGCGATCTGTGCTTACGCGCTAAGGCCGTTTCGAGACGGTCCACAAACAGCGTCCGATTCGGTAATTGGGTGAGCCCATCATGCAGCGCATCGTGGATGAGTTGCACCTCAGCCCGTTTGCGATCGCTGATATCGGTCACTAGCCCCTCCACCCGGATTGACGCCATATCGTCTTCGCCCACCACAATGTGGCTGCGATTTTTAACCCACCGCACCTGCCCGTTCGGCCAGACAATGCGATATTCAATATCAATGCTGCCGCGACTGGTAAGACTATTCATACACTCAACCACCTCAGGGCGATCGTCGGGATGAATCACCTCAAACCAAAGTCGGCTGTCCTTTAAAAAGTCTTCTAATGGTCGGTGATAAATCTTCGCTGCCGCGGGATTGAGATACAAAATTTGAAAAGGCTCAATCGCCGCTGACCAGACAATATCTTGCAGCGTCTCTAAGATATTTTCCAGTCGTTCTTCACTGGCTTTGAGACGATTATGCACTGTTTTTAGCTGAAGCGTGCGTTTGAAAACCCGCTGTTCTAAATCACTGTTAACCTCATTTAAATGCTTCTGGGTGTTTTGAATTTCTAGCTGATTACGAATTCTCAGCAGCGTTTCTTCGAGTTCAAAGGGCTTCGTCAGGTAATCTACGCCGCCAACCTCAAACGCTTTTACTCGATCACCGGCAGCTTTAGAAGTACTGACAAAAATAATGGGAATATGGTGAGTTTGCGGCGTAGATTTAATTTGACGACACACCTCATACCCGTCTAAGCCAGGCATATGGGCATCCAGCAAGACTAAATCAGGCAAAAGAGCAGGAATCAACTTCAAAGCCATTGCTCCGTCGCCAATGCAGTGCGTGTCGTACCCTTGTTCGCGCAAAATTGCTCCGATAGCTTCACGATAAAAAAACGAATCATCCACCAGCAATACTTTCTTTTTTTGATGAATTTCTGATGAAGAATACGTGATTCTCTGGGCATTAAAATTTTTCATATAAGAAGAATTTAAGGCAGATGCCAATTTTTTTGATTGAGTGGGTTTACCTAGAGTCACAATGCGTGCCAGTAAATATAGTTTTATCGATTGAATAATGAAATGAGGCTTTTGGGGAAAAGATGATGCTCTGACCGGGCAACTGATGACGAATTACCCGACAGATAAGTAAATGACGTTGGTCTGAGACCCTTTTCCCAAAGGGCTTCGGGTATTGGCCGGGCAAAAAAATGAGCCCAGGTGCCTTGAGACGCTCACTTACATCTGCTTAAAAGCCGAAATTTGTCTTGCCTAAACTACTAGTAGCTTAGTCTCAGATTGCAAACATCAACAAGTCATTATAATCCCAAATATTCCGATCAAAAACTGACAGGAATACGCTTGACAAAGCTGAATATTTTGATAGCCCAATTAAATTGGTTTGTTGAGTTGAATTGAAAAGATAGGCCATCTGTAGTCTGAGACAGTGGATGGGTGCAAGTTTAGCGATCGCCCTGACAATGAACAGGATTTATCCGAGTTGTTTGAGCAGTGCGGACAAGCGCGCCTTCTCGACGACGTAAACACCCTGCACCTGACGGATCGAGGCGGCAACGTTAGCCTGCGAGAAAGCCAGAATCGGCGTCACGAATCGCCAGTTTCGCTGCTGCTTGAGAACCAAAGCCTGCCGTTTGACCTGTTTGAGAAAATCCTTCTCAAAGGAATATTTTGGTTGACCCATCATGTGATAGAGCTGCTGTCCATCCGTCACTACGCGACCGCGATGAGACTTCACGTCGATCGCATAGGCGTTTTGACGGGGCGATCGACAGACCACATCGGCATCGCCCAGCCCCTTACCCAACCGGACGTTGTATTCAATCTGCCAGCCGGAGGCGGTTAAACCAGCCAGGGCGATCGCGACGTCTTCTTCTCCTCGGGCTCCCTGGTCAGCATGGCTGGCTCGCTGCCACCAATAGAAGCCGTTGGCGATCGCTCCCAAACTCGCCATGACAAACATGAGGTAAAAGAGGGGAGGCACCTCAAAACG
This sequence comes from Leptolyngbyaceae cyanobacterium, assembly GCA_050042805.1. Lineage (GTDB taxonomy): Bacteria > Cyanobacteriota > Cyanobacteriia > Phormidesmidales > Phormidesmidaceae > Halomicronema. Next base: position 16,515 of record JBHJJI010000096.1, read on the forward strand.
GCGAGACGCTTGAGCACTGCTGAACGAGAGTTGATCGAGTAGGGTGCCAAAGATGTGGTGCAAGATGAAGGGCAACACTAATAAAAAAACGGCTGAAACAAAAGACATCACGGCTTTGAGCCGCCGCTTCATGGCTAAGTCGCGGATATTCTGTCCGGCTTTGCGCAGGGATGGCTTCATTGGGTTTTGGGGCTGCAGGGTTGGCGAAGGGAGATCGCGGGCCTTAGATGGCCAAGTCTGCCAACTCCTCTCATGAGATGCGCCTGACCAAGACCTACCTCGCGTGAGGGAGTTGTTTAACAGAGGCCGCTGATAACGGTCTCTGGTTAATTTTGCGCTGCAGATAGGAGGGAAACCGCTCGGGAATGTAATACGAATTGAGCCACTGCTGGAACTCGCTGAGTGCCGCCATGGGATAAACATAGGTCTTGACGTAGCCCGTAGGCATCAGCCGCAGGGGGGAATTCGTTTCCGGCTGACGACGCGGAAAGCGCTCTCCATAAAGCTCCCACAGTTTTTGAGTGTCCCAATATCGACTCCAGGCCTGCTCAATCCTGACATGCGAGACTGCCTGAGCACCGAGGAGCAAACCGTTTTGCATCGATCGCAGCTTAACGGCTGAAATGGTTTGAACAATGCTGAAATAGTTTGCGGCAATTTCATCAGGAGAGGGGCGATCGCGAACCGGCCTTTTAGGGGCACTGACGACTTTCGGCGGCTGATAACCCGTGGCCTCGTAGATAAATTGCGGTAGCTGCTTTTCGCTCAGAATGCGAAGACTGTTGCGGGCGTCTTCTTTGTTGGCTTCAAAGCAGTAGTAGTCTAAAAACGCCATGCAGACTTGGTAAGGATAGGCACTGACGTTGGCCTTGCCCGCAAATTTAACGCCATCAGGCACTCTCACAAACAGGCGATCGCCTTGATAGCCATAGGTCGCTAACAAGGTCGCCATTTTGCCGGCGCGATATTTGTCACCGATTTTGGGCGTCAGTTCTCCCCAGCCCACTAAGGTGCTGTTGGAAATGCCACAGGCTTTGGCCAGCCCGCGCCCGGATAAAAAAGGTGTGCCGTCTGGCAAAACCCCCACTTCAATCGGCAAGCCGGAGACTTCGATGGATTGGGTGACTTCGAGGTGGGTCGGCAGCAGATTCTGACTAAGCATCGTTTTAAGCTGGTGTGCTGTTAAGCCGCCACAGACATCTCCCTGAGCGCGATCGCTAATTCACGTAGAGATGCCTCTACATATAGGGGCATGTCAGTAGTTTACCGCCTTTCAAGCGGATATCTAGCGTATTTGTACGTGGCATCTGGGCAAATCCCTGCGCTTCAGAACTCATACGAGAACACCTTCTTTGCAAATATTTGGTAGGAATGGGCTGTTGCCGTACTATCGCTGCGGTCTTAGGGGATGCGGAACGAGCAACCTAAAGACTGAATTTTGCGTCTGGGATACGCCAGCAGGCCCAATGGGATAACTGTGACCTAACTGCCTGTGCTGCACATAGGTTCAAAGCCGTTTCATTTGCTCGCTGCGCTGACGTTGGTGCGGTGGCGGTCAGATAGTTTGATACGATCGCTGGAGTCAGTCGCCAGTGAGATCTCGCTATGGCTAACCCTTCGCGCCCTTTTCAGAGTCAAGTAATGACTCGTTTGGTGAAACTCTATCACCGCCTCACCGCCAAGGGGATGCAATGGGCACGCCATGGTCGATCGACCACGCGGTGGTGGGCTCAAGTGGCACTTTATCCGGCTTATATGGCCTCACAAGCCACTCGCGCCGCTTTTCAAAAAGTCCAAGGTTTGACTGCCCAGTGGCGTGATCGCTTAGGCTTAAATCCGCACCGCTCTCAACCTTCTGAAGCGCCATCACTGCTTCCTGCCGATTGGGGCATTCAGCAAGTTTTGTCAGCGGTGTTACCGCCAACTGCTATGAACTTCAGAGCCTTGGACACCCCAGCTCATGACCAACCGGCTCTGTGGCAGAGAAATGACGGGGCGCTACAGGTCAAGTCTCATCAGCTCCCGACCGGTAGGCAAATTCAAGGTCTGGCTAGTTGCCTGGAGAATCACTCTCTCGTTTTAGTCGGCATAGATAATCAAATTGTGGCCTGTCTATCAGCCGACCAACAGGCGGCGATCGCGGCCTTCATTGCTCAGTTAATGGCCGCCTACAATCGCTGGCGTCAGCAGCAATATTTGGAACCTGATCAAACTGGGGGCGTCGTTAGCGCTCGGACCTGGTGGCCCGTCCGTTTTGTCGCTGGGCTCATCGCCTGGATGCAATCTGGGATGGTTCACAGCAGCGTCAATGAACTATCGGCAGGCGAATCTGGCGATCAACTGCCTCATCAAGCATCCCTCAGAGGCCAACCATCGGACCGTTCTTTGCCGCCCCGATTATGGTCTCGGCCCCTAGCTCTGCTGCAAGAAAAGTTGGGCGATCGCCCGTGGATGCAACAAGGTCTGCAAGTCTTTCAGGGAATTCAGTCACGATTAAAGGCTGTCAGCGAATCCCTGGCGCCGCGTTTACCGGCAGTATCGGTTCCATTACAGCTACCTCCGGCTCAGACCAACCCGGATTTAATGGCACCCCTTAACTTGGGAGCTTGGCAGAGATCGAGTCAGTCATTGCTGCAGTCTTTAATGCCGTGGTTATCCCTTTCAACCGGGCAACTACCGCCAGTAGGTTCTGGGGAGATGTCAGAGGCCTTGATGTCGGTTTCGATGACGCCTACGGGAGAGGCGATCGCCTCTCCGAAGGTTGAGGATCGATCTGCGGACTGGATCAATGCTGAGGTACTGACCGCAGAATATCTGGAACGTCCATTCAGGCGACTCTTGCGATGGCTCGATCAGCTGTTGCTCTGGCTAGAAAAGGGGTTGCTTGGATGCTGGGAGTGGCTGCGATCGCAGTTTGACCTGACCCAGCAAAAGCTTAAATAGAAGCGCTCTCGGTTCTCTCTAACGGCGATGTTATCAACTCAACTTTCAGAGACGTCGATTTAGCCCATGAGTGGAATCCGTCGAGAGATCACGCCAGATCCCCGACCGAGTTTGGTTAACCGTCACTTACCAGGTACCGCTCAAGTTGAACGACTTTTGCGTAAGGAAGGTCGGGCACATGTCTTCAACGATCACGAAACATTGGAAAGAGTCACTCAAGCCATCATTGAACGAGGGGAACGTACCGGAGTAGACGATGAGATGGATGATTATGAAAGATACGGTCTCTATTTTTCAAAGGCAATTGGTTACATCATCAGGACGGATGGTCGTCGCACCCCGCTCTACTACAGTGAGATTAAAATTGTGAAAGCTACCGGAGAGTATCATGCTATCCCAAGAACAGGCCCTCGCAGAACGCGATAAAACTTGGCAGTTTCTAGAGCTTTGGGTTGACCCAGCGTTGTTTCCACCCAGAGTGTTAATGCTGATTGGCGATCGCGATGGATCTTGTCGTATTTTCAAGCCGGATGCCAATTATCAGTTGGTGGTTACTCACTCAGACTATGAAGCAGCAAAAGATTGGCTACTAGAAGATGAATATGAGCGCATTGAGAGCCAACTTTTAGCTGAGGAAATTTTCTAATTGGGCAAGAGATCGCGATCGCACCTCCAAAACAGCACACCCGCCAAGCGATCGCATTTTGATCCGAGTTACTTGAATGAAATTTCGGTCATACGGTTTACCAGTTATTGATCTACAGTAAGCAGCTCTAATTAGTCCCACTCACGTCTCATCGCTCTCTGGATCTCGACGGGATCTGCGTTGAAGTTGGGAGAATCTTTGAGAGCGCCAAAATACTGGGTGAGGGATTCTGACTGCTCGCCTGCGTCGGACTGAAGTCGCTGCCGCAGAAACTCGGCAAACATCAGCACGAGGTTTGCTTGCTCTTCGGGTAAGGTTTTGACGAGTTCGTAAAGCGTGTCAGCAGTACTCATGTTGGGACAGGATATTTCTGTAAATCCTATCGCACTGAGCGTTGGAAGGCTGATCGCACCCCCAAAACAGCACACTCGCAAAGCGATCTCGATTCCGAGAAGCCAAGACCCAGTCACCTTTTGGCATTGATGCAGTAGTCTCAGCCTCGCGATCGCTTACGAATCAATTCCACCATCGCTGACAGCCAAGCCGAATGCTTTAGCTGTGTTGGTTAGTGCTTTATCGAGCGTCAGCAATTTTTGAACTTGGCGATTTTGAGCGATCGCTAAATGCAGGGCATCGCCAGCCCTTAGCGTTGTCTGGTCCTGCCGCAGTAAGGATGTCGCCCGTTGAAAGTCGAGAGAACTGACTTTCAACACGGTGTAGGTGTTGGTGCAATCTGCTTCAAAAGTGTGAAAAATCGGGGGAACTTGCTCAGACTCAAGTTCCCCCATGCGAACTCGACGAGACACTAAGCTGGCGAATTCTACCTGAGTCCACTCGCTGATGCTGACCTGCCTGGGAGTTTGCGATCGCAGGTATGCCTCAACTTGTGTGCTGGTAGCCTCTTCGATATAAAACGGTGCCAGAAAACTGGTATCAACGTAAATCAATAGCGAGCCTCTTCACGCAGTTGTTTCAGGGTTTCCAGCGTTGAGGTTTTAGACAGCTTTTGGTGCGATCTCAACTCGGCACGACTCGGTAAGGGTTGGCCTGGAGCCGGTGGGCTGGGGAGATGAATGATTTCTTGCTCTGCTGCCATGACGACATATCCTGTCGCTTCAAAAATGAAATTGCTTAATTGATGGCGAGCTAAAAGCCTAAAATTCTTAAGAGCTTCCTCATTGTTAGCTTCGAAACTGTAATATTCCAAAAAAGCCATACAAACGTCAGCAGGATATACAGTAATTGAAGGTTCACCAGAATGACTTATAACTTTTCGAAGGAGAAGCTCGCCTCGATAGCCGTATGCAGTAAGTAACTTTGCAAGTTTCCCTGAATTATCTAACTCTTCTGGACTGGGAGTAAGCTCACCCCATCTGAATAGCGCTTCATTCGAGATTCCGCAAGCTTTCGCAAGCCCCTTACCAGACAAAAAAGGAGTCCCGTCACTTAGAACTCCCATTTCGATTGAAAGTCCCTCAACTTCTACAGACCGCAGAACAGCAAGACTTGTAACAATGTGTTCATTCTCAGCCATGACTACATGCCCTTGAGTGACTCGCTTGGGAAGCTTTACAGTTAGCGTAATGCTTCCAGAGCCTACGAATCAGTTCACTATGATCATAACTAAGTGCGTCTTTTATGGCCTAGGTTCCTTAAACATGCAGGTTTCTGAAAGCTGCTCTAGTCCTCACGAACCTAGGCCATAAGCCTCTAGTTGAGTCTGGCTTGAATCAGGCTACCATCTAAGAGTTGACTTTGAGGTTCCTGTGATGGCACGTCTCGCGCCCGCCCCACTGCACCTCACCGACGCAGAACGAGCCGAGCTTCACGCCCTGCTCAATCGCCATAGT
>JBHJJI010000097.1:0-45069 GCA_050042805.1 Leptolyngbyaceae cyanobacterium
CCCACCGCGTTGGTCAGCCCTTGGGACAGCGCTATCAGCTCACCTTTTTTAACGAACGGGTGTCGGGGATTCGCTATCAGCCCACCGATGGTGATTACTTTGTGTTTAGCAAAGACAGCAGTGGCAACGAGGCGAATCAGCTCTACCGCTATGACCTGGACAGCGGCGAAATCACCCTGCTGACTGACGGTATCTCGCGCAACAGCGGTGGCGTCTGGTCAAAGGCGGGCGATCGCCTGGTGTATACCTCTAGCCGTCGCAATGGTGCCGATTCTGATCTGTATATTGTGGAGCCGTCGCAGCCAGAGAGCGATCGCCTGCTAGCGGAAGTCGAGGGCGGCGGCTGGTTTCCCACCGATTGGTCGCCCGATGACCAGCAGATTGTTGTCATTCAATACATCTCCATCAACGAGACCTACCTGTGGCTGTTTGATGCCACAACCGGTGAACGCACCCGCCTCACCGAGCCCACCGGCGATGAGCCCGTCGCCTATCTGGAGGCGCTTTTCAGTCCTGACGGTCAAGGCCTATATGTGGTGAGCGATCGCGGCTCTGAGTTTTTGCAGCTCGGCTACTTAAATTTGTCGGATCAGACGCTCACTGCCCTGACGGACGATATTGCCTGGAATGTGGAGGCGGTGGCCCTGGCTCCCAATGGCCAGCAGCTCGCCTTCATCATCAATGAAAATGGCGCGAGTAAACTCTATTTAATGGAGACGGCCACGGGACAAAAGCAACCGTTGTCTGAGCTGCCCGCCGGGATGATGCGGGGTTTAGAGTGGCGCAAAAACGGCGAGGAACTGGGCTTTACCTTGGTGTCAGCCCGATCGACCGCCGACATCTTTTCGCTGAATGTCGCTACTGGCGAAGTGCAGCGCTGGACTCAGAGTGAAACGGCGGGTCTGAATCCCGAGACGTTTTCTGAACCGGAACTGGTCGAGTGGCAAAGCTTTGATGGGCTCACGGTCACCGGATTTCTCTACCGTCCCCCCGCTAAGTTCACCGGCCCGCGACCCGTCGCTATGTACATTCATGGTGGCCCAGAGGGACAGTTCCGCCCCTCTTATCTCGGTCGCCTCAACTACTACTTGAATGAACTGGGCATTGCGTTGCTCTTTCCCAATGTGCGCGGCTCTACTGGCTACGGCAAAACCTTTGTCAAACTCGACAACGGCTACCGGCGCGAAGATTCGGTCAAGGATATTGGAGCGCTACTGGACTGGATCGAGACTCAACCGGAGTTGGATAGCGATCGTGTCCTCGTCAACGGGTCTAGCTATGGCGGCTACATGTCTCTGGCGGTGGCGACGAATTATAGCGATCGCATCCGTGCCTCGATCAATGTCGTCGGCATCTCTAACTTCGTCACCTTTTTAGAAAATACCGAAGACTACCGTCGCGACCTGCGCCGGGCGGAATATGGCGATGAGCGCGATCCACAAATGCGGCAGTTTCTGATCGACATCTCGCCGATGACCAATGCAGATAAAATTCAGCAGCCGATGCTGGTGGTGCACGGTGCCAACGACCCTCGCGTGCCGCTGAGTGAAGCTGAACAGCTTGTGGATATTTTGGAAGGCAAGGACGTGCCGGTTTGGTATTTAGTGGCGACGGACGAAGGCCACGGCTTTTCTAAAAAGCAGAACATCGACTATCAGTTCTATACCAACATTATGTTCATGCAGCAGTTTTTACTGGAAGCGCCTTAGAAGCGGACGATACAAAGGTTTGAATGCAGGCTGGAGTTGCGATCATTTCACCCCTAGTGCCAAAGCACCCCCTGCCTGACAGCTTTACAACACCTTAACGACCAAGCACCCACAAGTAAGCTTGCGGCTGTACCCTCGCTGACTAACCAGCGGCATAACCTTCGCAATCACCGGACACAGGCAACCTTTACAACTAACTGACCATACTGAGCCGTTCCGGTGCATTGCGGTTGTTAGTTCTCAAGCCACTGATCAGTTGCATCACGAAATCTGGCAATCAAATCTGCTCTGCCACATAAGCGTGGATCCAATAATAGTTCGTAAGCACGGTTAATGGCCTGCTCGATCTCTTCGCGCTGTAACTCCGCACAAAATACCGAAAAGAAATCAGAGAGATCTACGATGGCAAGATCGAAGTGCAAACGTTCGACAAAATTTACGAGGTTCGCAGCTGGAAAGAGTTCGGGATCACTCCGAACGTTAGATGCAAAAATGATGTACTTAGGTAGCTTGGCATCTACTACTTTCGAACCAAAATCAGCCAAGCGGTTCTTCCAATCGTCGCGAACTGTAACCTCGTATGCAGCAACCAAATTATCATTCCGGAATTCCTCAATGTCGCCGGTAGTTCTGTCAAACTTGTCAGAAGCATGAGGATGATGTGTGACGACTCGGTTTCCCAATCTGCGGCGATGTATCTCTAGAAAGGCAGCAACGAGGAATTGCTGAATATGACCTTCGGAGGGTATGGTCAACAATACTTCGCATAAGGCAAGGCTTCGCGCATACGATAGGTAACTGCTCGGAAGCTTTGGCAGTGCTTTTGGGATGACACGGGACTCGTGAAGACGCCACGCAATGTGGCGCACTATGCCCTGACGTTCCTCTGTGCTCAGCGCTCTGATCCTGCCAAGAAAGTCTGAAAATCTTGAATCTGAAGTTAGCTGAAAATTGCGAACATTGCCTTTCCAACCGAGATTTTCGCCGAAAGCCGTGATGCTGTTATGAAGCGTTACATGGCGAAACGTAAGCTCCCCCGCAAGCCTCTTGTCACCATACTTTCCACGTGTTCCTGTCGGAACAGAATTAAAATCCCAGTCTGGATCAGTAAGAGAATATGCCGCAAGGAATGCGCACGCAAGTGTGACGCTGCCACCATGACCATCAATGTGGTCATCAAAAATCTGCTTCAGAGCTCGTGGTGTTGGGCTACCCAACGCCTCACCTTCTGAAAGTTTGTCTATGTATTCAATTAGCAGGTCAACTGCCTCTTGAACATGAACGTTTCTCATAGCGCAAGAGCACACTGAATCATTTCAATGTCCGGTTCCAAAAACGCCGCCAATTCTACCTTTGGTCCACCGTTGAGTTGAAAAAATATTGATCTCGCTAGCACGAAAGCAAAATTTGGGGGAACCGCATCACCAACTTGCGTGTATTGAGATGATCTCGAACCAGCAAATTCAAGATCGCGTGGAAAGGTCTGGATAATCGAGCATTCTTCAACACTGAGTCTTTTTGCTCCGGGAACTTCGCCAGTCCAAGGCTCTCCGCCAGATTTCAGGTGGGCATGATATTTCGGGGCAATACCCTCAACATCAATCCAGTGCGTTTTGTACCCGCCGGATGACGCCAAGATTGTGTGACAAGGGCCATTGGGATCAAGTGGACGTCCACCACCGTTGTAGATGTGCCCCGCATACGGACTAGGTCGCAAATCGGGGTACTTTGCGTATTTAACCGGGGATTTTGGAGCCTCACCAATTGGCTCCGGTCCTAGGACTTTTAATGCTGAAGGGTGGTTGTTCGCTGTACCCGGACCATGGGTCGGAGCAGGAAATCGAAGCTGGATAGTTCGGCTGCCCAGAATGAATAGCCTCCGTCGTTTTTGTGGCACTCCGTAGTCTGCTGAATTGAGGACGGCCCAATTGAGCCTATAACCCATTTCAGACATTCGAGCTAGCACTGAGTCGAAGTAAGGGCGTGCACGCTTTTGAGCAAGACCTGGAACATTTTCCATTAGAAAAGCAGCGGGCTTGATCTCCGATAGACAACGGAGATATTCGGGAAGCATGTCCCGTGAATCGTCACTCGTTTTTCTCAGTCCGCCAATGGAAAAAGGCTGGCAGGGTGGTCCTCCAGCCACGAAATCGATGCGACCTCGGTAGTTTGAGAAGTCGATCTCACGAATGTCAGAGTTATAGTGAACGGCTTCAGGATGGTGACGCGCATAGGTCTCTACCGCGTCTCGCTTAAACTCGATGCACGCTTTGACGTCAAAGCCGGCACGACGTAAACCGATCGACAAGCCACCAGGTCCAGAAAAGATGTCAACTGTCTTCATAGAGTGTCATCTTACCGTTCCGGACTCCACCGTAGCTAGCTTTGAGAGCTAACTCTTATTAGATTGACAGTCTCAGTCTATCTGCCCAAAACAGGGCGGATAGACTGATTGTTCGCAGTATATCTCCCCGATTCAGTGAGATATACTGCGAACTGTCTATATAGTGCATTAATACTAGTCAAATATATTGCAAGCTTCAATATATTTGCCGAATTTTCTCGGTGAGTTGCGCTTGGCACAGGTCAATATAGATACATTTATGCTGTATCTACCACTTATGGAAGCTCAACCGCGAAGGCTACTAGGTCAAGTCAGAGACCAGATTCGCTTAAAGCATTAGGTAGTGCTAAACAGGTAAGGATGACTAAAACAGCTTCTCTGTAAAGGCTGTGCTGAATCAATCCGGTTTGGGAGCCTCTAAGTATCTATCGAAATCAGGAGGCACAGCACTGATTTTTTCGTGGATGTCTGAGCGATATAGCGACAAAACACCTAGATGGGCAGGATACTTCCGGGTCAAGAAAATCACTACGAGTCCTCAAAGCTTTGTGTTAAGGCCTTTAGGCCGATCCTTACCACTTATGGACTCTACCAAGCATTATTCCTATCGCACTGGGCAAACCTACGATTACTGGATTCGTCGCTACATTCTGTTTCATCAAAAGTGCCATCCTCAAGAAATGGACGATCGCGGCATACGGTCACATCTCTAGTGCAACGCTGCAGCGGGCAAAAGGCTGGGCTATTTTCTTCGGTGTGGCGCTGCTCAAAACCGGATTGGTGGATAATCCGAGAAACGCTGCGTCGCGTTTGTGATGACGAATAGCACGACCTTATACGAGACGCGCGATTTTGAGTAGTCCACCCGTGATGCTGAATTTTCAGCGCTTGGACTCCCAATACAACTTTAGAAACCCCGTGGGCAAGGACGACCAGATTTGTCGTCTTATTTCAGAAAATCAGTATTAGGCAGAAGGATCCATCGATCTCCGGGGCTGTGACTTGCCCGCTCGCTGCAGGTTATAAGACTGCGAGGCCGCTTTTTTGCGGGCGCTCGAAATTTTACCGCCCTGATAATCTGCTTCCAAGTCGGCCAATACCGACTGTTCTTCTTGCAGGGCTGGCGACGGGGCCATCGCCGCCATGGCGAGCCGCGCATCTTGCAGAGAGGTGCGGGCACGTTCATAGTCACCGCTATCGGTTAAGGCGATCGCTTCGCGGCGCGCCCGCGCCGCCATCATCAGCGCGACTTGCTCTTGCACTACCGCATTCGCTGGAAAGTCACCGAACTGCTCTGGACTGACGAGGGGCAGCGCTAACTCGGCCTGCAAAACCTGGCGATCGCGCTGGTCAGTCGCATCCCAGGCCAGGCGCACGCGCAGCAGCTCACCGCCTTGATCTAGCGCGGGTACTTGTAGCCGCACCACCACATTGATGGGGTTGCCCACGGTCAAATTGGGCAGCTTGTATCGACCGGTCGAGGTTGGCGCAAAGTCATTGAGCACCGCCATCACCTTGACGCCCGACTGCGGCTCTAAGCCCAGACTGACACGTTGGCCCAGGGTGGCGGCGAGGCCCGATAGCTCGGTTTCAAAGATTTCAGCCAGTTGCTCAGCTGAGTCAATGTGGACAAAGTTACCGTCGCCGCTGCTCGCCATTGCCGCCAGTAAGTCTTCGCTATAGTCGTCGCCGATGCCTAAGGCGGTGGTGCTAACGCCGCGCTGGGCTAACCCATGGACATCGGTGGCGATCGCGTCGGGGCGGGTCTCGCCCACGTTGGCCAGTCCATCCGACAAGAGAATGACGCGATTGAGCTGATCCGGGTTGAGATATTGGCTCACCTGCAGGCCGCCTTCCACCCAGCCCGCATGCAGGGCGGTCGTTCCCCGCGCCTTGACCTGATCGAGCTTGCTGAGCAGGCTATTTTTCTCGGTGGCCAGGGTGCTGGGCACCAGCGTTTCAATCTGGTTGTCAAACAGGACGATGCTGAGGCGATCGCTGGGCAACAAATTTTCGATCGCAAAGCGGGCCGCCTCACGGGCACGGGCAATCTTTGCGCCGCCCATGGAACCTGAGCGATCGATCACTAGGCTGAGGTTGAGCGCAGGCCGTTCGGTGTCTCGGGTAATGGTGGGCGGTGTAATGCGAACGAGCACATCTAACGTGACTGGACGCTGAGCCACGATGGCGTCATGTAAGGGAATTAATTCAATTTGGGGTGGGATTGAGGATTGAGTCATAGGGTTGGCCTTCGATCAGGATGGTGGTTGAGATGATGATCAATTAGTTGCAGGAGCTGTTCGCGTTCAGCGGTGGTGGCTGGGGCCACAAAGTCTTGCCGTAGATGCAATTCCAAACCGTCACGCAGTTCTACGCGAGTCCAGGTTTGGGGGGACGGTGCCCCTGAGGAAGCTGCGGGCGTAGCTGGAGACGGAGTAGACGCTGCGCGTGCCGAGGGGGCCGGAGCCGACCGGCGTTGGCGAGCTGCAGGGGCGGGAGCCGCAGCAGTAGGCGTGACGCGATCGCGAATCTGGGACAAAAAGGCCAGTGCTGGATTAGCTGCCTCAACGGTGAGTTGAGTGCTCCCCTGCAAAATGCTTTCCAACACGGGGTTAGCCTGACCGTCGATCAGCCCGGCGATCGAGCTGACACTGTACCCGTCGGCCAATAACCGCCGCAGGGCCAGCAGTTGCAGTACATGCCGATAGACATAGCGGGCTTCTCGGCCTTGCTTGAGCGGTTTATCCAGCAATCCCTGAGTGGTGTAATGGCGCACCAGTCGAGCATTCACCGACTCTTGCCCGCGCCTCCCGGTGGTTGACTGGGGCAAACACTGGGGCAAACAATCGTTAACGGTTTCGACAAAGCCCTCCAGGGTCAACTCTGGCTGCTGGTCGGCAATTTGCTGTAGCTTCTCCATATCGCCATCATAAATACTGACACCCTAAATTGTCAATGACAATATTTGTTGTCATTATTTGATCGAAAGTTACTTGCAGGCCGATTCGACTGAGTGCATCCCACGGTCATGTTCTAGGGCTGTTGTCATTTAGGGGCTGCATCCTTTTGCGGCAAAGCGATCAGCCCCTGCGAGTCAATTGAGTGCGGGTGCGGTCATATTCATCGTCAAAGGATTCTGAATTTAATTGATGACGCGTCCTAGTCCTGCTGGCGGGCAAGATGTCTGCCCTAAACGCATTGAATGGATTGACAAACCTGGGATACGCTCATTCGACGTACCCCGATTCTCTAAAACAAGATGATAAATCTGGCCCCCTTGCCCCTGGGCTCCCCGGCGTGTTCAAGAGGGTGTGGGGAGTCCGATCTCTGAGAATGGGAACTGTCGAGAGTTCATAGTTGGCAAAGGGATGATACCCTGACATCCTTGTAGGAAGACACTGGGAACGCAGCAAGGGGAAGCGATCGCGTGCTAGATCTCAAGACCATTCGACAAAGCTTTGACGACGTGCAGACTGCCCTCAATCGCCGGGGGGGCAGTTACGACCTGCAGCGAGTGCTTGATCTAAACCAGCAACAGCGAGAAATTGAAGGGGTGAGATCGCAGCTACAGGCCCGCAGCAATGAAATTGGCAAAGCTGTCGGACAGCAAATTCGCGCCGGGGCAGAGCCCAACGGCCCCGAAGTGGCGGCACTGCGAGCCGAAGGAAATGAGGTCAAAGCGCAACTGGGCGAGCTAGAACCGAAAGAAAAGGCGCTCAAAGCCGAAATCGAAGCCATTTTGTTGGGCATCCCCAACTTGCCCAGTGCGACGACGCCCGACGGCAAAGATGAATCGGAAAACGTTGAAGTCTGGCGCTGGGGCGATGAATATCTGCCCACCGATAGCGCCGCCCTTAAGCCCCATTGGGAAGTCGGAGAAGGGTTGGGGATTTTGAACTTTGAGCGATCGGCCAAGATTGCCCAAAGCCGCTTTGTCGCGCTGATCGGATTGGGCGCGGCGTTAGAACGCGCACTGATCGCCTACATGCTCGATCGCCACACTCAGTATGGCTATACCGAAGTTATTCCCCCCTACTTAGTCAACACGGCGTCTCTGACTGCTTCTGGCCAGCTGCCGAAGTTTGCTGAAGAGAGCTTTCAGTGTAAAAACGACGATTTGTGGCTGTCGCCGACAGCGGAAGTGCCGCTGACGAATCTGCACCGCGACGAGATTCTGAGTGGTGACGATCTGCCCTATCACTATTGCTCCTTTACCCCCTGTTTTCGTCGCGAGGCGGGTAGCTATGGCCGCGATACGCGGGGCCTGATTCGCCTGCATCAGTTTAATAAGGTCGAGATGTACAAGTTTGTGCGTCCCGAAACGTCAGAAGCGGAGCACCAAGCACTGGTCAAAGATGCTGAAGCGATTTTGCAGGGGTTGAAGCTGCCCTATCGCGTACTCGAACTCTGTACCGGTGATTTAGGCTTTTCGGCCAACAAAACCTACGATTTGGAAGTGTGGCTACCTTCATCGGGCACCTATCGAGAAATTTCTAGCTGCTCTAACTGCGGCGACTTTCAAGCGCGGCGGGCCAACATTCGCTTTAAGGAAACGGGCCAAAAAGGCACCCAATACGTCCACACGCTGAACGGATCGGGGCTGGCGATCGGGCGCACTATGGCCGCTATTTTAGAAAACTACCAGCAGCCCGATGGAACGGTGAAAGTGCCTGACGTACTGCAGCCCTACCTCAATCGTGAGTGGCTTTAACCACTGTCACCCACGAACGCTTCACGTTCACTCGCCAAACCGGAGTCCTCTCAATAGGATTGTGCCTAACCCCGGACCTTCCTCAAGATAAAGAGGCTGCCTTGGTTGCCGCGACTGATGCGCAAGTCGTCATCTAAATAGGTGACCTCTAGCCAGCCCGATTGGCGATCGCGGTTGATGCGAAAGTCGATACCTTGCCAGAGCGGCAACTTGTCCTGAGCGCGCAGTTTTTGGATGAAGCTGAGCGGGGTTTTATACCCCAGCAAACTCTGCAAGCCAAAGACGCCGCGTTCAAACGCGACGTTAACTCGCTGGTTAGAAACCTCTTCAAATTGTGCTGAAACCGAGACGAGGCCGCCGAGTTGGGGGAGTCCAACCACTTCTGCCAGGTTATAAATTCGCGCTTCGTCGAGATAAACGCACTGATAGATTTGCCCCAGTTTGTAAAGAGGGATATTGTCGATCCCCAATAGCTCTTGACTGGTGGTGTAGAGCAGTCGCCAGATGCCGTTCAGCTGCTCTTTAGCTGCCAACGGCTGGGGATGGGGGGTGTGATCTTCTAACCGGGCTGCCCAGCTCTGAATCGCTTGGCGGTCATTATTTGAGGCCAGTAGTCCTCGATTGGTCGAGGCGATCGCTTCTAATAAGTCTGTTTTACCCAACATGAAATTCTCGATGAGGATTTGTGAACTCTGTGCTCAATCGCCAAGATGCTTGTAAGCTTACGTGAGTTTTGATTGACATTTTCTGACTCGTCAGCTATCACTCCGGTGTTAGACTCATAGCTGGGCTTGGCACGCCGCTGGCCTGCTGTCAGCATATCAGTGCTCAAACTTGGGTCACCTCTGTCTAGCGGTTTGCTAAAGGCTCAAGTGGTTATCGCCTTTCTGAAATTTGATTTGGATTTTCTATGACTTACAATCCTTCGCTGCGGACGATTCCCCGCGATCAAACTGCCGATGTGTTGCCGACGCAAAAACAACCCTCTATTCTGGCATGGCTGGAAGGTACGGGCCGACTCAAGCCTCGGGAAGAGGTCGCCGTGGTCAAAGACGAGACTAAAGAAGAAGAGAGTGAAGAAATTGATGATCTCATGGGCGACTCGGATAAGAGTTTCGATGATGATCTCAGCTTAGATGACGATTAAGTATCCATCTGAACTTGTGTCAGAGGATGGAATCTCTTAGGGTGAGGAAGCTTTTAGCTACACCCAGTGGTGAGACTCGAGGTCAGTGTGAGGAGTAAGGTTCGTTGTGGATGCGAAGTTTTCGTCGAAAAAGCCCCTAGGGCTCGCTTCATTATCAGGGAAAACCATGCTGTGGCTGGTGAGTGGCGGTGTTTTTGCCAGTAGCTTGATTCTGGATGCAGCGGCTGGTCGGCTCGGCATGGTGCAGTCGCTAGCCCTGCCTCTAACGCTCGCTTGGGCGATCGCTGCGATCTCTGGCATGGCTGTGCTACCGGTGTTAAAAGCCCTCAAGACGGGGCAGTTTATTCGCGAAGAAGGCCCCCAGGCTCATCTCAAAAAAGCGGGGACGCCCACCATGGGCGGCATTTTCTTCATTCCGGTTGGGGTGTTGGTGGCGCTGGTGCTGTCTGGTTTTGCCACTGCCGTGATGGCTGTGGGGGCGATGACGCTAGCCTATGGCTTTATCGGCTGGCTCGATGATTGGCAAGTGCTGCGCCGTCAGTCGAACAAGGGCATCTCGCCTCGCATGAAGCTGATGCTGCAGATTGGCTTTGCGGTGGCCTTTTGCGCCTGGGTCATGGCGACCCAACCGATCGAGATCACGCGCTTGGCCTTGCCACTAGGCTTGACCTTACCGTTAGGAATTTTGTTTTGGCCGCTGGCCGGGTTTGTGTTGGTGGCTGAAAGTAATGCGACCAACTTGACCGATGGTTTAGATGGCTTGTTGGCGGGCACTGCGGCGATCTCCCTGTTGGGTTTGGGCGCGATCGTCGCCCCGATTCAACCCGATCTCATGGTGTTTTGTGGCGCGATGGGCGGTGCTTGCTTAGGATTTTTGCTGCATAACCATAACCCGGCCAAGGTGTTCATGGGTGACACCGGTTCCCTGGCTTTGGGCGGCAGTTTAGCTGCCGTAGGTATTTTGAGCGGCAACCTATTGGCCTTGCTGGTGGTGACGCTGCTGTTTTTTGCCGAAACGCTTTCGGTCATTATTCAGGTGGCGTATTACAAAGCCACCAAAGGGCCGGATGGCATTGGTAAACGATTTTTCCGGATGGCCCCCTTGCATCACCACTTTGAGCTGTCAGGCTGGTCAGAACTGCAGGTAGTCGGGGTGTTTTATACGGTGACGGCTTTGCTGACCGCGATCGCAGTGACAACGCTCTAAGTTTCCACGGCATTGTTAGCTCATCACGAAATTAATGCAAAAGCCCTACCAGATATCTGGTAGGGCTTTTGCATTTCGGAGCCATTAGGGATTGGCTTGAAAATAACGTGCCGATTGTAGGGGTTTGGCAGTGCCAAACCCCTACAGAAAACGTTTCCACAAATTGGATGTTATTTAAGCGCAGATCCCTTAAGACGGATCTAACCCCCAGGTCGGAAAAGGCAAAATGGCGATTTGTCCTTCTGCCGGAAAATCTGACTCAGGGACATCAAAGGCCCCATTCGCTAACAGGTGTTCGCGCAAAAATCGCTCGGCCTCAGCCAAGGTCTTAAAGTTGAAATTGGCCGCATACAGGTAAGGTAACGGAGTTGTAGCCTGACAATCAGAGACGCTAACGGGTTCCCAAAGCCTTAACTTGATTTGTCCGCTATCGGTGCTCAACCGGTAGCAAATAACATGGTCGCCTGTGAGGGCAGGGGCTAAAGTCATATCCTAAACTTTTGTATTGAAGGCAGACTCAATGCACCCTGAAGCATGGCCCGAATGCTGAATAGACGTTGAGATTCCATATAACCTCTGTCTAACTATTTTCGGTCTATAAAAATCCAGTCAGGATTTCTAACGCCACTATACTCTCGGCTTCTAGTCAATGCCAATACTTCTGAAGAGCTTGTGTGTTTAAAACACGAAGGCTAGAGGTTTTTGCGGAAACGTTGCCCTGCCATGATGACCGTGACTGCCAGCAGCGTATAGGTGAGCCAGTTGCTCCAGCGGACGTAGGGCGTTAGGCTTGGGCGACGATAAATCTGGGTTAGATGGGTCACATATTGGTTGGGCTCAGACAGCCATCGCGTTCTGCCGTGGGGAGCGACGAGGCCCGAGATGCCTGTATTGGTCACCCGTACCGACCAGCGATCGCTCTCGATCGCACGCATCACGTCTTGGGCATGGTGCTGCATCATCATCCGAGGCGGATAGGGATCGTTGTTAGAAGCGGTCATTATCCACTCGCCGCCTTGGGCCGTTTGTCGACGAAAGAGATCACTATATGCCGATTCGTAACAAATGCCGATGGTGGCGCGTCCAAAGGGGGTTTCAAAGCCTTGATCCGTGCGCCCTGGCAGCAAGCTACTGCTGATGGGAGAAAGCCGAGAAATGATGCGCCCCAAGGTGGCTTCAAAGGGAATGTACTCTCCTAGGGGCACCAGCTTGACCTTGTTGTACTGGCTACTGACTTGCCCTTGCGCGGTCAGATTCACCAAACTTTGAGTCAAGGTTTGGGATGAACCGGGAATAACGGGCCGAAACGTGCCCAGCCAGAGCACGACGGCCTGTTCGATGACTGCTTGACGAATCGGACTCCGCAGCTGGTTTGGCGCTGTCCACACCTCGGGAATCGCTCCTTCTGGCGTCAAGACGGCTTCAGCGCCCTGGCTGACTAAGGTCCGATAGCCGTCGACATAGGCCGCGATCGCTTGACGCGTTCCCGCCGGTGTCAGTTTGACGCGGGTGGGAATATTGCCTTGAATAAGCCCGATTTTTAAGGCCGTCTCGGGGCGATCTGCCAGGGGTTGGCTGTAGAGCACACCGCCGATACCGTGCAACGTCATCAGCAACATCAGCCCAATCCACCCCAATTCCCGCCGCAAAATCTGAGCCTGGGCTCGGGCCGCCAGCGGGCTCAAACTCATTTCGGCCCAGCAGCCATTCACGGCCACGATCGCAGCGGTGACGGCCATTGGCCCCGCCAGCTGCCCCAGATGCAAAATCCATAGGTTGCCGGGACTTTGCGTAAAGCCGAGAAAAGGCCAGGCCAATGGCCCCCAGCTCAAAGCGGTCTCTAAGGCACACCAAAGGGCGGTTCCCGCCACAATGCGTTCAATCGGGCCCAACTCCCCGCGATCGCTGAACTGACGCAAGAGGACAGCCCAAAGCCCAAAGGTGACAGTGCCCAGGCCAGTAATAAATGCCCAGGCAAATAAAGCGATCGCGAGACTCGCCAGCCAGGGAACGCCCATCCAGGTCAGCGGATGCAGATGGGTAATCCACGATAGAACGATGCCGTGATAGGTGAAGCTCCACAGACTGCCTAGACCGAGTAGGGGTTTGACGGTGGGCGAGCGCTCGGGATTAACCTCCGCGCGCCACAGCGGGGGCAAGGCGACCCAGGCCAGGGGCCAAGCATTCACAGGGGCAGGCGTGAGCCCCATCAACAGCCCCCCCAGCAGAACGGCGAGCCAGGGTGACTGCCACCAAACTTGACGGCCTGTGGGGACTCGCTTGCCGGGAGCCGATGACGATAGACGTCCTTTTATGTTCGCGATCGCCCAGGGACGATGATTGCCCTGAAGGTGGGGAAGTGCCATGGACGGGATGAAGGAGTACCCTCGCGGTGCAGTTAAATGCAGTATCGCACTCGATTCCGATATTGGGAGGGCTGAAGCTCGGCTTTTCTTTAGACGGTCTACCAACGCTCAGAATCGCCATTGAGCATCCTGAACCATCGCGCCAACCCGATATTTAAGCGGTAGATCTCCACCTCTGGCAACATTGCCGGCCATTTCCTGGGGATGGCTGGCAGAAACCCTCAGTAAATTTTCCGGTTTTGCTGCCGATTGTTGCTGAGCGGGTGTGGCGGGTTCAGACAGAATTTTTGTGAGCTCTCAAAAAACTGCCAGAGTTTATATCTCATAGGCTTTTCGGAGTGTCTTAAAAGTCTGCTCCGACCAGTGACCTCATGGCCTCTTTAGCCAGAAACACTGAAATTTTGTCGGCAAATTTATTTTCGCCGTGCCGCTATCGGCTCTTACTGAAGTTCACTCCCTACTGCAAAGACTTCCAACATCCCTAAATGACCGCAGGCGAGCCGTTTAGGCCATCAGCCTAGACGGCTAACTGTGAGCACGACTTGATTTGTATCGGACGATACCGTTACCGACAGTTCGTAGAGCGGGGGCGATCGCGGGTCGGAGCTTTACATTTCGATACTCACTTTTCCGGATGTAGTCATAGGGGGTATCCCAATATTCTGAAAACGTGCCAAAAGTCAGTTCAGAACTGGGTTCGAGCACCCAACATCAATGTCGTATTCGGAAAGAAGAAGTTACCATCCATGAAATTTTCTAACACTGGGTCTAAGTTGGCACTTGCCGGTCTGGCGATCGCTGGAGCCTTTGCTGTGCAGCAACCGATGCAAGCTGCCAGCTACGTTGTTGACGATTTCACGAAGTTTGAGGCTGGTCAGAGCGTTGAAGGTCTCGGGACTGTCCACGAACTGCTCAATATTGATGCTATCAACAGTGATGCTGTCGCAATTTTTCAAGGTTCAGAGAAGACCGACGATGTCTGGTCATACCAATCCAACACAGGTACTCGAATCAACGGTGGACTGAGCTTTGGCGGTTTCTCTGAAGTCGGTACCAGAAAAGGCGATCGCAATAATAGCTTCGAATTTACGTTCGCTGAAGGTGTGACCGTCTCTGACTTTTCCCTGCTGATGTTGGATTACGGTGATTACAATGCATTTGGGGCTCAAGGGCACAACGTTTTCTTGACCGCCTACAGCGGTGACCAACAAGTTGGACAAGATTCTCTTTCGGGTCGGGGTAACGTCTCTGGCGGCGATGCCACTTCGCCTGACGGAGTCACGGAATTTGGCCGGACTAATCTCGCTGTCCAAGGTGAAGATATCACCTCTGTCAAACTCACCTTCGATTTTCAAAAGGGTGACGCTACCTATAACAAGTCCTTTGATCCCTTCCTGGGCTTTGACAGCCTGAGCTTCACCGCTAACGAAGCGGAAAGTGCTGATGTCCCTGAACCCGCTACGGCCTTAGCCCTGCTGGTTGTGGGTGCCGTAGGTACCACTACTCTCAAGCGTAAGAAAGCTTGAGGCGAGGACTCTGGCGATCACTCTCAGTTCAGAGCGATCGCGAGGGGAAACGCCGCAAGGTCTGTGAGTGTTCAAGATGATCGGCTAGTTGATCAATCAAGACTGTTAGTAAATCCCTGTTATTGAAAAAGCCTCGGTCTCTCTAACCCTGTCAGAGACCGAGGCTTAATTTTTTCGACTAAGACTAACCGTTCATGCGACTTCAGCGTCACTCCCATGGGGGGCATAACACTGAGTGACATTCGGGGTGAATCTAACCCATGACCGTTGGAATCAGGGTGTTCGCCAGTTCATAGGCTTGATGACCGATCGCCATGACTGCCGAACGAGTGATGGGAAGGCTATCGATGACCATCCCCGCCGATAGCGCCATCATGTACAGGATGGAGTATTTGAACAGCGACTTGGCCTGGTCGCGATCGCTCGGCGACTGCAAAAGACCCCAAGCTTTTTTGATGAAAATCCAGCCCAGGTAGGTGGCGATCGCGCCGTAGACCCAACCGGTTGCATGGAGTGGCACTGTCATCATCAGCGTGATCGGTACCAGCACCAGCGTGTAGGCCCAGATTTGTTTGGCGGTCGCTTCGTCACCGGCGATGACGGGCAACATGGGCACGCCGACTTTGGCGTAATCATCTTGAATCACCAAGGCCAGTGCCCAAAAGTGTGGTGGCGTCCAGATAAAGACGATGGCAAAAAATAACCAAGCGGCCAAACTGAGTTCGCCAGTCACCGCAGCCCAGCCCACCAAGGGTGGAATCGCGCCCGCAGCCCCGCCAATGACGATATTTTGGGTCGACGACCGCTTGAGCCAGTGGGTGTAAACGCCGACATAAATCGCAATGCCCACCATCTCTAAAACGGCGCTGAGTACATTGCCCACCATCGCCTGGAGGGAAAACGCCGCGATCGCCAGCGCCACCGCAAAAATCAGCGCATCGCGCAGTTGAATACGGCCCGACGGA
Source organism: Leptolyngbyaceae cyanobacterium (assembly GCA_050042805.1). GTDB lineage: Bacteria > Cyanobacteriota > Cyanobacteriia > Phormidesmidales > Phormidesmidaceae > Halomicronema. Next base: position 15,976 of record JBHJJI010000097.1, read on the forward strand.
ATTGGTCGATGCCGCGTCCGCTCCATGTCAAAGTCGATGTCGCGATCATAAATGCAGTTGATCGATTGCGCTGAAGCGGCAGCGAGCGCACCGGTCAGTAGCGTCACCAAGAGCAGTAATGGATCAACGGTGCCATGGGCGGCCACCAACATGCTCGCAGCGGTCTCAATCAGCAGGAGGGGGATAATTCTCGGTTTTGTCAGTTGCCAATAGCTCCGGCAAACTTGCCAAAAGGTCTCGTGGTGAGGTGTAGGACTTTGCCAGGCGGGAGAAGTCTGCATGTGCAGGTCAATCCTTATTGAACAATTTAGTTGAGGGAAAAGTTGCAGGCCGTCGTTCGTTGCTCTAGGACAGCGTTTGCGACGGGTTGAGTGAAATCGGAGCGGGGAAACTTTGGGCGCGATCGCGCCAGGCTAAGACGGTAAACGCCACGAGGGCGGCGGTCAGGGTGGCCCCAATGGTATGGTGTGTCACCGTGAGCGGCTCAACCTGCAGATGCATTTGCAGGGTGGCAATGCCCAACACAATCTGCAGAGATAGCAGCGTGCCGATGACCACCGTCAGTCGCCGTAGCCAGGGATGCAATGCTGGTGTCCGCCAGGAAACGAGTAGTAGCGTAAAGATGGCGATTGTGGGCGGTACGACGCCAAGCAAATGGCTATCCATGACTTGACACAGTTGTGACAGCCCCAGACATTGGTGCGCCGCCCAGCGAGAGCCCACCAATGCGCCTAACAAGCACTGCAGATACACCAAACCCGCTGCCACCACACCCACACTAGCCAAATTGCCCGCTGTGCCTACGCCGCGATAGGGCGTCAGGCAGCAGCCAATCACCACCAGCGTGACCAAAAAGGCGAGGGCGGTACCCAGGTGAGCGGTGACGATATCAAACCGCAGCAGCTCGGTGACGGTCAGCCCACCCAATGCTCCCTGCACCAGGATCAAAAACACTGCCCCCAGTGCGGCCCAGGGCATCCACCGAGGCAGGTCACGACGACACCACCAGGACTGCACGGCCAGCCAAATTGACATTAAGCCAATCAGCGAAGCATCTAGGCGGTGAAACCATTCCAGAAACACCCGCAAGTTCATCTGCTTGCTGGGTACCAACTGGCCGTAGCACAGGGGCCAATCGGGGCAGGCCAAGCCCGCATTCATCACCCGCGTGGCACTACCGACGGCCATTAAGGCCAGCGTCGCGATCGCGAGCTTCCAAACCAATCGCCGAATCCGCACAGGGGCAGCGATCGCAGCCGCGTCAGAGGGCTGATGGCGAGAATCCGGCGCAATATCAAAGGGAATGTTGGCTGACATAGACTCAGTAAGTGCAATCAAAATCCCGGTACCAGCCGATCAGCTAAATTGAGCGATCGCACGCGATCAAAATCAAAATCCTCAGATCTATCGCTGGGTGGATTGCTATCACTTTAGGAAGCCTGATTTTAATTCCGTCGAAGCTTTAGGGTTTTCTTCGGAATCTGTAGCAAAAATCGATAACTTTCGTGACAATTTGTGAAGTATTTGTTGACAGGCAGCCCTAGGAAATGATTCCACTGTATCGAAAATCACTTTTTGCCGATAGGGGTATGCCGTCAGGCTTGAGGTCAGTAGTATGCTGTTGGCGCGATAAAAATTGACCGGCTCATCAGGTCGGGGGCGGGCCATGAGTTGCCCGATCCGAGCGCACAGTCCCACCCCTGACCTTGATGTTGCCAACGAGCTGCAGTCATGGGTTATGACGCGTGCCGCCTATGATCTTTTTTTGACTTAGGCAGCGTCTGGTCGCGCACAGCGCAATTTTGTAGACTGCAGACCGTTAGGCGATTTTTAGTAAAGACGATATCCGTAGGAGCGGGGTTTGTTGGTTCCGGGTAGCAATGATCAGGAAGATGACTCGCTAAACCCGCCCTTTACAGTGCCGATATAGTCTTTCTCAGAAATCTCCTTCGTTAACTGTTGATTGAGCATTCGAATAGCGTCATCTGTTCGAATCCTCTGGTCAGATAATTTGTTCTTTCGTAATGCCCATTGCCATGCCATCTCCTTTTCAAACCCTTAAAGAACAATTCAGCGCGATTGGTAAAAACTTGGATGCTGAGACCCGCGACACCGCGAAATATGCTCTGCAGGATTGGTTAGGGACGAATGCTGCCGCGATCGCCGACAAGAAAGCACCTGCCGAGTTTAACGGCACGATGATGCAGTGGTTTCATTGGTACATTCCTGCGGATGGCACCCACTGGCTAAAGCTCAAAGCCGACGCCAAAGAACTGGCCGCCGCTGGGTTTACCGCGCTTTGGCTGCCTCCCGCCTACAAAGGCATTGGGGGAAGTTATGACGTGGGCTATGGCGTGTATGACTGGTTTGATCTGGGTGAGTTTGAACAACGAGATACGATTCGCACCAAGTACGGCACCAAAGACGAATATGTTGATGCGGTGCAAACTTGCCGACAAAACGGCATTCAGATCTACGCCGACGTGGTCTTCAATCACAAAATGGCGGCTGACTATGAAGAAGAGTTCCTGGCCATTCCCTACGATCCGCGAGATCGCAATCGTCCCCTGGGTGAGGCTCGCACCATCAAAGCTTGGACCGGCTTTAATTTCCCCAATCGGGGGGACAAATATTCCACGATGAAGTGGCACTGGTACCACTTTGACTCCGTCGATTACAACAGCTATGAGCCCGACTTCAAAGCCGTTTGGAAAATGGCTGACAAAAGCTTTGAAACCAAGGTTGACCTCGAAGGTGGCAACTACGATTACCTCATGGGCAGCGACCTCGATATGAACCATCCCGAAGTCAGGGGTGAGCTGAACTATTGGGGCGAATGGATGCTCGATGAGATTGGCGCTGATGGCTTTCGCCTCGATGCGATTAAGCACATCAATGGCGACTTTTTTAACGAGTGGCTCGACCATTTAGAAGCCCATACAGGCCGTGACCTATTTTGCGTAGGCGAATATTGGACCTACGATTTTGGCACGTTGAGCTGGTATATCGGCAATGCGGGCGGGCGACTCAATCTGTTCGATGCCCCCCTACATCACAACTTTCACAAAGCCAGCAAGGCGGGCGGCCACTACGACATGCGGCGACTGTTTGATGGCACCCTGATGAAAGAGCTACCCTTGTTTGCGGTGACGCTGGTCGAAAACCACGATACGCAGCCCCTACAAGCGCTGGAATCCATTGTGGAAGGTTGGTTTAAGCCTTTGGCCAATGCCATCATCTTGCTGCGCGAACAGGGCTATCCCTGTGTGTTTTACGCTGATTACTACGGCGCTCACTACACAGACAAGGCTCCCGACGGCAACGTTTACGAGATCTGGATGGATTCCCACCGATGGATACTCGATCGCCTGTTGTTTGCCCGACAAAACTTCGCCTACGGCCCGCAGTATGACTACATCGACCATTTCAATACCATCGGCTGGACACGCTTGGGGACTGAGCAACATCCCTATGCGATGGCGGTGATGTTGAGTGCCGGCCCGAGCGGCAGCAAATGGATGGAAGTTGGCAAGCGGCACAAGGTCTTTTTTGATATCACCGGCCATATCAAAGAACCGATTTATACGAATGAGCATGGGTGGGCTGAGTTCCGCTGCAACGGCGGTTCTGTCTCCGTGTGGGTTGAACAAAACCCGCTATTGACTGAACTTGCAGAACTTGAGATTTAACCGGGTAGCCCTTGGGAAAGGTGAATTTAGCAGGCGATCGCCATGAGTCGACTGCCGATTCAAGCATCAGATCAGTCACAGACTCAATACTGCACGGATATTGGTGTTGGAGGGTTCAATGGCGGATCCAGTTTGTTTTGTCTGCTTTTCCTCCCGTGGATAGAAGTCATCAGTGGGAGAAAAGATGAGGCTACGATCTCAATGGTAAAAACTTTTAAGCTCACGGGGGAGCGATCGCATGGCTACTTATTTGGTCACCGGCACCAATCGCGGCATCGGCTACGAATATTGCAAGCAGTTGCAACAGCGAGGGGATGATGTCATCGCCGTTTGCCGCTCTAGTTCAGAAGCGCTGGATCAGTTAGGCATTCGGGTGGAAACGGGGGTTGACATCACCTCTGACACGTCAGTCGCTGAGCTGGCGAACAAACTGCAGGGGATTGAGCTAGATGTGCTGATCAACAATGCAGGCATTATCAACCGGGTGAGTCTGGATAACCTCGATATTGAGAGTATTCGCCAGCAGTTTGAAGTGAATGCGATCGGTCCCTTACGTTTGACTAAAGCGCTGTTACCCCACCTCAAGGCTGGTAGCAAAGTTGCGTTGATGACCAGCCGCATGGGCTCGATTGACGACAACACGTCAGGGGGCTCCTACGGCTATCGCATGTCTAAAGTGGCGCTATCGATGGCGGGCAAGTCTCTGTCTCACGATTTGAAGTCCGAGGGGATCGCGGTTGCAATCCTCCATCCGGGCCTAGTGAGCACGCGCATGACGGGGTTTACCCAAAATGGCATCACTCCAGAAGAGTCGGTCAAGGGTCTGCTGGCGAGAATCGACGCGCTGACCCTTGACAACACCGGCACCTTTTGGCACAGCAATGGTGAAGTGTTGCCCTGGTAGTTCTCTGACTGTTTGGGAAATTCGCTCAGAAAAGCCGCGCGCTTAAGGATGCTTGAAAATAAAACACTAGTGGTCTGTCAAGACTAAATTTTAGGGTTGCCCTTTTCTGGAAGCTTTACATATCAAGCTTTTCATAAGCTACTCACCGTAATTCTTAGAGTTGACGCTGCACTAGTTTGCCCCCCTGCTTCTCGTCTACCTGACGTTGCCAAAATTGCATGGGGAGTCCGCTGAGAATTGGGATTGCCCCGCTTCTTGGGACTCAGGCAGCGTGCCTAGCTTACGAATGTTGACTGCAACCTCCACGCTGAGATAGTTGCTCGTATTGCCCAACCAGCTATTGGACAGCATCATCACCTGCCTCAGATAGCGGGCGATCGCCACTCACATCAAATTAAATTCTGGGTTGATCACGAAGACCCAAGTCAGGATGCTGAATTTTTACCGGGACACACGTATCGACCATTCCCCTAAACAGACTTACATGTTGCTAGAACCCTGCTCCGTCGATACTCAGGAGATTTCTAGCAAAGATGATCCGCGTAGGGGCGGATTTTGTGGATGCCTGGTAGCGATGATCATGAAGGTGACTCGCTAAACCCGCCCTGACAGTGCCGGTATATTCTTTCTCGGAAATTGCCTAACCGTCGAAGCTGTTGCCCAGTTGATCGACAAAAATGTTGGTTGCAAGCGGTAGCCGACCCGGATTTTTGCGGGACTCGGCGGGGTAGCCCACGGGGAGCAACAGCGCGACACAAATATTAGGATCGTCAGCAGCGCCAATGACGGCTTTCACTTTGTCTTCTTGCCAACCGTTCATAAAGCAGGAGGACAGCCCCATGGCTTCAGCGGCGAGGGCGGTGTGGGTGGCTGCAATCATGGCATCTTTGATTGCATACTCACGCACCTTGGCGCCCAGATTTTGTTGAAACTGGGGAATCGCAGTTTTGAAATAGTCAACGGTTTTTGGGGGCCAAGCACCTCGGTCTAAAGCGGTTTGATAGATGGTTTCCATCAGCTCGTCGTTTTGCCAAGCGGTGGTGCTTGCTGTAAACACAAAGGTGACGGGAGCTTGCAGCACTTGCGCTTGACCAAAGGCAGCTTCTGCCAAAGCCTGCTTTTGGTCAGCACCTTGAACCAGCACAATGCGCCAATCCTGCAGGTTGTAGCTACTCGGTGCCGCTACCGTCAGTTCAACCAAACGGCGCAGCATATCGGCCGGAATTGGCTCGTCCTTAAAAGCCTTGATCGCTCGCCGCGTTTCAATAGCCGTAAAAGTGTCGAGGGGGGCGGATAGGGAAGCGGTCATAGAGATGATTCCTTGGTAGGTTAAGCAAGCTAATTGTCGTCAGCGCGAGACCAGGCTTTGAGCGAGCAGGGGCCGAGTGATGATGGCCTAAAAGCGGATTCCCTGATCAGGCATCCAACCTGTGCTCAGGGCTCACTGGACGACCATCCAGAACAACGATACCGGCCCCTGATTAAGAAGCTGACAAGATGCTCTGACTCGCAGTCAAACCCCTTAATTATCACCGGTGCGATCGCCCTCAGACGTCTATCTAACCGTGAAAGTTTAATATCTGTAGTTAAATTAAGTGGCTTTGAGAAAGGTATGGACTTCTCTCAGGTAAGTTTGTGGATCCTCTAGCATTGGAAAGTGACCCGTGTTGGCGATTTCGACGTATTTGATCGCCTCAGGATTCAAGTCCGCTGCCGCCTTGCCCAACTTGGCGGGCGTGATCTGGTCGTATTGCCCTGACACCAAGAGACTGGGCACCGTAATTTGCTCAAAGGCGACGGGCATCACTTCGGTCGCCCGTTTACTCACCGCAGTGTAGACCGTCCCCAAGGCCACATCGCCATCGGCTTCTAAATAATCTTCGAGAAAAGCGACTTTTTCAGCGGCGGGGATCGGACTGCTAAGAAAACGTGACATAAACACACGCGGGGCGAGTGGAATCCGCTTGAGCCAAGCCGGACGGAAGCTCACAACGTAGCCGCCGAATTTATAAAATGCCTCAAAGGCCTTTTTATCGTACTCAAAAACGCCATTGCAGGTCAGAATCGCCCGCTCAACCCGATGGGCATACTGATTCAAAAAGAAGACTGCGACGGAAGCGCCGGTCGAGTGGGAATTTAACCAAACCGTTTCTAGGTTGAATGTCTCTAGCAGTTCGGCTAGATCATCAGCAAAGGTTTCGAGTTCATAGCCCCGTGCCAACACCATCTCGCGGTTTACGGCGGCAATGTGCGATCGCCCAAACCCGCGCATGTCATAAAGCAAACAGTCAAATTGCGGACTCAACGCTCGGGCTGTGGAGCGCCAATAGCGGCAGGACCCCCCCCAACCGTGAATAAAAACCATGACGGGCTTGCTGCCCGATGGTGAATTACCCGTTTCGGTAACCCATTCGTAGTAGTGGTCAACTTCAGCAACTGAAACGTAGGGCATCTTAGGACGCGTCAGGCAGACTCAGGCTTCGGCAAAGAGGACGGGTGCAGTAGCAGTTCAGCAGTAGAGCGTTGTTCTACCATTTCGCGGGTGATCATGCAGCGCTTCACATCCTTACGGGAGGGCAGCTCATACATCACTTCGAGCATCAGTTCCTCGACAATACCGCGTAGGGCGCGGGCTCCGGTTTTGCGGCGATAGGCTTCGCGGGCGATCGCTCGCACCGCATCTTGCTTAAACTCAAGCTGCACGTTGTCCATGCCCATCAGCTTTTGGAATTGTTTGACCAGTGCGTTCTTAGGCTCGGTCATAATGGCCACGAGCATATCTTCATCCAGGGGATCAACCACCGTCGTGGCTGGAATTCGGCCAATAAATTCTGGAATCAAGCCGTACTTGACCAGATCCTGAGGCTCTAACTGCTTCAGAACATCGGCTGTGCGCTTCTCGCGAGATGACTGACTGTCGCCGGGTTGAATGAATCCCATGGATTTCTTGCCCACGCGCTGCTCCACCATTTTGTCGAGACCGACAAACGCTCCACCGCAAATAAATAGAATATTGCTTGTGTCGATTTGAATGCAGTCCTGATAGGGATGCTTGCGACCGCCCTGAGGGGGCACGTTGGCAACGGTTCCTTCCAACATCTTCAGCAGTGCTTGCTGTACCCCTTCGCCCGAGACGTCCCGGGTAATCGAGGGGTTTTCGCTCTTGCGAGCAATCTTGTCAATTTCATCGATGTAGATGATGCCGCGCTGGGCTTCTTCCACGTCTAAATCTGCGACCTGCAGCAACCGCAGCAGGATGTTTTCCACATCTTCGCCGACATAGCCCGCTTCGGTCAGCGTCGTGGCATCTGCTACGGCAAACGGCACGTCCAGGATTCTCGCCAGCGTCTGGGCTAGCAGCGTTTTGCCAGAGCCCGTGGGGCCAATGAGTAAAATGTTGGCCTTCTGAATTTCAAGGCCTTCATCCGCATTGTCGCCTTGACTTTGCAGATGACTCAGGCGCTTGTAATGTTGTAAACCGCAACTGACAGCACTTTTTTGGCTTCGTCTTGACCAATTACATGCTCATCGAGATAGTTCTTGATCTCGCGCGGTTTGGGTACCTGGTTAAAGGCGATAGGTGAAGGGGTGCGCCGTCGTTCTGGTGTTTGTTCGCGCCGGGGCACTGACTGCGGCACCGTGGCCCCAGAGTCAAACAGCTCCTCGTCTAAAATCTCGTTGCACAAGTCTACACATTCGTCACAAATGTAGACTCCAGGCCCAGCTATCAATTTCCGAACCTGCTCTTGTGACTTGCCACAAAAGGAACATTTGAGATGGGAGTCGTACTTAGACATGGTGTACCCCTATTGCGATGCCGCAGCCGCCGTAGCCATGGTCAGTGAGTCTTGTTCGAGCACTTGGTCAATCAAGCCGTAATCCTTCGCCTCTGCCGCAGACATATAAAAGTCCCGCTCAGTGTCTGCCTCAATCCGCTCTAAAGATTGGCCGCTGTGATGGGCAATCAGTTCATTCAGGCGCTGCTTGTGATAGAGGATTTCTCGCGCCTGAATTTCGATGTCAACGGCCTGCCCTTGGGCTCCCCCGAGCGGCTGGTGAATCATGATGCGAGCACTCGGCAGCGACAACCGCTTGCCGGGAGCCCCCCCAGTCAGCAGGAACGCGCCCATGCTGGCAGCCAACCCAAAACAGATGGTCACGACATCGGGACGAATCTGCTGCATCGTATCGTAAATCGCCATCCCCGCAGTCACTGATCCCCCCGGCGAATTGATGTAGATCTGGACATCTTTCTCGGGTTCTTCGGCATCCAAAAATAGGAGTTGAGCGACAATCGCGTCGGCGATCGCGTCATTCACGGGAGTGCCCAAAAAGATGATGCGTTCTCGCAACAAGCGCGAGTATATATCAAATGCCCGTTCGCCTCGACCCGATTGCTCTACCACCATGGGCAGCATGTTCAGCAGCCCTTGAGAAAGACGGTTCTGACTAGAGATAGGGTGGTTTGTTAAAGATTGCAACACCATTCAACCGGTTAATTTTCTGACGTCAATGCTTTTCAAAGTTTGCTCCGATTCCGGTGGCGAGACCCGCGTTCATCACTCACCTGTTCATCAGCAAATCCTCAAAAGCTTAGAACCACTGCCAAAAAGCTCAGCAGCAACTCTGAGACCATTATGCCTCAAGGCTCGGCAAGCGTACCTGAGAACCTAGGAATCAGCTTCTCAGAAACCCACCGCGTTTCCGCCCAAAGTTTAGAACAGTTTTGCCGTTATGGCAGTTCTTTGGCTTCATCAATCTTTGAGTTTGCAGGGCAACGTCTAAACACTTGACCAAATTCATCGGTTATTTTAGACGCTGCCACCCATCGCGGCTTTAAGGATTAGGTATCGTCTGAAGCTGCCGCTGTTTCCGGTTCTGCGTCAGGGGCTGCATCGGCTGCCGCTTCGGGCTCCGACGCTGGTTCATCCGACGCTGGTTCATCCGCTTCTATAACAGGGGTGGCTTCGGCTTCAATCGTGGTCGATGCGGCGGCTGATTCGGTTGTCGCTTCACTGTCAGCGGCGTCAGCTGCCGTCAAAGTGCCCTCGGGCACCAGCTCTACGGTGTTGTTTGCCAACAGCCATTTCAAGATTTTTTCCTGGAGCAGCTCTTCGTTGACGACTTCCTTGAGACGATCTTGATCCACCTCTTGAGGATTGCTAACTTCCTCCATCATTTCGTCCATCCGCGCTTTGAGGTCAGCGTCTTCAATGGTGATGGATTCTTGCTTGGCGACTTCGCCCAGCGTTAGGGTGCGTCTGAGCCGATCAATCGCTTCTGGGCGAGAGCGATCGCGCATGTTTTCGACAATCTCGGGGGTCAGCATCTTGTTGATGTCAATCCCCTGGCGACTGAGCTGAACAGCAGCTTGTTGCACCAGGTGGTTCGCTTCACGCCGAATCAGCGTTTCGGGAATCTCAGCGTCCAAGTGCTTGAGCAACTCATCCAAAAGCGCTTCAAATTGATTGCTTTCAGTTTTATCCCCAGCTTCGGTTTGATAGCGCTCCTCTAAAGAAGTGCGCAGCTCCGCTAGGGTCTCAAACTCACTGACCTCTTCGGCGAGATCATCATCCAGCTCGGGCAATTCTTTCTCTTTGAGTTCCTTCAGAGTGACGGTAAACTGGGTCGCCTTACCGGCCAAATCTTCTTGAGGATAGCTCTCGGGAAAGGTGAGTTCCAGTTCTTTGGTTTCATCCAACGTCAGGCCCACAATGCCTTCGACAAATCCGTCGATAAAGCCGCCTTCTTTAAGCTCTAGCTGAAAGTCTTCGGCACTGCCACCCTCAAAGGCTTCGTAGGTGCCATCTGCCTGTTCAATCTTGCCAGCAAAGTCAATAACAGCGACATCGCCCATTTGCGCGCCGCGATCTTCGATCGGCACTAGGGTCGCCAAGTTGAGCCGATATTGTTCTAGGACTTCATCGACCTGGCTGTCGTCATATTTGATCTCTTCGGCCTGTACGCTCAAGCCTGTGTACTGGGCCAGCGTCACCCGAGGCGGCACATCCACCGAGGCTTGAAAGGTCAGCACTTCCCCCGGACTGTATTGCTGAATCAGCTCTTCGAACTCGGAGGTGAGTTGATAGTTGCCGATCGCCTCAATCGATTCTTGCTTAATCGCCTGCTCAACCGCCGTTTGCACCAGCTCTTCTAGGGCAGTGGCCTTAATTTGCGCTGTGCCAAATCGCTGCAGAAACACCTGACGGGGTACTTTGCCCGGTCGAAACCCTGGAATGCGAACCGTTTTGATGAGCTTTTGCAGGACTTTCTCATAGGTCTGCTTAGAAACCTCAGCGGGGATTTCAATTTCTAGCCCCACTTGACTGTCGGGCAGTTGTTCTTGAGTAACTTTCATGAAAGAGTCCTACTTCCTGTGCAATATCGTCGAAAATCTAAAAGAACACCCCTGCAAAAGGAAGGTCGTTCCGAGACTAGAGCTGTTGAAATTTAACGGCAGTTAGCTATCATACTGCATTCACGGGGCCAACTACATGCGGTTTGTGGGTGACACCTTTTGAAGACTCAGTCACTCGATAAGATGAGACTATTCAAGGAGCGATCAGGGTCTCCAAATCGATTCGTCAGAGATCTTGGTAGCCTCTTTTGTAAGAGCAGCAGCGGGGGCTGCATCAGGCAGTCCGGCAAGGATAAATGAGATAAAGGAGCACAAAATCGTGTCTGAGGGATATCGTGTTGCGATCGTCGGGGCCACTGGGGCGGTCGGGGCTGAGCTATTGACATTGTTAGCAGAGCGCCAGTTTCCCATTGCCAATCTCAAACTGTTGGCCTCACCCCGCTCGGCAGGCAAGACGCTGGTGTTCCGCGATCAGTCGATCACGGTGCAGGCTTTGAGCGATCGCGCCTTTGATGATGTGGATGTTGTGCTGGTGTCCGCCGGAGCGAGTATCTCCCGCGAGTGGGCCCCCAAAGCCGCGGCGGCTGGCGCTGTCGTGATTGATAATTCCAGCGCTTTTCGGATGGATCCGCAAACGCCCCTAGTGGTGCCCGAGGTCAACCCGCAAGCTGCCGCCGATCATCAAGGCATCATTGCCAACCCCAACTGCACGACCATTCTCATGGCGATGGCCATTTGGCCGCTGCACCAGATTCAGCCCATTCAGCGGGTGGTGGTGGCTACATATCAATCGGCCAGCGGGGCCGGGGCGCAAGCGATGGCTGAGGTAAAGGAACAAGCCCAAGCGATTTTGGCGGGCACTAAGCCTCCTACCAAGGCGTTTCCCTATCCGTTGGCGTTCAATCTTTTTCCCCATAATTCGCCGCTGGATGAGGCGGGTTACTGCCAAGAAGAGATGAAGATGGTGAACGAGACGCGCAAGATTTTTGACGAGCCGACGTTGCGGATTACCGCCACCTGCATCCGGGTGCCTGTCTTAAGGGCGCATTCCGAAGCCATTAATCTAGAGTTTGCGGCTCCTTTCGCTCCGGCGCGCGCGCGCGCAGCGCTGCTGGAATCGCCTGGCGTGACCCTGGTCGAAGATTGGCAGGCCAACTATTTTCCGATGCCTCAAGACGCCAGTGGCCAAGACAATGTCTTGGTGGGCCGCATCCGTCAAGATCTCTCTCATCCCAACGGTTTAGAACTGTGGCTGAGCGGCGATCAGATTCGCAAAGGCGCGGCCCTCAATGCGGTGCAAATCGCTGAGTTGCTCGTGCAAAAGCAGTGGCTCAAGCCCACCGCTCAAGTGATGTCGTGAATTCAGGGTCAGTGTTGCCATCCTGAGTGCACGTTTGAGACGATGATGCTAAGGGCTTCACTATGTTGGATTTGGGATGGTTTTCGGCGTTGCCTGGCCCTCGCTGTAGGCGCGAGAATGCCTCGCTTCAAAGCCTTTGGCCGTGAAATGATGACGCGCCCTAGTGGGTATCCATTCTTAAGGTTATGGTCTTCCGGCCTGATGGTTGCTATCGTATTGCTGAACCTGGCCGGAGGGTTAAGTCGATTGCACCGGCGCTCGCCTTTAAAGCACTCTTGAACTGAGAAAGGATTGTGTCAGCGTGGGATATTTCGGACGAGTATTGACAGCCATGGTGACGCCCTTCGCGGATGACGGCAGTGTCAACTACTCGGTAGCAGAAGCACTCGCTACCTACCTGGTCGATAATGGCAGTGATGGCTTGGTGGTTTGTGGCACGACGGGGGAATCGCCGACCCTATCGTGGGATGAAGAGTTTCAGCTATTTAAGTGTGTTAAATCAGCAGTGGGCGATCGCGCCAAAATTATTGCGGGTACGGGCTCTAACTCGACCCAAGAAGCGATCGAAGCCACCCAAAAAGCCGCTGCGCTTCAGCTAGATGGCACGCTACAGGTGGTGCCGTATTACAACAAGCCCCCTCAAGCTGGGCTTTACCACCATTTCAGGGCGATCGCCGAAGCGGTACCCGACTCTCCGGTAATGCTCTACAATGTTCCTGGGCGCTCTGGTTGTGGGCTAGAAGTTGATACCGTTGCTCGCTTGACTGAGGTGGCAAACATCGTCGCCATTAAAGAAGCCAGTGGCAACCTCGACTACGCCAGCCATTTGAAGTCGCAGGTGCCGTCAACATTCTCTTTGTACTCTGGCGATGATTCTCTGACTCTGCCAATGCTGGCAATTGGCGGTTGCGGTGTTGTGAGTGTCGCTAGCCACTTGGTGGGCAATCGCCTACAAAGTATGATTCAAGCCTTTGAAGCGGGTAAGATAGACGCAGCAGCCGAGGAACATCTGAGCTTGTTTCCCCTGTTCAAAGCACTGTGCTTAGAACCTAATCCCATGCCAGTCAAGGCGGCGCTCTCGCTGCAGGGTTGGCAAGTCGGCTCTCTCCGTTCTCCCCTGGTACCTGCGAGCGATGTTGTTCAGCAAGCGCTGAAGTCCTTATTGCAGCAGCTCTCTTGACTCTCTAATTTCAGGCCCTAACCGGCCAAAGCTTTTTGACAATCAAATAGACTCCATCTGCCTTGCTCACTCACATTCATTCTGGTTCTTCGTACCTTATGCCTCACGTTCCAATTCTTTCAGTTTCCGCAGCTTCAATTGATTTAGCTCAGTTTTGTCTGTTGCTGAACCGCGACAAAGGTCTTTGCGGGTAATTTTAATTGCTTCGATGTGAACGGCATGTGCGCCAAGACAGCTTCGGTTTCAAGACACCGCAGGCCGTTGACCCTAATCAAGCAACCTTTTTCCCTGTTATAGCCAGTTTTTTACCTCTGGCTTTCTGAAAGTTTTCTGTACAGCCATGTTTGGCACTCTTTACTTGATCTGAAACTATATGACTCAAAAAAACTCTGATTCAAAACTCAAAATCATTCCCCTCGGTGGGCTCCACGAAATTGGTAAAAACACTTGTGTGTTTGAAATCAATGATGAAATTATTCTCCTGGATGCGGGTTTAGCGTTCCCGACCGATGGCATGCACGGGGTCAACATTGTGCTGCCCGACGTGACCTATCTGCGCGAAAACCAGCACAAGATCAAGGGCATGATTGTTACCCATGGTCATGAAGACCATATCGGTGGCATTGCCTTTCACCTCAAGCAGTTTGACATCCCTGTGATTTATGGCCCCCGTCTGGCCATGGCCCTGTTAGAAGGCAAGTTAGAGGAAGCTGGGGTCAGCGATCGCACCGAGTTGCGGCCCGTCCGCCCTCGCGACGTTGTCCGCCTCGGCAAATCCTTTGTGGTGGAATACATTCGCAACACCCATTCCATCGCTGATAGCTGCAGCGTGGCTATTCACACGCCTCTAGGCGTTGTGATTCACACGGGGGACTTTAAATTTGATCACACCCCAGTGGATGGCGAATATTTCGATGTACAAAAGCTGGCGGAATATGGCGAGAAAGGTGTTCTCTGCTTGATCAGCGACTCAACTAATTCCGAGGTGCCGGGTCATACGCCTTCCGAGAGATCGGTCTTTCCCAACCTTGACCGAGCTTTTTCCCAAGCGGATGGACGACTCATTGTGACGACCTTCTCCTCGTCCGTTCATCGCGTCAATATGATTCTAGAACTGGCCAAAAAGCATCATCGGATGGTCTTTGTCCTGGGCCGCTCTATGCTCAACGTGATTGCCCATGCGCGGGCACTGGGCTACATCAAGTGTGAAGAAGACCGCTTTCAACCCCTGCGCAATCTCCGGCAATACTCCGATCGCGACGTCATGATTTTGACGACGGGGTCGCAAGGTGAACCGATGGCCGCGCTGACTCGCATTGCCAATGGTTCTCACCGTGACATCAAAATTCGGGAAGGCGATACCGTGGTCTTGTCGGCCAACCCGATTCCCGGCAACACGATCTCGGTCGTCAACAACATTGACAAGTTGATGATGAAGGGAGCCAAGGTCATCTATGGCAAGCACCAAGGGATTCACGTTTCCGGCCACGGTGCTCAAGAAGATCAAAAGCTCATGCTGGCGCTCACGCGGCCCAAGTTCTTTCTACCGGTGCATGGCGAGCACCGCATGTTAGTGAAGCATTCGCAGACCGCCCAAAGTATGGGGGTACCTGCTGAAAACATGGTCATCATTGATAACGGTGACATTGTTGAGCTGACCCAAAACAGCATTGGGGTTGGAGGCAAGGTGCCGTCAGGTATTGAGCTGGTCGATTCTTCTCGCCAGGGCGTGGTTGATCGCGATACCCTCCGCGATCGCCAGCAGTTGGCTGAAGACGGCATCATTACCGTGGCCGCGATTGTCGGTGGCCAAGGCAAGCTGATGACGCCTCCTAACGTGGATATTCGCGGCATCTCTCAGACTCTGAACATTGAGCGATTCCAAAGCAAGGTCGCCGATTTGATTGGGCGGGTTTTGCGAGAACGATCTTCGAAAAATGGTTTGGATCAGGACGGGCTGCAATCTGCCATCGAGTCAGAGCTCCGTCGACTGATTCGCAAAGAACTGCCCAAGCGCTATCCGGTCATTGTGCTATTGCTCAACCAGGTGGACTCTCCCAAGGCTGGGAAACCAGAACCCAGAGTTGGAAAACCGGAGCCAGTCTTGACGGCTTCCTAAGGGGCACTCCAGCTGGTTGACACAATTGCTTCATGAAAGTTAATGACGCTTAGCGGGTGTCCCTTCAGGGCTAGAGGCTAGGCTTCGCCCTGAAGGTGTTGCTTCTGACGGCCTAGCGCTATAATGCTCCCAACAGAAGCGACTGAGCTTTCAGGTTTGAGCGTTGTCAAGCAACTTGCAGCCTGTGCAGACGCATTACCAAAGGCTTCTGTCAGAATTTTTTAGATTCGACAAAGATTTTGGTGGTATTGGGAAAAACAGCTCAATCGATTTCCTGAGATTGTTGGACTGCTCAGGCCAGATCGTTACTGGCGTCTGTCTTTTTCTGATGCATTTGATGCTGTTATTTTGTTTTTGAAATAACCCAGCCGCTTTTGAAGACAGAATTGTTTCGCTGATTCTCTCCTGTGACGTTAGAGGAAGGAGAAGAGTCTTTATGAGTTTTGAGGATGTTGAATGCCCAAGCAGATCGTTATTGCTGAACAGCATCGCATTGCTGCTGTTTTTCAAGGAGACCAGATACAGGAACTCATCGTTGCCACGGGAACTCACCAGGTTGGCGATATCTATGTAGGGACTGTCGAAAACGTACTTCCCGGAATTGACGCGGCGTTCGTCAATATTGGTGACAGTGAACGCAATGGCTTTATGCATGTGACTGATCTGGGGCCTTTACGGCTCAAGCGAGCGGCGGGTTCCATTACCGAACTCGTGGCTCCCCAGCAAAAAGTGCTGGTGCAGATCATGAAGGAGCCGACGGGGAATAAAGGCCCTCGACTGACGGGCAACGTGACCCTGCCTGGGCGCTATCTGGTGCTCATGCCCTATGGCAAAGGGGTTAACCTTTCTCGGCGGATTCAAAATGAGCAAGAGCGTAATCGGTTGCGGGCCTTGGCGATTTTGCTTAAGCCGCCTGGGATGGGCCTGCTGATTCGGACTGAGGCGGAAGACGTTCCCGAAGAAGCCATTATTGAAGATTTGGAATCACTGCAAAAGCAGTGGGAAACCATTCAACAGGAGGCAGTCACCAAGCGTCCCCCAGAACTACTCAACCGCGACGATGACTTTATTCAGCGGGTTCTGCGAGACGTTTACAGCGGCGATGTCAATCGCATCGTGACGGATTCTCACACAGGGCTCAAGCGGGTCAAGCAGCACCTGATGAATTGGAATGCTGGTCGCATTCCCTCGGGGGTGCTGATTGACCAGCACCGCGATCGCGTGCCTCTACTGGAATTCTTCCGGGTCAATGCGGCCATTCGCGAAGCGATTCAACCCCGGGTTGATCTGCCGTCTGGTGGCTACATCATCATTGAGCCGACGGAAGCGCTCATCGTGATCGACGTCAACTCGGGTTCCTTTACGCGATCGGCGACCGCTCGCGAGACGGTTTTGTGGACTAATTGCGAAGCGGCGGAAGAGATCGCTCGGCAGCTGCGGCTGCGGAATGTGGCAGGCGTCATCATCGTTGACTTTATCGACATGGATGCTCGTCGCGATCAGCTGCAGGTTTTAGAAACCTTTAACCGCGCCCTGCGATCGGACAAATCTAGACCGCAGATTTCTCAACTTTCGGAGCTAGGGCTGGTCGAGCTGACTCGTAAGCGCCAAGGTCAGAATCTCTATGAACTTTTTGGTCGCCCTTGTCCCACCTGCAGTGGACTCGGACATCTCGTTCATTTGCCGGGTGAATCAGCGACTGTTGATGTCCCCGCGACCGAGAGCAGCCGCGAGTCTACGAGCTTTAGCAACCGAGCACATCCGTCTCTCAAAGAGAACCTGTCAGAAGATCTAGAACCCCATTCGGATCTGCAGGAACTTGACCTGCTCAATCACCCCAACTATCAGGATTCTAAAGGCGGTCGGGGGAATCGTCGTCGCCGCCGTCGCGATGCACCGCCGCTAAACCGCGGCAATGGCAGAAATGGCGATAGTACTAGAAATGCGCCGACGCCCGCCCCGACGGCCGCTCCTGTTCCAGAGCCGGTGCCGACGCCAGAAACGCCAGCGGCAGCTGTGCCAGCGGCGACTAACAGCCGCTCTGGACGCGGTCGCAATGCTCGGAATGAACGCAAGGCCCCGGCCCCTCCGGAGAAAGTCACGGTTGAAATGACGCCGGAAGAACAAAGCGTGTTTGCGGTGATGGGTATTTCACCTTTGATCCTGAGTCCCCAAGAGGTCAAAGATGCTAAGAACACCATTGTGCAAGTTATTTTGCCCGGAGAAAAAGTACCTGAAGAGATTAACGAACCGATCGCGGTCACCGAGAGTGACATAACGTCGGTGGAATCTGTGGCAGAAACGTCATCTGCAGCGGAAGCGCCCATTTTAGTGAAGCGATCGCGATCTCCCAAGGCTGCCGTAGCGGTCACTGAGGTGGAACCGGGCACTGAGGTTGAGAGCGTTGATTTAGCTCCGGATGAGCCCGTAGAAGAGCCAACTTCTGAGCCTGAACCCACGCCAGTCGCTCGGGTTGAGGAGCCAGCAGTGACGATAGCTGAGGCTGAGGTTGAGGAATCCCAGCCGACGACCCGTCGCCGTCGCCGTCGTCGGTCATCGGCGAGTGGTGATGATGGCTAGTTTCCGCCGGTCAGCACTGACAGAATAGTTTTGCCATGACCTTAGTGGACAACTCCTGTGTGATCACAACAGCGGGTGTTGATGAAGTGGGCCGAGGCGCGCTGTTTGGGCCTGTAGTCGCAGGGGCTGTCATTTTGACGGCAAAGACAGCCGCTGTTTTAGTAGATTTGGGTGTTACCGATAGTAAACGGCTGACACCCGCTCGTCGCGAAGCCTTGATTAAGCCGATTCAGCAGCAGGCTCAGGCCTATGCGATTGGTTTGGCTAGTGCTCGCGAAATCGACCGACTGAATATTCTGCAGGCTTCACTGTTGGCGATGAAGCGGGCTGTCAACCGTTTGAGTATCGCTCCCGAGTTGTGCCTGATCGACGGCAATCAGCCGGTTCCTCAGCTCGGAATTCCTCAACAAACCGTGATTAAAGGTGATCAAACCTGTATTGCGATCGCGGCTGCGAGCATTTTGGCTAAGGTCTGGCGCGATATGCTGATTGTCCGGTTAGACCAGCGCTATCCCGGTTACGACCTAGCCTCTAACAAAGGGTACGGGACTGCCAAACACCGATCTGCGATCGCCCAGTTGGGCCGCTCTCCCCAGCATCGGCAGTCCTTTAAGGTCAGCACGCAACTCACGGTGTTGCCTAAGGTTAAGAACGCGATTAGCCATCCAACCCCAGTTCCCGCTTCAGCAGATTGATCGATTTTTCGCCAATGTAGTTTTCGCAGACGACAATTTGTGGCGATCTGATTAGATCTTCACGGGCACTGGCGATCGCCTGTTTCACAGACGGCAGGCTGGTCTGGTCAAACACGACGATAGTCTGAGCGCTACGCACTAAAGCATTGAGCTTGTAAGCATCTTCCGTTTGCGCCGTCATGACCAAAATATCTTCGCCCCGCAGGCTGTAAGCAATCACCTCCGCCGCTCGCAGAATGCCAGAACTCAAGCTCACCATGCCCAGGCAGGTATCTTGAGACAGATCCTTGAGCAAACCCAGCTCGCGACTATAGTCATAAATATCGATGGGGATGACCCGCACCGATTTCGGCCCGGCGATCGCCGCGGCCTCAGCCAAAAAGTAGCGACTGGTCACCACCGTACCTGATCGCGCCTGAGACAACACATCGGCTAAATCTTCCAGCGCCACGAGCTGAACGGGGATATGCAAAGCCGTCTCCAACTCTCTGACAATCAGTTCGCCAGCGCCTAGATCCTGCTTTTGCACTGTGACCAATACCCGGGCACTGCAACGTAAGCGCCAATCCACTTCCGCAAAAAATAGTTCGCGCGCTTGGTTGAGCGAGCACCCTTGACGCAACAGCTCATCCAACACGTCCTCACCCACTTTACGAGCCTTGGGAAATTTGTCACAGAGCACTAAATGGGGACGTGAACTTTCGACCGAAGAATGTGCCCTGACATAAATGCCTGAGCCGGGTTGAGCCTCAACCACACCCGCTTCCTCAAGCTGCCGGTAAACCTTGCTGATGGTATTACGGTGCAGCCCCGTTTGCATGGCTAATTGACGCGTGCTGGGGAGCCGATAACCCGGTGGAAACTGACGAGACGCGATCGCGAACCACAATTGGTCATACAGTTGAGTCGAAGCGGGAATTTCGCTATCGGTCTGAATGTGAAACTTAAGCACAGTTGGCTCTCCCAGGGAACACCGACGCAGAAGGTGACTTTAGCCGTAAAGTTGCTGTTTTCACGGCACTATCGTCAACCTTACTCACATAAGGCTGAATCACTCACTCCAATAAGTAGTGTAAATTCAATAAAATTTGACACTTTTTTGGCATAAAAGTCGTCTATCCGTGCCGTTACGCCGCTAATTCTCAATCATCCAGCCACTCAACGCTGTCCTGTAGGGCAGTTTGACGGCCTCCCAACAGCCATTGAGGCACATCGACCTGGCCATCAGGACAAGGAATCACATGGTGACCCAACAGAGTCATGCCGGGATGACATTTCAAGGTCTTAACCGCTGCCGCGATCGCCGCCTGCACATCTCCCGTATGGCCTTGAATCAACACGCTGATGCGACCGGCATTCGTATTCTCAAGACCGATGACGCGGACGTTGGCTGCTTTACCTAATTGATCTGCCGTCACCAGTGCTGCTGGCATGCCTGAGGTCTCAATCACACCGATGGCTTGACCCATAACTCAAAACAGACTCTATCGCTCGACAACTGGCAATTCCTATCATAAAGAAGCGTCCTGCATAGCGGATTCGCGAAACTGCCCAACAGGGTATGTTTGACGGTGACATGCGCTTTCAATAACGCCCAGAAAGTCGGGGGACTCCAGTGGATATGCAAACACGAACGATTGAGATTCAAAGTGGCGGAGTCACGATTCCAGCCTACTTAGCGCATCCCACCGATGCCCAGGGATTACCGCTCATCGTTGTTATTCAGGAAGTCTTTGGGGTCAATGCTCACATTCGAGACGTGACGGATCGTCTGGCCGCTGAGGGCTACATCGCGATCGCCCCCCACATCTATCATCGTCAAGTGCCCGGTTTTGAGGTCGGCTATGGCAGTGCTGACTTAGCACTCGGTCGGGAATATAAAAACGGCACCCGAGCCAGTGAACTATTGCAAGATATTAAAGGCGCGATCGCTTACGGGCATCGTCACTTTGGATGCTCTGCTGCAAAAGTCGGCTGCATTGGATTTTGTTTTGGGGGCCATGTCGCTTATCTAGCCGCTACCTTGCCCGAGATTGCTGCGACGGCTTCCTTCTATGGTGCTGGTATTAGCACCTTCACCCCAGGGGGAGGCCCGCCTACCCTAAATCAAACGCCGCAGATTCAAGGTACGATTTATGCCTTTTTCGGACTCCAAGACCCCCTGATTTCTTCGGCAGAGATTGTTCAAATTGAAGCAGCCTTGAAGCAAGCGAGCGTCGAGCACCGTATTTATCGATACCCAGAAGCTAGCCACGGCTTCTTTTGTGATCACCGCAACAGCTACGATGCCGCTGCCACTGAAGATGCTTGGCAACAGGTGAAAGCTTTGTTCCGAGACACACTCAGACCACAATAACCAAATCTATAAAATGTCTGAATCAGGTTTTTATGATGAGTAAATAAAGATTTGATGAGGAGATTACCAGCGTTAGACCCCCTCCCATATGACAGCGATTCCGAAATCCGTGAAAATCACGTTGTTGTCCTTAGAATCATCGATTATCTTGCTAAGAGGCGTGAATATGCATCACCTTTTTATCTCTTTTGCATTTTGAGGTACAGTTGACAAGCATCTACTGGCCTACATCGAAAACCATCAGTGTTCTAGCTGCAGGATTTTTCTTTTACTGCTCCATCTACAGGTAAGTCCACTCGTTACGGGATCAGTATGGCCCTCAAGATTCATTCAGAGTTAAAAGGTGAAACGGCTGAGTTGCTGCAGCTCTATCATCAGTCGAAGTCTCCTGAAATTCGCAACCGTTTGGTCAGTCTGAACTTAGGATTAGTCAGACATGAAGCCCATCGATGGATGCGTCAATCAGAAGAATCGTTCGACGACTTGATGCAGGTCGGCAGTATTGGTCTGATTCGAGCGATCGAGCGATTTGAACTCGCCAAAGGATTTGCCTTTAGCTCATTTGCCGTTCCCTACATTCGCGGTGAAATACAGCATTATCTCCGCGATCGCAGTGCGACTGTACGCATTCCTCGTAAATGGCAAACGCTGGCTCATCAATCCCGGCAGGCGGTTCACACCTTGCGGGCACAAATGAATCGGCAACCCACCGAGCAAGAGATTGCCAGCTTCCTCGAAATTTCTGCTGAAGAATGGAATGAAGTCAAGTTGGCGATTCGTAACCGTTCTTTGCTGAGCCTAGATGCCCCTATCCTCGATGAAGCAACCGACTCGGCTTCTCTATCGGATATGCTGCCCGACCCGAAATACCGGAGTTTTCAGCTCGCTGAAGAAGATCGCCTGCGATTGCACCAAGCACTGCAACAGCTTGAAGAGCGAACTCGTAACATTTTGGAATTTGTTTTTCTGCAAGACCTCACTCAAAAAGAAACGGCTGAGCGGCTAGGTATCAGTTCTGTGACGGTTTCTCGACGAGTCAAGCAAGGGCTAAAACATCTTAAAAGCCTGATGACCACCTTACCTGAAGACGAAACCGTCTAAAGCGTTCCATATATTGTGAACTGAGCTATTGTTGAGGGGCATTAGCTAAGGAAGGTGAGGAGGCGGAGCCATGGGCGCTATTGCATTTTTGATATTGGTTCTTATTGGTTCTCTGTTGGTGACGGCCGGGGGAATCACGGGAGTTGTCGATGCGTTTAGGGTGAGTTCTGTCTGGGGCCTACTGACGCTTCTCGCTTTTGTATTGTTTTTCCCGGCAATGATTGTCTACTGGGTCAAGTTCTGGAGCCGTAAGTGGGCAAGAAATAGCCTGTTTATGGTTTTAGCAGGCTTGGGCTCAACGCTGCTTGCCCTACCTTTTCTGGGAGGTTGGCTAGCCCAGCAAGGTTTCCAAGCGACTGACGACCTTGATGACTTAACCGTTCAAGAAATTCCTGTTGACCCCAATGCTGAACTTGATGGCACTGCAGACGGTGCGGTTGAGGGTGTGCCTGCAGAGGGTGAGGGCGAGTTGTTCAAGGAAGCTATTTTTCTAGGGTTGCCAACCGCAGCCGAAATCGCTCGCGCTGAATTGTTACCTTCCACTGATCCAAACGAACGGGTTAAGGAAATCGATCAAGAGCGCTCTGACCCCTACGCTTACGTGCCGATCGCTCCACCCGTAAGACCTAACCCCCCAGCACCTGACGATGCCGCTGGCGGCAATGCATCGCCGCCAGCGGGACAGCCAAATGGTAATCTGCCTCAACCAGGTGAAGGTGCGAATAATCAGCCTGGTGGGCCAGCTCCCAATGAGCCCCTACCTGATTTGCCAGCGCCCACTATCACTGCTTCTCAAGTCGAAGTTTCTGGGGTGGCAAGTGTTAATGGGCAGACCTATGCCATTGTCAAAGCTCCCAATGAGCCCACGAGCCGTTATGTGAAAGTGGGCGATCGCCTCTCAAATGGTGTGGTGTTAGTCAAGCGAATTGAGAACCGACCGGGTAGTGCCCCCTTGGTTGTCTTAGAAGAAAGGGGCGAAGAAATTGCGCTTCCAGTTGGAGCAAATGTGGGAAGCCCCGAAGAAGCTGCTGCCTCACTGCCTGCCCAAGCTGCAGAAGTTGCTGCGCTGCCTTTTCTACCGTAAAGTTTACTGAATCATCCGACTTTGAGTAAGCCTGCCAAAAAGAGCGCTTTCCAAGGAAAGCGCTCTTTTTGATTTTAGATTCATGTATCTCAAAGAAAATATTCCTCGCAATAAGAATCTGAACTGCCATTGAGCGATTACGAGCATTCAGTATCGCAGCAACTCGCTATGTGTGTGTGACTTGAGTCGAGACAAGAGACTGAGGGCTTAACTTCCTAGTGTTAGTGTCCATCTTGGAGGTATGAGCGTAGGCCGCCTTCAGAAAATATTTTGATAGCAAAAAACATATTATTCATCGCTGCCCATAGGTCAGAAATCACTCAGAATCAGAAAATTTCATTTTTGTCAGGATACCTTTCGTGATCTGAAAATTTTGTTTCCAGAGAATTTTTGCTGAGTTTTTATAATCGATACTATTGACATTCGTTTACATAATTTGAAGTGTCTATTCATATTGATTTTTGTCATCAATGACAGCCTCTTGTCCTGAAATCCTTTGCAGAACTTTAATGCAGATAAAGATCAAGGAGGAATCAGGTAAATCTACCTTCGCAAAAGTTAATGAAGTTGCGTATACTAGGGCCATGCGTTGCGGTGAGTAGAAATGCTCACTCTGAATTTCCCGGTTGGTTCGCCTAGTCATCGTATATTCGAGAGTTTTCGAATCATCTGCTGACTTCCTCTGACCTTTATGGTTTGGGTAAGGCCGCTGCGAGAAGGAGAAGACACACCTTTAATGGTGTATCCATCAGCCTTGGTCTAGACAACTGCGCAAACCGGCGTTCTATGTGCAACTGTTCATTTGAACTCACGTGAATGTCATGATTAGTGAACAATTTCCGTGGTTAACCACGATTGTCCTTTTTCCTTTCTTGGCAAGCTTGCCAATTCCGTTACTTCCGGCCAAAGACAATAAGGCTATCCGAAACTACGCTCTGACCGTCGGACTTGCTGAGTTTGCGCTGATTATTTATACGTTCGCCCGGTACTTTTCGCTTCAAGACTCTGGGTTGCAGCTGGTCGAATCTTATAAATGGGTTCCTCAAATCGGTTTGAATTGGTCTCTGGCAGCTGACGGGTTATCGATGCCCTTAGTGGTTTTGAGTGGTTTGGTGACAACACTGGCGATTCTGGCATCTTGGAATATCTCTTCTAAGCCGCGCCTCTATTACTTTCTGCTGTTGCTGATGTACAGTGCGCAAGTAGGCGTGTTTCTCTGTCAAGACATTCTTTTATTCTTCTTGATGTGGGAGATCGAGTTGGTTCCCGTTTATTTGTTGATCTCAATATGGGGCGGCAAGAAGCGACGCTACGCGGCGACCAAGTTCATCCTCTACACCGCGATCGGCTCTATCTTCATTTTGGTGTCTGCCTTGGCCATGGCCTTTTACGGCGACACCGTTACTTTCAACTTTGCCGATTTGGCTCTCAAAGAGTACTCACTGCCCTTTCAGCTGTTTGCTTACGCTGGTTTCTTGGTGGCTTTTGGTGTCAAGCTGCCGATCTTCCCATTCCACACTTGGTTGCCGGATGCACACAGTGAGGCTCCCGCTGCAGTGTCCATGATTTTGGCTGGGGTGCTGCTAAAAATGGCGGGCTACGGCATTATCCGCATGAATATTGAGATGCTGCCCGATGCCCACGTGTATGTGGCTCCTTTCCTCGCGATTCTTGGGGTGATCAATATCATCTACGCTTCTCTGAACGCTTTTGGGCAGGACAACTTGAAGCGTCGCATGGCTTATTCCTCAATCGCTCACATGGGGTTTGTGCTGATTGGTTTCGCCGCCATTACTACCATTGGGTTGAGTGGTGCGGTATTGCAGATGCTGTCTCACGGTTTGATTGCAGCGGTGATGTTTTTCCTCTCTGGGGTGACCTACGAGCGGACTCATACGCTCGATATGTCTGAACTGGGGGGAATGGCCCGCAAAATGCCAGCGGCGTTTGCCTTCTTCACGGCAGCGGCAATGGCCTCCTTGGCCCTACCTGGGATGAGCGGCTTTGTCAGTGAGATTGCTGTCTTTTTAGGGATGGCGACTAGCGATGCTTATACCACGACCTTCAAAGTTGGCATTATTGTGTTGGCGGCCGTTGGGGTGGTCCTCTCGCCGATTTATCTCCTTTCCATGCTGCGCCGCATTTTCTACGGTGGCACAGGCCAGGTGGTTGAGAAGACACCTTTGATGCTCGATATTCGTCCCCGTGAAGGCTTCATCGCGGCTTGCTTGTTGGTGCCTGTCATTGGTATCGGTTTGTACCCTAAGTTGGCGACTCAGACCTACGATGCTAAAACTGTGGCGGTGCTAGACCGAGTGCAAGACACCGTAATGCTGATTGCGGATCAGCCCAGTCAGCCAATGTTCAGCGCGATCGCTTCGCCTGAGCGAGTCGCTACGCTTACGGCTCCGGCAATTTTCGAATAGGGAACCCGTTAAATTGTTTCACTGAATCTGAAAGACAGGCGGCGCAGATATCTGCGCCGCTTTTTTATGCGCTTTTTAGACGGTCAACATGATGTCTGGCAACTCTTTTTGTTTTGAGGTGCATTCAAGAGCGGTATAACAGTTGAGAGTTCAGGGTGAAGTGGCTGGAGGCAGAGTTTGAGATGGCGGCAATAGAGATATACCTGCAGGCTTTAAAGCACTTATATGAACAACAAGCGAACCCTGAGGCCGCAGTTTCGATGAAGGCCTACATGCGAAATCAGTTTGAGTTCTTAGGAATTAAGTCGCCTGCCGTCAAGAGGCTTTTTCGAGAGTTGACGACGGAACAGGGGTTGCCAGAGCCAGAGGACCTTGACGCGATCGTAAAGGTCCTCTGGCTCTGGCCTGAGCGGGAATATCAGTATGTGGCGCTCAGTATCTTAGACAAGTTGCAAAAAAAGCTGACGTTGGCGTCTGTGCCGCTGCTGGAATATTTGATTACGACCAAGTCCTGGTGGGATACGGTGGATTCTATCGCTATCCACAATGTGGGTAAGCTGTTGCGACAATACCCAGAGGGTCGCGATCGCACCCTGGCGCCGTGGCGGGGCTCTGAAAATTTTTGGCTACGACGCACTACGCTACTGTGTCAGCTTGATTACAAAGCTGATACTGACGAACAACTCTTGTTTGCACTGGTGGAAGAAAATCGAGTCTCCTCAGAATTTTTCATTCAAAAGGCGATCGGCTGGGCGCTGCGAGAATACTCTAAAACTGCGCCAGAAACTGTCAAATCATTTGTATTTTCAACTGAATTAGCCCCGTTGAGTCGCCGCGAAGCATTGAAATGGATGAAAGCGAAGGGACAACTCTAAACTGGCAATTAACTGTCTCGATTCTTTGAAACATTGCGGCAACTCTGGTTGCTTGATTCCTGGGAGTTCCTAAATTGTTAGGTCTTGCACCGGTAGATCAATGAGTAAAAGGGGAGATTAACTGGCCTGGTTTGAGATGAGATGCCAATCTTCTGCACGGGCCAGTTCGTTGAACTGAGTAGTGGCAGCCTGAAAAGGAGTCGGGTCTTGAACCAGCAGGTATAGCGGGTTGACCGTTTGCCAGGGGGCTACCAATTCTGCGGCCGGTAGCGTGATGATGCGGCGATCGCAATAGAAGTTGAGCGAGGGGCGTTCGTAGCCGTAGACCATGTAGACTGGTTGCTCTGGCGGCACCTGCTCGTTCACGAGGTTCGCGATGGGCAGTACCGGGAAGGACTCTCCGAGTTCCCACAGCCAGTGCTCAGAGATCATCAAGCTGCCGAGAGCAATATAAAGCCCTATCAGCAACGTCGGAATAAACCGGGTTTGTTGACGCGAGCTGAATAGTGCTGCCAGGCCTGACGTAATCGCAACGGCTCCAAAGGTGAGTGCTAAAGCAATTGAAGGCTCCCCTCCCCACGGACTCGCATAAACGATGCCTGCCAGGCCCACCAAGCTAAACAGGGCCAGCAGCCAAAACCAGACTGGAGGAATCTGTTTGAGGGCGAGGCTGCGACCGTTCCAATGCTGATACCGGTTCCAGGCAGCGGTAAGGGCTACCCCGATGCTGAGGGCGATCGCCGGATACAGCGGAAAGATATACCAGGGGAGTTTGGTGCCCATCACCGAAATCGCGAGCAGATACCCCACAGTCCACACGAGCAAAAGCTTGGCCCAAGTTTGATGACGCGATTGCCAGGTGAGCCAGAGACCCATCGGCCAAAAGATCAGCCAGGGCCAACTATATTTCAGCAATTCCAGCAGGTAGTACCAGGGGGGGCCTTGGTGATTGTCAACGGCATTCCAGACGCGTTCAAAGTTTTGGTTGAGTAAGGTGACATCTAGAAATGGCTGGCCGTAATATTGCCACTGTAAGAAATACCAACCAAGGACAGGCAAACTGCTGAGGGCCAAACCTATCCATAGATAGGACGATCTCACTGCTTAGGGTGAGTCCCACAGCAAAAACAACAGGGAGATCGCAAGGAGCAAAATTCCTAAGATCCCTTTGGTCAGGCACATTAAAGCAAAGCAAACACCGACTCCCAGATGACAGGCTGAGTGACGGCGCGATCGCAGCAGTAGCCATAATAGAGCAATAAAAAAGCAGGTGACGGCTCCGTCTAGCATGGCTAAGCGGCCATGGCGCACCACCGGTAAGAGGGTCAGATAAATGCCTGCTCCCAGGAACGCATACGTCCGCGTGGGAAAAATTTCTCGCCCGAGAAGATATA
This sequence comes from Leptolyngbyaceae cyanobacterium, assembly GCA_050042805.1. Lineage (GTDB taxonomy): Bacteria > Cyanobacteriota > Cyanobacteriia > Phormidesmidales > Phormidesmidaceae > Halomicronema. The sequence goes on from JBHJJI010000097.1 coordinate 44,097, forward strand.
ACAACGGTACGGATGTGGCGGTCAACACCGCTCCCGGTAGTCGGGCCACCCAGGTCTGGACGCCGAAGACTTTAAACGCTGCTGCAATGAGGCTATGAAAAAGGGGCGGCTTGTTGAGATAGGGGTCGCCCCAAAGCTGTGGATGTAGCCAAGCTGACCAGGTACCGCCTTGGCTGATTTCGCGAGCGACTTGAGCGACGGTGCCTTCATCCCAATCGCGTAGCGGGACGCCTCCTAGATCAAGGCAAAACAAGCCCAGCGCTGCCAACCACAAGAGCGCGAAACACAGAAGATCGCTGCGTTGAATCGTTCGCTGAAAAATCATGGTGCCTCGGCAGCGGTCGCTCTAAAAAGGTTACTGCGTATGCATGAGTCTTGGGGAAAAAGGCAGCGTTTTGAGCGATTTCATAAGCTGCGTAAACGATAATAGATAGTCGAGATGCTGCTGCTGACTCTAGTAAGTCTTTGCTACAGAGGTTTCGTTAACCAGAGGGAATGGGTTTGATAGCCTAGTTTTTGATAGAGTGCGATCGCCCCCGGATTATTCGCAAAGACCTGTAGCCCGATTTGATCATCCCCTCTTGCTTTGGCCCAAGCCTGAGCCTGGTTGAGCAAGGCCGTGGCAATGCCTCGGCGGCGGTGTGCGGGCGAGACATATAGCACCAGCACATAGCTATGGCGATCGCCGCGCTGCTGATCGACCGCATTCCCTAACCACAAACAACCCACTGGACTCTGAGACGCGGGCTCAGTTTCGACCCACCATAACGGGGTCTGCTCAGATAAATGGCGATCGACCGTTTGGGCTAAGTGATGGAATGTCTGCGTGCCGGCAATTTCTTGATAAGTCTGGCTGAGAAATTTAACTAACAGCGATCGCTCCGACCGGGAACCGCGTCGTACACCATAGCCAGCAACCGGAAAAGCCATTCAGCTGACTAAGCCCGCCTGACGACTGCGGCGATCAGCCCGG